>CAYNGZ010000213.1:0-9494 GCA_964396695.1 uncultured Pseudomonas sp.
ATGTTCCTTACGCGACAGCGCGGCCTCGAAGAGGGGGCGGCCCCTCCTACAGGGGCGTGATCGCGTAGGAGCTGCCGAAGGCTGCGATCTTTGCTGTTTTTGTGGACAAAAAAATGCCGCTCGATTGAGCGGCATTTTATTCGCGGCGCTAACGGATCACTGTTCGGCGACGGCGTTCTTGGCCAGGATCGCGTTGGCCAGCTCCATGTCGGTAGCCTTCAAACCCGGGTTGTCGGCGCGGACTTTCTGTATCGCCGATTCCAGGTACGGACCACGGATATTGCCGTCACTGGCCACGAAACTGCTGGCGTCATCCTGAGCGGCAACAACCAGCTTGTGATCTCTGGAGGTCAGGTAGGTGGACGCGGTGGTCGCACCTGAGGAAATAACTTCTCCCAAAATGCCATCATCATGATCATGGGCCATTGCTGAACCAACAGAAAGGGAAAGCAAGGCAAGCGTAGCGACAGCAAGTTTAAAGCGCATTGCGGGTGACTCCGGTTCGGGTTTTCTGGCCGGTTGGATTGCCAATACCCCAAACGAGTTCCGTAGCGTTCATCGGCGTGTTCGACCAGGATAACCGCCCTATTTCTGCTCACTCTGCGGCGTCACTCGCAGCACCTCTTCAATCGTCGTCAGCCCCGCTGCCACTTTTTGTGCGCCCGACAGCCGCAGACTGCGCATGCCTTCCTTGAATGCCTGACGACGGACGGCGAGCAGGTCGGTGTCGGGATTGATCAGGGCTCTGATGCCGTCTGTCATTTGCATGATTTCGTAGACCCCGGCGCGTCCGCGGTAACCGGTGTCGCGGCATTCCAGGCAACCAATGGCGCGCTGGGCGTTGCCTGGCAACGGTGCTTGCCAGGGACGGGTCAAGGTTTGCCAGTCGTCCTCGCCCAACGTCAGCGGTGCCTTGCAATGCGGGCACAGGGTGCGGACCAGGCGTTGGGCCATGATCCCCAGCACGGTGGCTTTGATCAGGTAATGCGGCACCCCGAGTTCCAATAAGCGGCTGATGGCGCTCGGTGCATCGTTGGTGTGCAAGGTCGACAACACCAGATGCCCGGTGAGTGCCGCTTGAATGGCCATTTCGGCGGTTTCGAGGTCGCGGATCTCACCGATCATGATGATGTCCGGGTCTTGTCGCATCAGTGCGCGCACGCCGCTGGCAAAGGTCAGGTCGATGTTGTGCTGGACCTGCATCTGATTGAACGCCGGCTCGACCATTTCGATCGGGTCTTCGATGGTGCAGAGGTTGATCTCTGGCGTCGCGAGTTTTTTCAGCGTGGTGTAGAGCGTGGTGGTCTTGCCCGAACCGGTCGGCCCGGTGACCAGAATGATGCCGTTGGGCTGGCGGGTCATGTCCTGCCAGCGCCGCAGATCATCGGCAGAAAAGCCCAACTGGTCGAAGTCCTTGAGCAGCACTTCCGGGTCGAAGATCCGCATGACCATTTTTTCCCCGAACGCGGTCGGCAGTGTCGACAACCGCAACTCCACTTCGCCGCCGTCCGGGGTCTTGGTCTTGACCCGACCGTCCTGGGGTTTGCGTTTTTCCGCGACGTTCATCCGTCCCAGGCTTTTCAGGCGACTGACAATCGCCATGGTGACCTGCGGTGGAAATTGATAGACGTTGTGCAACACACCGTCGATGCGAAAGCGCACGGTGCCCTGCTCGCGCCGTGGCTCGATGTGGATATCACTGGCGCGCTGCTGGAAGGCGTACTGGAACAGCCAGTCGACGATGTTGACGATGTGCGCGTCGTTGGCATCGGGCTCCTGATCGCTGGCACCGAGGTTGAGCAACTGTTCGAAGTTGCCCAGGGTATTCGTCTGCTGATCGGCATGGGTCGCGCCGCTGACCGATTTGGCCAGGCGGAAGAACTCCACACTGAAGCGCTGGATGTCCGCCGGGTTGGCCACCACCCGTTTGATCGGCAGCTGTAGAACGTGGGTGAGGTCAGCTTCCCAGCTGCGCACATAAGGCTGCGCACTGGCGACGGTAACGGCGTCGCGGTCGATCGATACCGCAAGAATCTTGTGGCGCTGGGCGAAGGCGTACGACATCAGCGGAGTAATTTGCGCGACGTTGATCTTCAGTGGGTCGATGCGCAAATACGGCTGGCCGGCCTGCTGCGAGAGCCACAGGGTCAGGCTTTCCAGGTCCAGGCGTTTGCCGGGGCGGCTAAGGTCGTCGAGGTGTTGGCTGGCGAGGAACTCCAACGGGTGAAGTTGACTGTTACTGGCATTACGCCGGGTGGTCAGCGCGTGCTCGGCCGAATCCTGGCTGATGAAACCCTGGGCGACCAGTTCGCGCAGCAGGTCATTGAGATCCAGCCAGCGATCCTGAGTGGCGAGTTGAACGGACATCCGGGCTCCTTATGGAAACGATCCTGCAACGAGTGGTGTAGACGGGGGCGTCTCCGATCACAGATGCCAAGGATAGTCTGCGCAAAGGCCGGCCGTTCGACCGTTGCCCGATTCATCGTTGCGAGTGTTTGCAGGGCTGCTTCAGCCCGCCGCCTGCACGGACTGAACCCGTTGCGAATCAGCGGCTTGCAGTTCCACCGAGCAAACACTGATCAGGTTACGCAATTTTTCCGCGATCACCTGGGCACGGTGCCAGCTCAGGCCGTCCATGACGATAGCGATCGACAGCAGGTCGCCCTGGCGCAGCACGTTGACCTGTTGCGGCACCAGAAACTGTAACGCAAACAAGTTGAGCGCCCGGCACAACACGTCCGGTTCGGCCTCGGCCAGCAGTTGGTAGTGCACGCGGCAATGGGCATTGCTGACGTTCCATACATCGGCGCGGGTGGGGGTGTTGCTGACGGCTTCGAGCGGGGGCATGGTCGGTCTCCAGATCAATGGAGAAAGTTTTACATTCGATGCCGGGTATTTCTTATCTATGATGAGGGTTGTTGGCGCTAAATCGAATTATTCAATTCTCACATTGTGTCTTTACAGGTTTTTCTATGCATAGCGAACTTGACGCGTACGACCGGCGGATTTTGGCCCTGTTGCAAGAAGACGCCTCGCTTTCCAGCGCGCAGATTGCCGAGCAGGTTGGTTTATCGCAGTCGCCGTGCTGGCGGCGTATTCAGCGGATGAAGGAGGAGGGCGTTATTCGCGGGCAGGTGACGTTGCTCGATCGCAAGAAAATCGGCCTCAACACGCAGATCTTCGCCGAGATCAAACTCAACGCCCACGGGCGTTCGAACTTCACCGAGTTCACCGAAGCGATTCGCGGTTTTCCAGAAGTGCTGGAGTGTTATGTGCTGATGGGGGCAGTGGATTTCCTGTTGCGGATCGTCACGGCAGACATCGAAGCCTATGAGCGCTTCTTCTTCGAGAAGCTGTCGATGGTGCCGGGGATTCAGGAGGTCAACTCGATCGTGGCCTTGTCGGAAATCAAGTCCACGACGAGTTTGCCGGTGTTGCGTTGAAGCAGAAGATCGCAGCCTTCGGCAGCTCCTACGGGGGGGACACGCTATCCGCCGTAGGAGCTGGCGCAGCCTGCGATCTTTTAGCGGTGTTACATGCGCAGCAACATCTTCCACGCGCGGTTCTGATACACCGCAATCGCCTGCTGCTTGCGTGCATCCAGCGCTTCGTCGGTGATCGGTTCGTTGGCCAGTTGCGCGAGTTTGTTCAGCTCACCGTACAGACGATCCATTTCCGGGATCTCCAGCACGTTGCGGGCATGGTGCAGCCAGGCTTGGATGCGCTCGATACGCGGCAGTTGCTCGGCCAGGTCTTCCGGCTGTTGCTGGTAGCGCTGCAATTGCAGGGACGTCGCTTCCTCGCCCAGCAGGTGTGGCAACCAGTTGCCTAGCTGCGCGGCACCCTGGCGATTGCCGCGAGTGTTGCGATCGGCAGCCCAGGTACGGGCCAGCAACCAGCGCGAGGCGTTCAGCGAGAATTGACCCCAGCGCACGTCGTCGAGTTCTTCGAGGAACTGCTCCGGCGCGGCTTTGCGCACGTCTTCGTCGTCCACGCCGGCTTGAACCAGCGGGCGCCAGTCCTCCAGCAAGGCATCCAGTGCCATGCGCAAGTCGTGAGTCGACTGACGCGGAGCCGCCTGGCCGAGACTGCCGATCAATGCGCGCAATTCGGCGAGGTTATCGACCCAGTCCTGCAACAGACGCCAGTGACCGTTGAAGCGATATTGCTCGGCCAGACGCTGGCTGCTGCCCAGCAAGTGCCAGCTCAGCGCGGCGAACGCGTCGTCCAGCGGCAGTTCGGCCGTCAGCTGCGGCGCTGCCAGGCTCAACGAATAGCTGTTGGCGTCGAACAGGCGGTAGCCGCGCTCGGCCTTGCTGATATCGCACGGCATCAGCGCCAGGGTCGCGGCCAGTTCGGCGGCCAGTTCCAGCAATGCCGCGGGCTCGCCTTCGCGCAGCTCCAGTTCCAGCTCGCAGATTTCTTCTTTCTGTTTGCCGGCAATCACATGGCCCAGGTCCAGTGCGGCTTCGATGACCACTTTGGTCTTGCCACGGCCCCAGGCGATTTCTGCGCGTTCACGCACGAAGTCGGTGGTGAAGATTGGCTTCAGGGTCTTTTTGTCCAGCTCGGCCAGTTGCTCGGGCCAGCATTCGCCGTCGAGTTTCTTCACGTCGAGCTTGGCTTTGGGCAGATGCCAGTCGTATTCATGACGCTCGGACAGACCGGCGACGCTGTGGCCACGGGTCTTGAGCGTTTGAATCACCTCTTCGCCATCGCGGCGCAGGCGCAGGGCAACCTTGGCACGGGCCAGGTCACGCTCTCGCGTGTCGAAGTACTGGTTCATCAACTCACGGCGTTCCCAGCCACTTTTGTTGCGTTTTTTCAGTAACGGGTGCTCGCGCAGGGTGGCGAGGGTTTCGCGGCTGACGCGGAGTTTGATTTCGGTTTCTTTCTGCATGGCCGGAAAATCCAGGATCGGGAGCGCAGCCGGGGGAATATGTGGCTGCCAAGGCCGTGCAGTGTACAGCACTCCCTTAACCTACGCGCCGCGACGGTTTATTCCTGTCGCCAGATGGCTCTATGATGGACTTCAATTTGGGAGTTGGGAGTCAGCGATGCCTTTGCCGTCCATGAAAGAACAGTTCGCTGCGCTGATCGCCGCGCCGTCTGTGAGCTGCACCCAACCCAACCTTGATCAGTCCAACCGTGCGGTCATTGACCTGTTGGCGACCTGGCTTGGCGACCTGGGGTTCTCCTGCGATATCCAGCAGGTCAGCCCCGGCAAATTCAACCTGCTCGCCAGTTTCGGCACAGGCCCTGGCGGGCTGGTACTGGCCGGGCACAGCGACACGGTGCCGTTCGACGGCGCCCTGTGGCAGACCGATCCGCTGAAGCTGACCGAAGTCGACGGTCGGTGGGTCGGCCTTGGCAGTTGCGACATGAAAGGTTTTTTCGCGCTGGCCATCGAAGCCGTGCTGCCGCTGCTGGATAAACCGTTCAGGCAACCGCTGATGATCCTCGCCACGTGTGACGAAGAAAGCTCCATGGCCGGCGCCCGGGCGTTGGCGGCTGCTGGCCGGCCATTGGGCCGGGCGGCGGTGATTGGCGAGCCGACAGGACTGAAGCCGATCCGCCTGCACAAAGGCGTGATGATGGAGCGCATCGACATTCTCGGTCAGAGCGGCCACTCGTCCGATCCGAGCCTGGGCCACAGTGCTCTGGAAGCCATGCACGATGCGATGGGCGAGTTACGTGGTTTGCGCCTGCAATGGCAGCGCGAGTTTCGCAATCCGCAGTTCAGTGTGCCGCAACCGACGCTGAATTTCGGCTGCATCCACGGTGGTGACAACCCGAACCGGATCTGCGGCCAATGCTCGCTGGAGTTCGACCTGCGGCCCTTGCCGGGCATGGACCCGAATGCGTTGCGCGCGGCGATCCGGCAGAAACTCGAACCGGTCGCCGAACTCCATCAGGTCAAGATCGACTACGCCCCGTTGTTTCCGGAAGTGCCGCCGTTCGAGCAGCCAGAAGACTCGGAACTGGTGCGGGTCGCCGAAAGACTTACCGGCCACCTCGCCGAAGCAGTAGCGTTCGGCACCGAAGCGCCTTATCTTCAGCGCCTTGGCTGCGAGACGTTGGTGCTTGGCCCTGGCGATATTGCCTGCGCGCATCAACCGGGGGAATACCTTGAAATGTCACGTTTGCAGCCTACCGTGCATTTATTGCGTCAACTGATCGAACATTACTGCCTGACCCCGGCTTAAATCCTGGGGCATTGAACCCGTATTCATGAGGAGAACGAGCGTGTTGCCAAGCCTGTTCCGACGATAACCATCAGCCCGTTGTGCGTTCTGCTTCGTCCTTTTTTCGGCTGCTATTTATTACAGGCTCAGGTGTTATGCCCGAATACGTCAACTGGCTTCGTCACGCTTCCCCTTACATCAACGCTCACCGCGATTGCACCTTCGTCGTCATGCTGCCCGGCGACGGCGTCGAGCACCCGAACTTCGGCAATATCGTCCACGACCTGGTGCTGTTGCACAGCCTGGGGGTGCGACTGGTACTGGTACACGGTTCGCGTCCGCAGATTGAAACCCGCCTCGCCGCGCGCGGCCTGACCCCGCATTACCATCACGGGATGCGCATCACCGATGCGGCGACCCTGGAGTGCGTGATCGACGCCGTGGGCCAACTGCGTATCGCCATCGAGGCGCGCTTGTCGATGGACATGGCGTCCTCGCCGATGCAGGGCTCGCGTCTGCGGGTGGCCAGCGGCAATCTGGTGACCGCACGGCCGATCGGTGTACTCGAAGGTGTCGACTATCACCATACCGGCGAAGTGCGTCGGGTCGACCGCAAGGGCATCAACCGCCTGCTGGATGAGCGTTCTATCGTATTGCTGTCGCCGCTGGGTTACTCGCCGACCGGGGAAATCTTCAATCTGGCGTGCGAAGACGTCGCCACCCGTGCGGCCATCGACCTGGGGGCCGACAAGCTGCTGCTGTTCGGCGCGGACCTGGGGCTGATCGACGAGAACGGCCGTCTGGTCCGCGAACTGCGTCCGCAACAGGTGCCGGCGCACTTGCAGCGTCTGGGTGCCAACTATCAGGCCGAGCTGCTGGATGCGGCAGCTGAAGCCTGCCGCGGCGGTGTGGGCCGTAGCCATATTGTCAGTTATGCCGAAGACGGTGCGCTGCTGACCGAACTCTTCACCCGGGACGGTGGCGGTACGCTGGTGGCCCAGGAGCAATTCGAAGTGGTGCGCGAAGCGGCTATCGAAGACGTCGGCGGTTTGCTGGACCTGATCAGCCCACTGGAAGAGCAGGGGATTCTGGTGCGTCGTTCGCGCGAAGTGCTGGAGCGCGAAATCGAACAGTTCAGCGTGGTCGAGCGTGAAGGCATGATCATCGCCTGCGCAGCGCTGTATCAGATTGCCGACTCGGATGCCGGGGAACTGGCCTGTCTGGCGGTGAACCCGGAATACCGCCATGGCGGCCGTGGTGACGAACTGCTGGAGCGGATCGAAACCCGGGCTCGTGCTCAAGGGCTCAAAACCCTGTTCGTCCTCACCACCCGCACGGCGCACTGGTTCCGTGAGCGTGGCTTTGTGCCCAGCAGCGTCGAGCGCCTGCCGTCGGCTCGGGCTTCGCTGTACAACTATCAGCGTAATTCGAAGATCTTCGAAAAGACTCTGTAATGTGACGCGCTTAGACTTCGCCCCGAGCACTGGCAGATCATAGGCTACGCTGGTGTTCACAGGGGGACTGCGTCGATCAGTTCTGCCGTTTTTGCCGCCCGTTACGGTACTCCCCGGACGGGCGGTAAAAAAAATTACAACGGTATACAAACTGTAACAATTTGACGGGAAGATGCACGTTTCGCCATGATGGCGTCGCTTATTTGATCGTGATTGACGTATGAAGAATACGTGAGCACGAATGGAACTAAAGAAGCATCTGTAAATACCATTTAGGAATTAGTTCATGGGCCGATACCTCTGCATCCGGTTCGGCTGAGACGTGTTGAGCTATATTCCAGAATCGTATGAAAAATGAATAAATAATTCTTTTTGGGTTTATAAGGAATTCACTAACCTGAACGGACCAAACACGGCGATTAGACCAAGGTCGTAGGGCGACTGCTGACGATTGACTTATCGGTCACGGTCTTGCGCTAATCGCGCATCGATGGGAACCGGGGCGCCAGATCCTGGACCAAAGTGCACAAAAAATTAGAAACGTAGAGGAGCGAAACATGAAGAAGTCCACCTTGGCCCTGGCTGTGGCCGTAGGGGTTTTGGCGCAGCAGGCAAGCGCCGCCGGTTTCATCGAAGACAGTAAGGCGACTCTGAGCACGCGTACTTTCTACATCAACACCGATAACCGCGATAGGGACACTAAAGCCGCAGGCGCCCCTAGCAAGATGGAAGAGACTGGTCAGGGTTTCCAGCTCAACTTCAACTCGGGCTTCACCGAAGGTACTGTCGGCTTCGGTATTGATGCCATTGGCCAGTACGGCGTGAAACTGGATTCCAGCCCGGCGAAACACGGTAACCTTAGCGGTACCGCTTCCGGTGGTACCGTTTTCCCAAGCCAGGGCAACGAAGCCGTCAATGATTTCGCCAGCCTGGGCCTGACCGGTAAGGTCAAGGTTTCGCAGACCGTGCTGAAAATCGGCACCCTGCAGCCTAACAACCCGGTCATCAAGTACAACGATGGTCGTATGTTGGCGCAAACCTTCACCGGCGGCGAGCTGGTCTCGAATGAGATCAAGGACCTGACCCTGACTGCCGGCCTGATCAACGAAGCCAAAGGCCGTAACTCCAGCAACGACGAAGGTCTGTCGATCGCCGGTGCCAACGCCAGCTCCAACTACGACAAGGGCAAGTTCAGCAACAAGTTCTACTACGGTGGTGCTGATTACAAAATCACCAAGGACCTGACCGCTTCGTATTACTACGGCGAGCTGAAGGACTTCTACTCGCAGAACTTCCTGGGCCTGGTGCACAACTGGGCAATCGGTCCTGGCGTCCTGAAAAGCGACCTGCGCTACTACCGTAGCCGCGACAACGGTTCCAACGGTCACGATTCGGCCTTCTTCACTACCGGCTACTACCCGGACAACACTCCTCTGGCTAACACCACCAAAGGCAAGGTCGACAACAACCTGTACAGCTACCTGGCTCTGTACTCGGTTGAAGGTCACACCTTCGGTGCTGGCTACCAGTACAGCAACGGCGAAAGCGATTTCCCTTGGCTGAACCAGGGTGACGGTTCGTCCAACAGCACCATCACCGACATGCAGATCCAGAAGTTCGCCCGTGCTGGTGAACGTACCTGGCAAGCTCGCTACGCCTACGACTTCGCCAAAGTGGGTGTTCCTGGCCTGACCGCTGGTATCATCTACCTGCGTGGCAACAACATCGACACCGCTGGCAAAGTCGGCAGCTCTCAGACCCTGACCGGCGGTTACGGCGGCACCGAGTGGGAACGTGACCTGACCTTGGCTTACGTTGTTCCACAAGGCCCGCTGAAGAACCTGGGCGTGGCGTG
>CAYNGZ010000214.1:0-9451 GCA_964396695.1 uncultured Pseudomonas sp.
CATCGCCTTGCAGCGCATTCCCGATCTGACCCAGCGCAAACCCCTGGCGGCCGCGCTGTTCGACCGTTTGCACCTGCTGGTTCAGGCGTTTCGCAATATTGTCTTTGCACAGATCAAGATTTCCCTGCTCAACACCTTCTTCACCGGGATCTTCCTGGCGGTGATCCTGCCGTTGTTCGGGATCAAGTTGCCGCTGACCAAAACCCTGATCGTGCTGACGTTCCTGCTGGGCTTGCTGCCGGTGATCGGCAACCTGATGTCCAACACGCTGATCACCATCGTCGGCTTGTCGCTGTCGATCTGGGTCGCCGTGGCGGCGCTGGGTTACCTGATCTTTATCCACAAGCTCGAATACTTCCTCAACGCGCGGATCGTCGGCGGGCAGATCAGTGCCAAGTCCTGGGAGTTGCTGCTGGCGATGCTGGTGTTCGAAGCCGCGTTCGGTCTGCCGGGCGTGGTGGCAGGGCCGATTTATTACGCGTATCTGAAGAGCGAGTTGAAGCTGATCGGGATGGTCTGATCCGGGAGATGGACTGCCTGATCGGACGCCTTCGCGAGCAAGCCCGCTCCCACAGGTTTATTGCTGACCCTGTGGGAGCGGGCTTGCTCGCGAATGGCGCACCTCGGTTCTGGATCAGGCCAGGGGGCCGTAACGCTTCATGGCTTCGATCGCCAGGCCGCTGCCGATGCTGCCGAAGATGTTCCCTTCCACATGCTGCGCGTTCGGCAGCATCGCCGACACGCTGTTACGCAGCGCCGGAATCCCGCTCGAACCGCCGGTGAAGAACACCGTGTCGACCTGATCGACGCGCACATTGGCGTCGTTCAACAGCTGAGTGACGCTGTTACGCACCCGCTCCAGCAAGTTGTCGATGGCCGACTCGAACAGTGCCCGGCTCAGTTCCACACTCAAACCCGGCTCGATCCGGTCCAGCGGCACATGGCGGCTGTCAGTATGGGTCAGCTGGATCTTGGTTTCTTCCACCTCCATCGCCAGCCAGTGCCCGGCGCGCTGCTCGATCAGCTTGAACAGGCGATCGATACCGCCGGTGTCTTCGATGTCGTAACGCATGCTGCCCAGGGCCAGGGTCGATTTCTGCGAGTACACCGAGTTGATGGTGTGCCAGGTCGCCAGGTTCATGTGGTGGCTGGTGGGCATGTAGGCGCCGCTCTTCATTCGGCTGCCATAGCCGAACAGCGGCATCAGGCCCTGCAGACTCAGCTGCTTGTCGAAATCGGTCCCGCCGATGTGCACGCCGCCGGTCGCGAGGATGTCATCGTGTCGGTTGTCGTGGCCGCGTCGCTCAGGGGACAGGCGCACCAGAGAGAAGTCCGACGTACCGCCGCCGATGTCGACGATCAGCACCAGCTCTTCACGTTCGATCGTCGACTCATAGTCGAACGCCGCTGCAATCGGTTCGTACTGGAACGAAACGTCCTTGAAACCGATGGCACGGGCGACGTCCACCAGCGTGTTTTCGGCTTCCTGGTCGGCGACTTCATCGTCATCGACGAAAAACACCGGACGGCCCAGCACCACTTCTTCGAATACTCGACCGGTAGCGGCCTCGGCGCGCTGCTTCAGCTGGCCGATGAACAGCCCGAGCAGGTCCTTGAACGGCATCGCCGTGCCCAGGACGCTGGTGTCGTGCTTGATCAGCTTGGAGCCCAGCAGGCTCTTGAGCGAGCGCATCAGCCGGCCTTCGTAACCTTCCAGGTATTCGTGCAGCGCCAGCCGGCCGTACACCGGGCGGCGTTCTTCCATGTTGAAGAAGACCACCGAAGGCAGGGTGATCTTGTCGTCCTCCAGCGCGATCAGCGTCTCCATGCCAGGGCGCAGCCAGCCGACAGTGGAGTTGGACGTGCCGAAGTCGATACCGCAGGCACGGGCCGCAGATGCGTTTTTCATGTCTTTCGAGTTCCGGTTAAAAAACGGCCGCGCAGTGTATGTCAGCGCGGCGCAGAATCGAAGGCCGACTATCCGCTAAATTCGAGGTCATCGTTCACTTGAAAGACTATCCTTGTTCCCCAAACTTACAGGCATGGCCTGGCAGCTACTCGGTGATCAAGTGATCCTCTTCGGCTGCCGATAAACTTCTGATGCGCTGCCCGGTCACCATTTTGAGATCGGTCAAGCCTGCGGCTGCCAATCAGCACATGCCGTGCCTGGCTGCGCAATATCGATAACGGATGGTGATGCCCTCGATGGACTTCAAAGACTATTACAAGATTCTCGGTGTGGAGCCGACCGCGGACGATAAGGCGATCAAGGCCGCCTATCGCAAGCTGGCGCGCAAATACCACCCCGATGTCAGCAAGGAAAAGGACGCCGAGGCCAGGTTCAAGGACGCCTCGGAAGCCTATGAAGCGCTGAAAAGCGCCGACAAGCGCGCCGAATACGACGACTTGCGCCGATACGGCCAACACGGCCAACCGTTCCAGGGCCCACCGGGCTGGCAGAAGCGTGGCGGTTTTGCTGGCGGTCAGGGCAACGGCGACTTTTCGGACTTCTTCAGTTCGATCTTCGGCAACCGTGGCGGTGGTTTTGGTGGTGGACAGTCGGGCCGCAGCGCGGGTCGCCGAGGGCAGGACGTGGAAATGGAATTAGCGGTTTTTCTGGAAGAAACCCTGTCGAACGAATCGAAGAAGGTCACCTTCCAGGTGCCGCAATACAACGCGGCGGGTCAGCACGTCAGCAATACCAGCAAGAGTCTGAACGTGAAGATTCCGGCGGGCGTCACCGATGGCGAGCGCATTCGGCTCAAGGGCCAGGGCGCACCGGGTGTCGGTGGTGGCACCCATGGCGACCTGTACCTGACCATTCGATTTGCGCCGCATCCGAAATTCGACGTTGAAGGTGAAAACCTGATCATCACCTTGCCGCTGGCGCCGTGGGAGCTGGCGCTGGGTGCAGAAGTCGCGGTGCCGACCCTGACCGGCAAGATCAACCTCAAGGTCCCGGCCGGCAGCCAGAACGGTCAGCGCATGCGTGCCAAGGGTCACGGCCTGCTGAACAAGGCCGGGCAGCGTGGTTATCTGTTTGTGCAGCTCAAGGCCGTGATGCCGAAACACACCGACGATGACGTCAAAGCGTTGTGGCAGGAGCTGGCGAAAAAAGCCGCTTTCAATCCGCGGGAGCATTTCTGATTCAAGAGAAGGAGTCGCCAATCATGAGCAAGCCCCTGATCGTTCAACTGGACATGGCAGAATTCTGTGAGGCGACCGATTTGTCGGACGCCTACGTGATCGAAATCGTCGAACACGGCATCCTCGAACCTCAGGGCGCGCAGCCCGGGGATTGGCGTTTCAACGACTACGAACTGGCGGTCGCCAAGCGCGCCGCCAAGTTGCGCCGGGACCTGGAGCTGGAGTGGGAAGGCGTCGCCCTGGCGCTCGACCTGCTCGAAGAGGTGCAGCAACTGCGCGCCGAAAACCGGATGCTCAGGCAGCGGTTGGGGCGGTTGGTGGTCGAGTAGGCGCAACATCAAAAGATCGCAGCCTGCGGCCTCTACGAAGTCACCCGCGACACCCTCGGCAACACCACGGTAAACGTCGTGCCCTCGGCCTCGCTCGAGCTGACCTCGATCGTGCCGTGATGAGCGTCCACCACTTGCTTGACGATAAACAGGCCCAGCCCAAGGCTGGTGGACGGACCAGCGAGTTCTTCGCTGGCGCTGCGCACCAGCGGGTCGAAAATCGTCGGCAGTGCGTCGGCGGGAATCGGCTCGCCATGGTTGTGCATGGTCAGCGTCACCTGATCTTTTTCTCCCAGGATGCTCAGGGTTGCCGGGCGGTGATTGGCACCGTGCTGCAGGGCGTTGCCGATGAGATTCTGCAGCAGTTGGTCGAGGCGCGAGCGGTCCCAGACACCTTGGGTGTCGCCCTCGACCAGCAACTGTGAATGGCAATCCGGCTGCCCGGCGCCGGCCTCGTCCAGCGCTGCTTTTGCGGCGGCGGCCAGGTCCATCGGTGCCGGCTCGATGGGCAGGTCGCTGCCCAGGCGATAGCGCACCAGTTCCAGCAGGTCGCTGACCATCGCCCCCATGTGCCGGGCGCTGTTCTTGATGCTGGTCACGTAGCGTTGGGCGTCGGGGTCCAACCTGGCCTTGCGCAGCAGCAGCTCGCCGGACATGTTCACTGCCTGCAAGGGCGCGCGCAGGTCGTGACCCAGAATGGCCAGGAAGATGTCCCGTGAACGATTGACCTGCTCGGCATAGGCCGCCGTGGACTTGGCCAGTGCTTCGTCGATGGCTTCGTTGAAACGGATCATGTCCTGCAAGGACGCCACATCCGGCGATTCCAGGCTGTTGACCCACAGGCGAATCACGCTGGCCCGCAAGTGGCGGAACTCAGAGGTCATCTGCACCAGATCAAACCCCACGTTATGCCGAAGCTCGCCATGGCTGGCGGCGGCCTTGTCCAGGCTTGGGGATTTTTCCGGGCCTTCGCCCCTGGCCTTGGCCGCTTGTTCACGGGCGGTCTGGGCGGTCTGCATGTCACGGGATGCCGCCAGCAGGATTGACATGGCGTGGTTGCGCAAGAGCGTCCGGTCCATGGATTCGGGATCAGGGGCAATGGATTGGGCGAATTGTTCCCATTCGTCAACGATGCGATCCACGTGTTGCACGATGAATTCAGCTAAACGCATGGTCGAAGGCCCTCGGGCAGTGGGCACTGGAAGTGCTTGCATCATAACGCCATGGCATGGGCGTAAAACAGTGTGTAACGAGCGCATAAGACCAACGGAAAACAGTGGCGTTATTTATATAGTTTCGGCTCTTTAATAGTTGAACGGTCAGGGTGTTTTTCGGAAGTTGTCGAGCAGTTTTTTGGTTTTTTTGTTTGATGAACTTTTACTTAAGCTGGTGGCTCTTGTAGTTATTTTTGGTTGTTACATTATGTTTGAGTTTGATCGATTTGAAAGTGTGGCGGGAAGAACCGTTCCTTTGCAGGAAAGTAAAGGTGTTCATTATGAGCGTATTGTTCAAACACTGCCGGCCGCCATTAAAAACGCACCGCCGGCCCGACTGTCATTACTGGACGAGTCAAGCGTAACAAAAATGCCGGAATGGTATCTGAACGCTTCCGAGAGCCAGCGGCGCTATCTCAAGGAGTTGTTTGAGGAGCGTTGGCGATTGCAGGGGCAAGTGGACGGTCCTCTGGAAAACCTGCAGCAGGACATAAAAGCGTTTGCCAAGCCGTTGCTCTCATCGTTAATCAGCTCGAACTTCAATGGTCATGAGGACGTCAGCACGCTGACACTGAAACTGTACATTCCGGACAGGATCATCTTCGGCATCGACAGGGGTGCCAGCCGCCTGCGTGAGTCCACGCTATTGGACGCTGCGCTGCATAACTTCGAAGCCCCTGAAACCGCTGCCGACTATTTTGGCAGTGGCTCAGGCGTGTATCGGACAACGTCCAGAGGAGAACTTAAACTTATACCGGTCATGATCGTCAGCAGAATAGCCACGCTGTGTCGTCGGCTGGACGTTGGCGCGCAGTATCAGACCCATATAAAAAGCATACTTTTGCCAGCAGATCCGAGTGCAAGGCAAGCGCTGGAACAGGCAGCCGTCGCCAGCGAAAAAGCGACGTTCAACCTGAACGCACTGATCGCCTACCTGAAAAAAGACATCAGTTCGTATGCTTATGGAAAACTCCGGGAGGTGCGCGATAACAAAACAGATATCGTGTTTCATGATCGCCCGTTGCACAGGCATCGGTTGTCGCTGATGGGGTTCAGGTTGCACGGTATCGTGTTGTTCAGTGCCCTGAGCGAGCCTTCAAGGATCAAGGCGGCGATCGATGAGCTGACACCGGATGCACTCAAGGACTGGATCAAAGCGTCGCAAGGTGTGCCTGCGTTGTCGGGTAACCCGTACGAGCAGTTCAAACTGCTGCAGTCGTTTTTTACCAATGGCCCGCGCGGCGTCAGTGAAGAGATGCTGCGCCGGGACGACATCTATCAGCAAAGCCATTTGAGCGGCCCCGTGATTGCCTATATCCCGGATGATCCGTTGCACCCGCTCAAAGAGTACGACTCGCTGGCGGATTTCATGAAAGCGCTGATCAGCCAGCTACGACAGTCGGACTATCAGGAATTCTTCAGCCGTTTCGTGGCGCAAAAAGACAAGGGCCGATTCTTCGCACGGGTCAACGAGCGTCTGACGCAGATCACCTGGCAGCAGCGCGAGCCGCTGGACATGGGGCCATGGTGGCGGGAAAGCGCAGTCGAGAATCCCGACGCGGAGCCCATCACCAACCTGATGTCGGGTGATCTGTGGCAAAGCCTTTATCGCGATAAACGTGACAAGGCCATTAGCGATGCGCGTGCGATCGCGGTGCCGACCGGTGATGAAGATGCAACGACCCGCTGGAAGCGTCTGACCAGTTATCTGGATATTGGCTGGAACATTTTCAGCTTTGGCGCGATGTTGGTGCCCGGCCTGGGCGAAGCCGTGCTGGGCCTGATGGTGGCACAGATGGCGGCCGAACTGCTGGAGGGCATCGAGGACTGGAGCAAGGGCGACAGGGAGGAGGCCACGGCGCACTTGACCGGAGTCATGCTCAACTTTGCCCAGTTGGCCTTGATGGGCGCTGGACACGTATTGCCTCGGGGGGCGATTACGCCGATCAGGGTTTCGCCCTTTGTCGAAAACCTCAAGCCTGTGGAGTTCAATGGCAAGGCGCGACTCTGGAACCCCGATCTGACGCCCTATGAGCATTCGATCACGCTCCCCGAAGAAACGCAGGCAAGCGATTTGGGGTTATACCGGCATGAAGAACAGGATGTCCTGCGTCTCGATGACAAACACTATGTGGTCACGCAAGACCCCGAGACTGGACTGCACCGTCTCAAGCATCCCACCCGGCCAGATGCCTATCAGCCTGTCCTGGAGCATAACGGCGTCGGGAGCTGGAAGACTGAACTCGACCAGCCCCTTGAATGGGACAAGACCCGGCTGTTACGCCGATCAGGGCCTTGGGCGGACGCAATGTCCGATGAATCCCTCGAACAGATCCTGACCGTCAGTGGCGTTAAGGAGGACGCCTTGCGCAGGATGCATGTCGAGCACGAAGCCCCGCCTGCGATGCTGGTCGATTGCCTTGAACGCTTCAAGCTTTACGCCGACGCCGGTGAGCTGGGAAAGCAAATACTGGCTGGGCGGATTCCCGAAACGCTGGAAAACTCGATACCCGCCTTCATGATCGAACTACCGCGCTGGCCTGAATCTCGAGCGATTGCGCTGTTCGACGGGCCAGGCCTGGAAGGTACTTCCTACGATTTCGGCAACGTCGCGGTCAAGCCTGAACGACAGATCAAACTGACGCGCGCCGAACTGCGTGCCGGCCAATTGCCGCAACGGGTGGTCGAGACCTTCAGCGAGCAGGAAATCCATGAACTGCTTGGCCAGAGCATTTCGAGCGACCGGCAAGTCCGGATAAACGAGTTGCGCAAACGCCTGGCCGGACTGGCCGACGAAAATCGTCAGCGGACCTTCGAAACCCTCTACAAACAACAGGATGTGAGCGACGATTCCAGGGTGCGGTTACTGCGCAACGACTCCCCACCATTGCCTGTGGTGGTCGCCGAAGAGTTACTGCGCGATGCCAGCCCCGAGGAGCTGCGGCATCTAACGGAAAAACGCCGGGTTCCCCTGAGCCTGCGCGAACGAGCGCGAACGGCGCAAGCCCGAGTGCGATCGAGCCGAGCCTACGAAGGGCTCTATCTGGAGTCACTGGCAGACAGCGATACGCGCCGTTTGGAATTGGCGTCGCTGGCCGCGATACCCGGTTGGTCGGCCGAGGTGCGCATCGAGATTCGCGCCTTTTCATTCGACGGTCAATTGCAGGCCAGCGTCGGTCCTGAAGCCGCTTCAATACGCAAAGTCCTGTTTTTTGATGAGAAAGGCCTGTATCACGCACGGGACGAGCAAGGGCTGCACCTGCACGGTGGCGACAACTTTTACGCATCCTTGTTACATGCCTTGCCGGACAGTGAGCGCAAAGCCCTGGGGTTTGAGATTCATGAGGGCGACAAGCTCAAACAGGCGCTACAGCGCTCGCCGTTGAGCCATGAGCGTTTCGCCTCGGTTCTGGAACAGCAGCCGATCCGAAAACCTGCTTACGACCCGCACGTCATGCGCCTGCGTGGCGGCATGCCGGGGTATGCGCGGCAAATGAGCGTTGGCACGATTCGCCAGCGCCTGGGTTGGTTGTATCCGGGCTTCTCCGAAGCAGAGGTGGGGGAGATGATGAGTGGTTTCGGGGCGGCTGCACCTGAGCGTCTCAAGGCCCTGGAGGATGAGTTCGACCAATTGGCGCTGTCGCTCAATCGCTGGGTGAACGCACCGGCGACCCTGCCGAGCACCGGTGTGGCGGCTGCGCTGGAAACCAGATCCAGGCAACAACTCAGTACAGCCCTCAAGCAGTGCTGGCAACGGACCGGCCCGGCGGGCATCGAAGTCCCCGGCATTGTCCATCCGCAGGCGCTCATTCTGGATGGGCAAGCCATGAGCCTGCACATTGCAAGCATGCCGAGGTTGACGGCCAATTTCGACCACGTCACCCGCCTGAGCATGCGCCAGGCCGATATGCTTGCGAGCCAGGCGCACTTTCTGGAGCCCTTTCGCCAACTGCGTTCTCTGGACGTTAGCGGGAACCTGCTGAACCGCTTGCCACCGGCCATCGGTGAAATGCCTTACCTTGAGGACCTGAATCTTCGTGACAACCGGATCGAGCTGACCCATCGAGCGGTGGCCCGCCTGAAAGGTCTGACACGTCTGAGGTGGCTGGGACTCAGTGGCAATCCATTGATACTGATGCCCGACATCAGCCGGATGCCGGACCTGCATGTACTGACACTGGAAAATACAGGCATCGATGGTTGGCCGACAGGGCTGTTTTCCCAGCCTCGTCCGCGCAATATTTACCTGAATCTTCGGAACAACCCGATCAGCCGGATACCAGACGTTGCTCCGGGTTCGTTTCGTGCCGAGTTGCTGGCTCGCACCTTGTTGAGTCGCGAACCCGAATGGATATCTCCGGAGAATCTGGACACGCTGAGGAGGTATACCGAGTCGGTCGGCCTGGACCCGGAGCGGCCTTATCCGCCCAGAGGAACCCTGGACAGCGTCGAATGGGCGGAGGGCATGCCCGATCAGTGGCAGGCCAGGCAAGCCATCTGGGATGCGGTCGAGGATGAGTTCAACTCCGAGTTTTTTTTCAATGAGCTCAGGCGGCTGACGCAGTCAGCCGACTTCAAGGCCGGTGGCCCGTATCGACAAGAGCTGACGGCCAAGGTCTGGCGCATGCTGGAGGCCATGGAGCAGGACAGCGAATTGCGCACCACCATTTTTGCCGAGGCCGTGGCCGGAACCCAGGTGTGGGATTGGGCCACCGAGCGTTTCAATGTCCTGGGCATTAAAATGTTGTTTCAAGAAAGGTG
>CAYNGZ010000215.1:0-9439 GCA_964396695.1 uncultured Pseudomonas sp.
GGAAGCCTTTTCGTCATAAAACGACCTTTTCAGGGTTGCGGGCGTGCTGCGTTCTAGTGCGCAATCTGAGTTCAATCGCTCTCGTGAACTTCATCCTACGCTGGGACAAAGCGCACACAAAATCTGCGGCATTATATACTGGCGTCACTGAAACGGAAACGACGCTGCTCTTTGCGACCAAATCTCGGCACCGCCCACATCGGAAATCCCATGCAACTCAAAAACCCCATCCTCGGTCTGTGCCAACAGTCCACTTTCATGCTCAGCGCCGCCAAAGTCGACCAATGCCCTGACGACGAAGGCTTTGAAGTGGCCTTCGCCGGGCGCTCCAACGCCGGCAAATCCAGCGCCCTGAACACGCTGACTCACGCCAGCCTGGCTCGCACCTCGAAAACACCGGGTCGCACGCAACTCTTGAACTTCTTCAAGCTAGACGATGAACGCCGTCTGGTCGACCTGCCGGGTTACGGATACGCGAAAGTGCCGATTCCGCTGAAGCAGCACTGGCAGCGCCACCTGGAAGCGTATCTGGGCAGCCGCGAGAGTCTGAAAGGTCTGATTCTGATGATGGACATCCGTCATCCAATGACCGACTTCGACCTGCTGATGCTCGACTGGGCCGTGGCCAGCGGCATGCCGATGCACATTCTGCTGACCAAGGCCGACAAACTGACCTATGGCGCAGCGAAGAACACCTTGCTCAAAGTTCAGGCACAAATCCGTAAGGGCTGGGGCGAAACCGTGACCATCCAGCTGTTCTCGGCCCCCAAACGCCTGGGCCTGGAAGACGCCTACACTGTATTGGCGAACTGGATGGAACTGGCAGACAAGGGCGCCGAGGCGGCCGCAGAGTAAGGCGCAAACTGCCTGCGCGGCGCTCAGGCAAGGCAAAAACAGGCGAGCAAGCGGAGTTTAGGGCCCTAAATGAGCATTGCGAGCCTGTTTTTAACGCAGCATGAGCGCCGCGCAGGCAGTTTGCGGGCAAAAAAAACCCCGAATTTCGTATGGGGAGGGAGAAATTCGGGGTCTAAGTTTCCGGACCGCTAGGGCGGGGTCCAGATATCTGCCAACACTTAACACAACATAAGAGCATCGAAGGGCTTCACCACCCATTCAGTAACTCTGAGTGGCGGTTCACGGATTTAGTTCCGATTAATTTCAAAACCCATTGGGAATAACCCAAAGCACTTTTCGAACTAATAGCCCTTCGCCAGAGCTTGCCGCGACACTACGCCGCGGCAACCCGGCTTAATGCGCCTCATCCCAGTTGTTTCCGACGCCGACTTCCACCAAAAGTGGTACATCCAGGGTCGCTGCACCACTCATATGAACGCGAATGTCCTCACGAACCCGGTCGACCAGGTCCTCACGGACCTCAAGCACCAATTCATCGTGCACCTGCAGGATGACGTTGGCGTCCAGACCTGACGCCGTCAGCCAGTTATCCACCGCCACCATGGCTTTCTTGATGATGTCCGCCGCAGTGCCTTGCATCGGCGCGTTGATCGCCGTGCGCTCGGCGCCTTTGCGCAGGGCCGGGTTCTTCGCGTTGATGTCCGGCAGATACAGGCGACGACCGAAAATGGTTTCGACGAAACCCTGCTCAGCCGCTTGGGCGCGGGTGCGCTCCATGTACTCGAGCACCCCTGGATAGCGGGCGAAATAACAGTCGATATAGGCTTGGGACTGCTTACGGTCGACGCCGATCTGTTTGGCCAGGCCAAACGCGCTCATGCCGTAGATCAGGCCGAAGTTGATCGCCTTGGCGCTGCGGCGCTGATCAGTGGTGACGTCCGCCAGCTCGACCCCGAAGACCTCGGCCGCCGTGGCCTTGTGCACGTCCAGATTGTTGCGAAATGCGTGCAACAGCCCTTCGTCCTTGGCCAGATGGGCCATGATCCGCAGCTCGATCTGCGAATAGTCCGCCGCCAACAGCTTGTAGCCTTTTGGCGCAACGAACGCCTGACGAATCCGTCGCCCCTCAGCGGTGCGAATCGGAATGTTCTGCAGGTTTGGATCACTGGACGACAAACGACCGGTCGCTGCCACCGCTTGATGGTAGGACGTGTGAATCCGCCCGGTGCGCGGGTTGATCTGCTCTGGCAGACGGTCGGTGTAGGTGCTTTTCAGTTTGCTCATGGAGCGGTACTGCATCAGCACTTTGGGCAACGGGTAATCCTGCTCGGCCAGCTCCGCCAGTACGGCCTCGGCAGTTGAAGCCTGGCCCTTGGCGGTTTTGCTGAGAATCGGCAGCCCGAGCTTTTCGTACAGGATCACACCCAATTGCTTCGGCGAGCCAAGGTTGAACTCTTCGCCGGCAATCGCGAACGCCTCACGCTCCAGCGCGACCAGTTTGTCGCCCAGCTCAACACTCTGGATACCCAGCAGGTTGGCATCAACCAACGCACCCTGACGCTCAATGCGCGCCAGCACCGGCACTAGCGGCATTTCGATTTCGTTCAGGACTTTGCTCAGGCTCGGAATGGCGTTAAGTTTTTCCTGCAAGGTCTGATGCAGACGCAGTGTCACATCAGCATCTTCGGCGGCATAAGGGCCGGCCAGCTCCAGGGAGATCTGGTCGAAGGTCAGTTGCTTGGCACCCTTGCCCGCAATGTCCTGGAAGCTGGTGGTGGTGTAGCCCAAATACTTGAGCGCCAGGCTGTCCATGTCGTGACGGGTTGCGGTGGAGTCCAGCACGTAGGATTCAAGCATGGTGTCAAAGGCGATGCCTTGCACCCTGATGCCGCAGCTCTGGTCGCCACCGATGGCGCAGTTGGCCAGGATGTTCATGTCGAACTTGGCGTGCTGGCCGACCTTGAGTTTGCTCGGGTCTTCCAGAATCGGTTTCAGCGCGCGCAACACCATGTCGCGATCCAGTTGATCCGGCACGCCCATGTAGGAATGGGTCAACGGAATGTAGGCAGCTTCATTGGCTTGTACAGCGAACGACAACCCGACCAACTGCGCTTGCTGCGCATCGACGCCGGTGGTTTCCGTGTCGAAGGCAAACAGCTTGGCGTTTTGCAGTTTCTTCAGCCAGACGTCGAAATCGGCCTGGGTGAGGATCGTGGTGTACGCGGGCCCATCGTCGTCGGCCACGGCGTCTTCAACCGCCGCTACCACTTCCTGGCCCGCGCGCTTGGCTTCACGCTGAATTTCCTCGAACCAGCTCTTGAACTCGAGCACGGTATAGAGCTCGGAGAGTTTTTCACGGTCCGGCTCACGCAAGTGCAAGTCGTCGAGACCAATGTCCAGCGGTACGTCGACCTTGATGGTCGCCAGCTGATAGGAGAGGAACGCCATCTCCTTGTGTTCTTCAAGCTTGGCCGGCAGCGTTTTAGCCCCACGAATCGGCAGCGTCGGAACGATATCGAGCTGCGCATAGAGTTCGGTCAGGCCGCCATTCACGCCCACCAGCAGGCCAGACGCCGTCTTCGGACCAATGCCCGGCACGCCTGGAATGTTGTCGGAGGAATCGCCCATCAACGCCAGATAATCAATGATCTGCTCGGGAGCGACGCCGAATTTCTCCTTCACGCCAGCCACATCCATCGCACTACCGGTCATGGTATTGACCAAGGTAATGTGCCCGTCGACCAACTGCGCCATATCCTTGTCACCGGTAGAAATCACCACCGGACGGTCTGCGGCCGCGCTGCTGCGGGCCAGCGTGCCGATCACGTCGTCGGCTTCAACGCCTTCGACGCACAGCAGCGGAAAGCCAAGGGCGATCACGCTCGCGTGCAACGGCTCGATCTGCACCCGCATGTCGTCGGGCATGCTTGGGCGATTAGCCTTGTATTCAGCGTACATGTCATCGCGAAATGTCCCGCCCTTGGCGTCGAATACGACGGCGAACGGGCTGTCCGGGTACTGCTTGCGCAGACTCTTGAGCATGTTCAGCACGCCCTTGACCGCGCCGGTCGGCAGGCCTTTGGACGTGGTCAGCGGTGGCAGCGCGTGAAAGGCGCGGTACAGGTAAGACGAACCGTCCACCAGGACGAGGGGGGCTTGGCTCATGAGCAGGATCAACCTTTTCGGCGGGTCCGGCGCTAGAATAGCGGGACCGTTGACGACAAAGGGACAAGGTTATCATGCGCTCACTAAATCGCCTGTTGCTGGCTGGCTTCTTTGCATTGACTCCCCTGGCCGTCATGGCAGCCGATGATGCACCGACGCCAGAACCGCAAGTCACCATCCACACCGAAGGTGACAAAACCATTCAGGAATACCGTCAGAACGGTTTCCTGTATGCGATCAAAGTCACACCGAAGGGCGGCAAACCGTACTTTCTGGTGCGCGCGGACGGAACGGAAGCCAACTTTATCCGCTCGGATCAGCCGGATATGCTGATTCCTGCGTGGGAAATTTTCACGTGGAAGTAGTTTCTTAACTTTAATCGGCGCTGGTTCATCCCCGGCGCCAGAACTGAGCAGTTTTTAACCATGTCTGTGTTCACCCCCCTGGCTCGGCCCGAGCTGGAAACCTTTCTCGCCCCTTATGGGCTCGGCCGCCTGCTTGATTTCCAGGGGATTGCCGCCGGTAGCGAAAACACCAATTTCTTCATCAGCCTGGAGCAAGGCGAGTTTGTCCTGACCCTGGTCGAGCGCGGCCCCGTGCAGGAGATGCCGTTCTTTATCGAGCTGCTCGACGTGCTGCATGACGCCGACCTGCCGGTGCCCTACGCACTGCGTACTACCGACGGCGTCGCCCTGCGTGAATTGGCCGGCAAGCCCGCGCTGCTGCAGCCACGGCTGGCCGGCAAACACATCAAGGACGCCAACGCACAACATTGCGCGCAAGTCGGTGAATTGCTGGGGCACCTGCACCTGGCGACCAAAGACAACATGATCAAGCGCAAGACCGATCGCGGCCTGGACTGGATGCTCGAAGAGGGCACACAACTGCTGTCGCACCTGAATGCCGCGCAAAGCAATCTGCTGCAACGCGCCTTGAACGAAATCACTGAGCAGAAGACCAGAATTCTGGCGCTGCCTCGGGCCAACATCCACGCCGACCTGTTCCGCGACAACGCGATGTTCGAAGGCAGGCACCTGACCGGGCTGATCGACTTCTACAACGCCTGTTCAGGGCCGATGCTCTACGACGTGGCGATTGCCCTGAATGACTGGTGCTCGGACGAAGACGGTTTGATTGATGGCCCACGGGCGAGGGCACTGCTGGGGGCTTACGCGGCATTGCGCCCGTTCACCGCCGCCGAGGCCGAACTGTGGCCGACCATGCTGCGGGTGGCGTGCGTGCGGTTCTGGCTGTCACGCTTGATCGCCGCCGAATCCTTTGCCGGGCAGGATGTGCTGATTCACGATCCGATGGAGTTTCAGCAGCGCCTGGCCCAGCGTCAGCACGTCAGCACGCCGTTGCCGTTCGCCCTTTAAAGCCAGAAGATCGCAGCCTGCGGCAGCTCTTATGGAAAAAAAATAACTTATTGATTTATATATTATTTTTAAGGGCTGGCTTGCCAGCCCTGGCCCATGTTCCTTACGCGACAGCGCGGCCTCGAAGAGGGGGCGGCCCCTCCTACAGGAGATCCACCGCTGGCTGCGATCGTTTTATCGGGGTTACAACGACTCCAGGCAACCCGCCAGATCATTCCCCAACTTCTCCAACACCTGCTCGTAGCCCTTGGCCGTCGCCGGCGTGTAGCCACCCAAGGCATCCAGCTCCGCCAGTTTCACTGGCAGACCGGCCACCAGTGTCTCGGCCAAACGGGGGCGCAACGGCGGCTCACTGAACACGCAGGTCTTGCCGACTTCCTGCAAGCGCGAGCGCATCGCCGCAACGTGCTGGGCACCTGGCTGCACTTCAGCGGCCACGCTGAACACGCCAGTGTGCTTGAGGCCGTACGCATCTTCGAAGTAATCGAAGGCTTCATGGAACACGAAGTAAGGCTTGCCTGCGACACCCGCCAAGCGCGCTTTCACACGCAGATCCAACGCGTCCAGGCGCTCATCGAACGCCTTGAGGTTGCTCTGATAGCGCGGCGCATTGGCAGGGTCCGCAGCGCTAAGGTCAGTGGCGATTTTGGCCGCGATCACTCGTGCATTGACCGATGACAGCCAGAGGTGAGCATCGAGACTGCCAGGGCGGTGGTCGTGATCGTGCTCGTCAGCGTCTTCCGCGTGGGAGTGGCTGTCTTGCGCGAAGCGGCGCAGCTTCATGCCGGGCAAGTCCTGCACGGCAACCGCCGGCAGGCTACGACCTTTGAGCACCCGCGGAAGGAAACCTTCCATGTCCGGACCGATCCAGTAGAGCAGATCCACCGACTGCACCTTCCGTACGTCGGAAGGGCGCAAGGCAAAGTTATGCGGCGAAGCACCCGGTGGCAGCAGCACCTCGGGGACCCCGACACCGTCCTGCACCGCAGCCGCAATCAGCTGCAGGGGCTTGATGCTGGTCAGCACATTCACCTCGGCATGAGCGCTACTGATTGCAAACAAACCCGCAGTAAATGTGACGAAAATGGCAAAAAGTCTGGACACGATGACCACTCAAAGAGGCGAGAACGGGTAACATAATAACGTCTCTCACAAAACGCGTCGCCGCTCATGCCTAAAACACCGCTAGCCAGCCGTCCCCACGACCACTCTCACTGCGTGCACAGCGCACTGTCCGAGGCCGATGTCATTTGCGCACGCCAGGGCTTGCGCCTGACCGCGTTGCGTCGACGGGTGCTGGAACTGGTCTGGCAAAGCCACAAGCCGCTGGGCGCCTACGACATTCTGGCGGTCCTCAGCGAACAGGACGGCCGCCGCGCCGCTCCGCCGACCGTGTACCGCGCGCTGGATTTCCTGCTGGATAACGGCCTGGTCCATCGCATTTCTTCGCTCAACGCCTTCGTTGGCTGCAATCATCCGGGACACGCCCACCAGGGCCAGTTCCTGATTTGCCGCGAATGCCACGCGGCCATCGAACTCGAACAGAAATCCATCAGCGACACGATCATCCACAGCGCCAGCGAAGTCGGGTTTGTGGTCGAAGGTCAGACTGTCGAAGTGGTCGGTCTCTGCTCGGGTTGCCAGGGGGCGTGATGAGCACTGCGTTGATCCGCCTCAATCAGGTTGCGGTGACCTTCGCCGGACAAAGCGTGCTGGACAACATCGAGCTGAGCGTCGAGCCACGGCAGATCGTCACCCTGATCGGCCCCAACGGCGCCGGCAAGACCACGCTGGTGCGCGCCGTGCTTGGCCTGCTCAAGCCCGACAGCGGCAGCGTCTGGCGCAAGCCGAAACTGCGGGTCGGTTACATGCCGCAAAAACTGCACGTTGACCCGACCTTGCCGCTTTCAGTGCTGCGCTTCTTGCGCCTGGTGCCGGGTGTGGACCGTGCGGGCGCCTTGGCGGCGCTCAAGGAAGTCGGTGCCGAACAGGTGATCGACAGCCCGGTGCAGAGCGTTTCCGGTGGTGAAATGCAGCGCGTATTACTGGCCCGTGCCCTGCTGCGCGAGCCCGAACTGCTGGTGCTCGACGAACCGGTGCAAGGTGTCGACGTGGCCGGACAAGCCGAGCTCTACAGCCTGATCACCCGCCTGCGCGACCGCCACGGTTGCGGGGTGTTGATGGTGTCCCACGATCTGCACCTGGTGATGAGCACCACCGACCAGGTGGTCTGCCTCAATCGCCACGTCTGCTGCTCCGGGCATCCCGAGCAGGTCAGCGGCGACCCGGCGTTCGTCGAATTGTTCGGCAAGAACGCGCAAAGCCTGGCGGTCTATCACCACCATCACGACCACACCCACGACCTGCATGGCTCGGTCGTCAGCGCGGCACCGGTCGCTCACACCCACGTCCATGGAGATGGCTGCAAGCATGGCTGATTTTCTGTTGTACGCCCTGCTCGCAGGCCTGGCCCTGGCCGCCGTCGCAGGCCCGCTGGGATCGTTCGTGGTCTGGCGGCGCATGGCCTATTTCGGTGACACCCTGTCCCACGCGGCGTTGCTCGGTGTCGCGTTGGGTTTTCTGCTGGATGTCAGCCCGACCCTCGCGGTGACCGTCGGCTGCCTGTTGCTGGCCGTGCTGCTGGTGACCTTGCAACAGCGCCAGCCGCTGGCCTCCGACACCTTGTTGGGGATTCTTGCACCGAGCACGCTCTCCCTGGGGCTGGTGGTACTAAGCTTCATGCATGAAGTGCGGATCGACCTGATGGCCTATCTGTTCGGCGACCTGCTGGCGATCAGCCCGACCGATCTTGCGTGGATTCTCGGCGGCAGCGCGGCGGTGATGCTGTTGCTGGTGGCACTGTGGCGGCCATTGCTGGCGATCACCGTGCACGAAGAACTGGCCACGGTTGAAGGCCTGCCCGTGGCCGCATTGCGCATGACCTTGATGCTGCTGATTGCGGTGGTGATCGCGGTGGCGATGAAAATCGTCGGCGTGTTGCTGATTACTTCCTTGCTGATCATCCCGGCGGCTGCGGCACAACGTCACGCCCGATCACCCGAGCAGATGGCCTTGGGCGCAAGTTTGCTGGGTATACTCGCGGTCTGCGGTGGCCTGGCGCTGTCGTGGTTCAAGGACACGCCGGCCGGCCCATCGATTGTAGTGGTGGCTGCCGCGTTGTTTTTGCTGAGTTTTGTCCTGCCCCGTCGAGGGGTGTAGACTTGCTCGTTTTTTGCGCAAACAGAGAGTCGCAGGAATGAAGCCGTTCGCCTCCCGTTATTTGCTCCTTGTTGCATTTTCGCTGCTACTTGGCGCCTGCCAAAGCACGCCGCCGGCGCCCGGGGTCCCCGACGCACGGGCGACGGCGATCGCGCAGCTGGAGCAAAGCCTGGCCAGCAGTGAGCTGGCCACCGCCGAGGATCAATTGGCCGCCTTGCAGGCCGAATCGCCCAACGATCAGTCGCTGGAGCCATATCAACGGCAACTTGCCGAAGCCTACTTGCAACGCAGCCAGGCCGTTCTGCAAAAAGGCGACGTGAATGCCGCCGCCACGGCCCTGAGCCGGGCTCGTGCGTTGATGCCCAAAGCCCCGGCGCTGACCGGCGGTGTCAACAATGCCATCACCCATGCGCGCAAAGCCGAACTGGACCAGGCCGAGGCTGCCCTCAAGGCCGCCGAAGCCAAGCGCGTCGCCAAGGTGATCGACCCCTCTGCGGAAAGCACCACCGTTGCGCTGAATATCACCGACAGCAAGCAACTGCGACGGCAACTCGATGCGATTGCCAGCGACGTGGTGAGTTACCAGTGCGACGTCAGCATCCAGGCGCCGCGCACCGAAGACTACCCGTGGCTGGCCACGCTACTGACCAAGCGGGTGAAGAAGCTGGATGCAGACTTCGACCTGAAGATCGAGCGGCAGATTCTGCGCAATGTCCCGGCGCAGATGGTTCTGACACCGCGTAAGCCCTAAGAAAAGATCGCAGCCTGCAGCAGCTCTTATGGAACAAAAAATAACTTATTGATTTATATATTATTTTTAAGGG
>CAYNGZ010000216.1:0-9411 GCA_964396695.1 uncultured Pseudomonas sp.
ATCAGCGTGTTCAGGCAGCATGCGAGCAGCAACCAGCCTTGCAGCGGGCTCAGTTGCAAGGCTTCCAGTGGATGCACCCACGGCGTCAGCAACAAGGCGCAAAACAGGTAAATCACCATCATCACCTGCAACGAGTTCCACACCGTCAGCAGTTGCTTCTGGCCCAGCGCATAGAAGGTCCAGACGGTCGACGCCGCCAGCACCAGCAACACGCCTGCGGTATAATCGCTCAATGATGTCAGCAACTCGCTCAGGCGCTGATTGAAAAACAGAGCAAAGCCCAGTAACAGCACCACCAGGCCAATCCCCTGTCCCAGGCTGAAACGCTCCTTGAACACAAACAGGCTGGCGATCAGCAACAGGATCGGCCCCATCTGCACGACCAGTTGGGCAGTGCCCGGGCTCAGCAAATTCAAACCCATCAGGTACAACACGTAATTGCCCACCAGGCCGAGCACCGCCATCAGCACCAGCCAGCCACCCTTAGGCCCGAGCACCCGTCGGCTCGGCAGCCGTTTGGTCGCCGCCAGGTAAAGAAACAGAAAACCGCCGGACACCGTCAGTCGAAACCAGGTCACCGTGACCGGGTCCATCACCAGCAGCACCTGCTTGAGTTTGATCGGCAGGATTCCCCACAAAAATGCCGTCAGCAAGGCGAGGAACAGACCATAAACCCAGCGACCGGACGAAATGTGCATGAAAACCCCAAAGGCCAACGGCGAGAAAACCCATTCTAGGCCGCCCTCGAGGCATCACACAGGGACAGTTGGCGACAAGCCGTAAATGAGACGGTATCGGTCGCATCAATAAATTGACGGTCTGCCACTGATCGGATGGCCAGGCGCATCATGTCGTTCAGACATAAGCTGATTTTGTTCCGCCCCCCTGACCCGCTCAAGGAGACCACCATGTACGGCATGCGTGCCCAAGACTCTGCCCCGGCTACCCACTTTCGCAGTGACCGACTGTGTCGGGTGAACGGTGATTTGTATTTCAGTACCCGGGAGAACACCCAGGAAGGACCGTTCTCCAACCATGAAGCGGCCGAACGGGAAATTCGCGCGTACATCGAGCGGATGCAATTGTTACGCACGAACGCGTGACCGCAGCGCCTGCATCGCGGGCAAGCCACGCTCCCACCGTTGAGCGAGTTCGTTCAACAGAACGCGGTCCTGTGAGAGCAGCCGAGCGGCGTTCCGTTTGCTCGCGATGACGATTTGAAAATCGCCTCGCGCAGGCAAACCCCATCGGACTACTTGTTGTTCTTCTTCGACTTCTTCTCTTGCCTGTCGGATTTCTCGAAGGCATCTTCCAGCGCGCGATTGAGGGTGCGCAGCACTTTGACCCGGGCCCAGCGCTTGTCGTTGGCTTCCACCAAGGTCCAGGGCGAAACCTCGGTGCTGGTGCGGTCAACCATATCGCCGACGGCCGTCCGGTAGTCGTCCCACTTCTCACGGTTGCGCCAGTCGTCTTCGGTGATCTTGAAGCGCTTGAAGGGAATGGTTTCGCGCTCCTGGAAACGCTCCAGCTGGGTCTGTTTGTCGATGGCCAGCCAGAACTTCACCACGATCACCCCGGATGCGCTGACCTGTTCTTCGAAATCGTTGATTTCACCGTAGGCACGCATCCAGTCGGCCGGGGTGCAAAAGCCTTCGATACGCTCCACCAGCACCCGACCGTACCAGGAACGGTCGAAGATGGTGAATTTTCCTCGCGCCGGGATCTGCCGCCAGAACCGCCACAGGTACGGCTGGGCGCGCTCGTCCTCGGTCGGCGCGGCAATCGGCACGATGCTGTACTGGCGCGGGTCGAGTGCCGCAGCGACACGGCGAATCGCCCCGCCCTTGCCCGCCGCGTCATTGCCCTCGAATACGGCGACCAGTGCATGCCGACGCATGCGTTTGTCGCGCATCAGGCCGGATAACCGCGCCTGCTCGGTAATCAGTTGTTCCTCGTAATCGTTCTTTTCCAGCCGCTGGCTCATGTCCAGGCTACCGAGCAGGCTCAGTTGATCGACGCTGGTCGACAGCGGCGCGGCGCTGACCTTGTCCGGGTTGACCTTGGGCCGCTTGAGGGCATTTTGCAGGCCTTCGAGCAGGATCTTGCCCACCGTCAGACTGCGGTAATGGGCGTCCACCCCTTCAATCACATGCCAGGGAGCGTAGTCACGGCTGGTGCGGCGAATCACGCGCTCACCGTACTGCACGAACTTGTCGTAGGTGTGCGATTGCTGCCAGTCCAGCGGGCTGATGCGCCAACTGTGCAGCGGGTCGTCCTGCAGGGCCTTGAGGCGCGCCTTCATTTGTTTCTTGGACAGGTGAAACCAGAACTTGAAGATCAGCGCGCCTTCATCGCAGAGCATTTTCTCCAGACGCTCGGTCTGGTTGATCGCCTGGTCCAGCACCGCATCCTTGAACAGGCCATGGACCCGCCCTTGCAGCATCTGGCTGTACCAGTTGCCAAAAAACACCCCCATCCGCCCCTTGGCCGGAAGCATCCGCCAATAGCGCCAGGCCGGTGGTCGCGCCAGTTCTTCATCGGTTTGCTGATCGAACGTACGCACCTCGATCAGTCGCGGGTCCATCCACTCATTGAGCAACTTGACCGTCTCGCCCTTTCCCGCGCCTTCAATCCCGTTGATCAGCACGATCACCGGAAAACGCCGCTGCTGCTGAAGCTCGAACTGGGCTTCGAGCAGCGCCTCACGCAGCGCCGGCACTTGCGCTTCGTAGGTTTCTTTATCGATGGCATGACCGATTTCGGCAGATTCGAACATGAGCGACTCCCTTCCAAGATTGAGCAAGACTAGCGGATTGGTCGGGTCTTTGTCCGAGCAATCCAATCGCGATTGCCATGGATCAATCGCCTGTGTCGCGATCGGCTAGAATGGCCATCTTGCCTTGCCTGAGCCGACCATGAATCCTGAAACACTGCCGAACCCCGTACCGCATGCCCAGCTCGACTGGGACGACCAAGGTCGCCCGCGCTCGCGGGTGTTTGACGATGTGTATTTCTCCGACCACTCGGGCCTTGATGAAACCCGCTATGTGTTCATCGAGCAAAATCGCCTGAGCGAACGTTTTGCCGAACTGCCGGCGGGGGAAAGGCTGGTGATTGGCGAGACCGGTTTCGGCACCGGGCTGAATTTCCTCTGCGCCTGGCAGTTGTTCGAACAACAGGCTGTGGCTGGCGCACGGCTGCACTTCATCAGCGTCGAGAAATACCCGCTGAGCCCGGCGGATCTGCAACGCGCCCTGACGTTATGGCCAGACCTCAAACCCTTCGCCGATCAGCTACTGGCGCAGTACGTCGCCATCCACCAGGGCTTTCAACGGCTGGTACTGGACAACGGTCGCGTGACCCTGACGCTGTTGATCGGCGACGCGCTGGAACAACTGCCACAGCTGGATGCGCAGATCGACGCGTGGTTTCTCGACGGTTTCGCCCCGGCGAAAAACCCCGACATGTGGACCGCCGAACTGTTTGCCGAGCTGGCGCGCCTGGCCGCTCCCGGTTCGACCATCAGCACCTTCACCAGCACCGGTTGGGTACGTCGCCTGCTCAATGCGGCGGGCTTCAAGATGCGCCGCACGCCGGGTATCGGCCACAAATGGGAAATCCTGCGGGGTGAATTCGTCGGCTGGCCTGAAGAAACACCTGCCCCGCCAGTCGCCAAGCCATGGTTCGCTCGCCCGAACCCGGCGACCGGCGAACGGCGTGCGCTGGTGATCGGCGCCGGACTCGCCGGTTGCGCCAGCGCCGCCAGCCTCGCCGCACGCGGTTGGCAGGTCAGCCTGCTGGAACGACATGCCGATCTGGCGCAGGAAGCCTCAGGCAACCCGCAAGGCGTGCTGTACCTGAAACTCTCGGCTCACGGCACCGCACTTTCGCAATTGATCGTCAGCGGTTTCGGGCATACCCGTCGCCTGCTTGAACACTTGCAGCGCGGCGTCGACTGGGACGATTGCGGGGTGCTGCAACTGGCGTTCAATGCCAAGGAGGCTGAACGTCAGGCGCAACTGGCGGCGGCCTTCCCCGCCGATCTGTTGCACCTGCTGGATCAGCCGCACGCACAGGCTCAGGCCGGAATCGGACTGTCCCATGGTGGGCTGTTCTATCCGGAAGGTGGCTGGGTTCATCCGCCGGCCCTGTGCCAGTGGCAAGCATCGCATCCCAATGTCCAACGGCTGATGCACCGCGATGTTCTGGAACTGCGCAAGGCCGATGATCAGTGGCAAGCCTGGGACGGCGAGACCCTGCTCGCCAGTGCGCCGGTGGTGGTGCTGGCCGGCGCGGCGGAAATCAAACGCTTCGCGCAAAGTGCCGAGCTGCCGCTCAAACGCATTCGCGGGCAAATCACCCGACTGGCGCAAACCGCTGAAAGCCAGCGTCTGGCGACCGTGGTCTGTGCTGAAGGTTATGTCGCCCCCGCGCGCTTGGGTGAACATACCCTGGGCGCCAGCTTCGACTTCAAGAGCGACGACCTGACCCCGACCACCGCCGAACACCTCGGCAATCTGGAGCTGCTGGAGGAAATCTCCACTGATCTGGTCACTCGCCTGCACGTCAGGCAGTTGGACCCGGAACAGCTTCAAGGTCGCGCCGCGTTCCGCTGCACCAGCCCCGACTACCTGCCGATCGTCGGCCCATTGGCTGACAGCCAGGCGTTCGCCCAAGCCTACGCCGCACTGAGCAAGGACGCCCGACAAGTGCCGGACATCGCTTGCCCATGGCTCGACGGGTTGTACGTGAACAGCGGTCACGGTTCACGTGGATTGATCACCGCGCCGCTGTCCGGCGAATTGCTGGCGGCCTGGCTGGACAACGAACCGTTGCCGCTGCCCAGAAGCGTCGCCGAGGCCTGTCATCCGAACCGGTTCGCCTTGCGCAAGTTGATTCGCGGCAGCTGAATCGACAGCTCCCACTGGCCGTTAATGTTCATCCGCCGTAGGATCGCCGGATTGATGACCCGAGGTGCCTATGCTGATTCCCCACGACCAACTTGAAGTCGACACCCTGACCCGCCTGATCGAAGACTTCGTCACCCGTGACGGTACCGACAATGGCGACGAAACTCCGCTGGAAACCCGCGTACTGCGGGTCCGCCATGCGTTGAGCAAAGGCCAGGCGCTGATTGTGTTCGATCCGCAAAGCCAGCAATGCCAACTGATGCTCAAGCACGACGTGCCCAAGCACCTGTTTGACTGAGCACCTGTTTGACTGAGCACCTGTTTGAACAGGCACTTCAGCTGCGTTTGCCTTGTACCCGTTTGGTCTGAATGCGCTCGTAGACTTCAGCGCGATGCACGTTGATGTTTTGCGGAGCTTCAACACCGAACCGAACGTTGTTTCCGTTCACGGCGAGGATGCGCACAGTGATGGTGTCGCCAATGGAGATCAATTCACCCACAACGCGGCTGAGTACGAGCATGGCTCTAGTCCTTGAGGTTACCGGGCCTTGAAGATGACCGGCTGACGCCGGGTCTACAATGCAACAGCGGCAAAACAGTCCCGCCCTACGCGGCAAAACGACTCCTCTTACGGACCTGCCCTGCATTCCAACGCCGATGGCTCAAGAGGCAGAGAAACGCGGGCCAAACAGGATGATGCTCGCGCCTAACACACAGAGGGCAACGCCCAGCCAGTCCGAGCTCAGTGGTCGAATCCGCTCGATCACGCCGAGCCAGCCGATGGACGCAATGATGTAAATGCCGCCATAGGCTGCATACGCGCGGCCCGCGTAGGTCGATTCAACTTTGGTCAGCAGTATCGCGAACAGCATCAGGCTGAGCAGCGCCGGTACGACCCACCAGGCGCTCCGGCCTTGGCGCAACCACATCCAGAAGGCAAAACAGCCGGCGATTTCAAACAACGCGGCGAGGAAAAACCACAGGTAATTAAGCATCCATACATCTCGTGAGGGCGGCCAGAAGCGGCAACCCTAACGACGCAGCCCACTACCCGCAAGAGGCCTTGGCGCGCATCTTGTCGGCCATCACGGTCATTTCGTTGTAGAGCAGTTGCGGGTTCTTCTGTTTGAGCGCCCAGGCCATACGGCCCTGTTCGTGAGGCAGGATCATGAACTCGCCCGCGGCAACGTGCTGGTAGATGTAGTCGGCGATGTCGCTGGCAGTAATCGGCGAGCTTTCCAGTAATTTGCCGACCTGGGCTTTCATGGCCGGGGTCGGGCCACGGAAAGAGTCCAGCAGGTTGGTCTGGAAGAACGACGGGCAGACCACATGCACAGCGATTTCCTGCTGTGCCAGTTCAACCAGCAGACTCTCGGACAGCGCAACAACGCCAGCCTTGGCCACGTTGTAGTTGCTCATGGCCGGGCCCTGCATCAACGCGGCCATCGAGGCGATGTTGATGATCTTGCCTTTGCTCTTTTCCAGCAGCGGCAGGAAGGCCTTGCAGCCTTTGACCACGCCCATCAGGTTGATCGCGATCTGCCAGTCCCAGTCTTCCAGCGACAACTCACTGAAGAAACCACCGGAGGCCACGCCGGCGTTGTTGACGATCACATCGATGCCACCCAGCTTCTCTTCGCAGGCTTGTGCGAAAGCGGTCAACTGGCTGTAGTCGCGCACATCGCAACGCTGAATGAAACCTTCACCACCGGCCTCACGAACCTGTTTCAGGGTTTCCAGCAGGCCCGGCTCGGCGACATCGGACAAGGCCAACTGCCAACCTTCACGAGCCCAGCGCAGAGCGATTTCGCGACCCAGGCCGGAGCCGGCGCCAGTGATCATCATGCGATTTTGCATAGGGAATTGCCTTGTTGTTCCGGGGGAGATGTTGCGCAGTGTAGCGAAGGATTTTTCTACACCCATGACCATCAAATTGCTGAATGCCCCGGGCAAACCACAGCGGTTGCAGGGCACAGAACCGCGTCGAGTCGACCGTTAACCCACAACAGATTCTGCAGACAAAAAAAAAGGCCCTCGCGGGCCTTTTCTGTTTGCAGAATTACTTGTTCTGCATGCTTTCGACGACACCTGCGGTGTTATCCAGCAAGCTCTTGGTCGCGGTTTGCACGAACGCTTCCAGCTTGAGTTTCAGCTCGGCGGTACGCGGTGCATTCGGGATGACTTCGGCATGCGGGTTGGCACCCAGTTGGTACTGGTACATCTTCGGGTCCATTTCCTTTTCCTTGGGCAGGATCAGGATCTGGTCAGCCGTGACGATGGCGGTGGTCTGCTCGGTGCCCGATGGCTTGATCACGCCAAAACCGGTGTCGCCTTGCGGCAGGTTGAGCAGGTCGCGGCCCCAGCACTGATGGCGCACTTCACCACCGAGGCGGCCCATGATGGTCGGCACGATGTCGATCTGTGTCCCCACGGTGTGGTCGCGCTGGCCGAATTTTTCCTGGATGCCCGGTGCAATCATCAGCATCGGCACGTTGAAGCGGCCCAGGTCCATTTCGGTGATTTGACGCTCGTTGCCAAAACCATGGTCGCCGACGATGACAAACAGGGTTTCCTTGAAGTACGGCTCTTTACGGGCCTTTTCAAAGAACTGCCCCAGCGCCCAGTCGGCATAGCGCATGGCGGTCAAGTGCTCGTTCAGGCTGCCACGATCGGTCACTTTTTCGACCGGCAATGGCGTCGGCAACGCATACGGCGTGTGGTTGGACAGGGTTTGCAACAGCGCGTAGAACGGCTTGCCTTCGCGCGCCTTGAGCTCCTGCAGACCACGGTCGAACATGTCCTGGTCGGAAACACCCCAGGTCGGGTCCGAGAACACCGGGTTGACGTAGTCGTTACGGCCGATGAAGTTGGTCATGCCCTGGTTGCTGAAGAAGCCCGACTGGTTGTCCCAGGCAAAGTCACCGTTGTAGACGTACACATCGTCGTACTTGCGGGCGCTGAGCAACTGCGGCAGGCCGGACAGTTTGTGGCTGCCTTCCGGGGTCTGCATCAGGTATTCGAAACCCGGCAGGTTCGGGAAGCAGGCCATGGTGGCGAACATACCCTGATGGGTATGGGTGCCGTTGGAGAAGAAGCGGTCGAACAACAGGCCTTCTTTCGACAGTTTGTCGAGGTTTGGCGTGATGTTGCCCGGCGCGCCCAAGGCACCAACCGAGTGACCGGCCATGCTTTCCATCAGGATCACAACGACGTTCTTGATCGGCAGGGTCTTGTCGGCCGGTGGCGTGTAATCGCGACGTACCGCAGCGATATCGGACTCAACCAGCTTATCGTCCGGCATCACCAGCATATCGCGGACGATTTTCTGGGCCTCGGACTGCTGCATCGTCGGCTTCCAGATGTTGTCGCGCTCTTCGGACATGCGGCTCTTCGCGGCAGCAACCAACTGCAGCGTGCCGTTGAGGCCCAGCTGGTTGGCGAAGTTCGAATCGGTGGTGTAAACGTCACCCCAACGCAGCGGTGGACCTTGACGCAGGGTGCCACGGGCAGCCACGACGCAGATCAACAGGCAAACCATGAATACCGCGATGCGCGCGTACCACGGGGCTACTTGACGGGTGCTGATCGCGCCGCCGCTGAACGGGCCGCGTGGACGGGTTGCACGGTCGGCGCCCTTGAACGCCAGGCTCAGCAGCCAGGTGCCAACGGCCCAGGCCAGCAGGTAACGGACGACCGGGAAACCGTACCAGAGCATGCTCATGACGGTTTTCGGGTCTTCCTTCACGTACTGGAAGACCAGGCCGTTGAGGCGCTGGTGGAACTCGCGGTAGAAGTCCAGTTCCATCAGGCCGAGGAACAGCGCGATGCTCGAGGCAATGGTCAGCCAGAGCCGGAACAGACCACGAGCCGCCATCGCCCGGACACTGAACAGCGCCAGCAACAATGGGATGCTGAGGTAGACCACCAGACGCAGGTCGAAACGCAGGCCGTTGACGAAGGCTTCGAGGAAAGTCGAGGCTGGGGTGTTAAGGATCATCTCACGGTTGTAAACCAGCAGCGCAACGCGCAGCAGGGATAGCATCACCATCATGACCAGGGCGCAGAGCAGCGTATAAGCCAGATGCGATTTGACGGTCGGTTGCAGCAAGCGATTTGAAGCTCGCTGCTGACTCAGGGCGTCCGGGTTTGCCATGTCGTTTTAGGACCCATTGGAAGTTTAAATTTCAAAGATGTAGCGATGCCCTGACCTCTCATTGCAGTTATTTGCAGGAAATGGCCGGGAGCTTGCGCGGTGCGCAAATGGTGCACGATCACTCACGGCATTGCCATTGATTACTGGCAAGCCCTCCCCCGGACCTGACTTCCAGGGCTCTGGAACAAGCCTGAATCCAAGAGGTTAGCGTGAAATCGGTGCGGGCGAATTGTCTTGGAGCGGTTGTGAAAATTTCGTACAACGCATATCTGGAAACACAAAAAAGGGCCTTGCCAGGCTGTGTGAAAACCTAGCAATCTGCTGGCCGGTTAAAGAAAATGCCCGTAT
>CAYNGZ010000217.1:0-9396 GCA_964396695.1 uncultured Pseudomonas sp.
CGGCTCCCCGCCGTCAGTTCCGCGTCCATCTCCGCCGCACAGAGCGGCATGTACTTGTCCATCCCGAGCACCGCTCCGGTGACGACCATTACCTTGCCTGTCAAATCGAATCCCGGAAACCGTGCCACTGTTCCCTCCCCAAGTCGCCGGTTTCCTACTCTTACTCTTACTCCTACTCCTACTCGCCTTTTCCGAACAAGACGAGTAGGAGTAGGAGTAAGAGTAAGAGTAGGAAGGGCTTGTCCTAATACCGCACCCCTGCTGCCTCCTGCCGGTCCAGCGCCGACTCCAGCAGCCAGGGCAGCTGGGCGCGCCCGGACTTCCGCTTGTTGCTCGGCGAGCAGCAGAGCGACCAGGCCTACGTCAAACTGAAAGTCTGTGAAGTCCTCGACACCACGCCCGACGGAGTGATCAGCCTCGACCCGGACTTCGTCCCGACGTTCATCCACGCTCACGCGTCCGGCTACCTGCTGTCGTGCCTCAAAGAAGTCATCAGCATGCTCGGCCACCGTGGCGACACCATTGCCGACCGGATTCGCTCCAACGGCAAGGTGGGTGGCGCGGAAGTCGGCGACTTCATGATGCTGCAACTGATCAACCGTACCGAACTGGTCCTGCGCCATTACCTGGGCCTGGAACAGGTTCACCCGGAAGAGTTGTACCGCACGCTGCTGTCGATGCTCGGTGATCTGTCGACCTTTGCCAGCGACAGCAAACGCCCGCGTCTGGACAGCCGCTATCAGCACAGTGACCAGGGCGCGAGCTTCCGCAAACTGATGGAAGCGATTCGTCAGGTGCTGTCGATGGTGCTCGAACAGCACGCCATCGAGCTGGTGCTGCAAGCGCGTCAGTACGGCATCACCGTCTCGCCGCTGCACGACCACAAACTGCTGGGCACGGCGTCGTTCGTGCTGGCGGCCAGCGCCAACTGCGACTCCGAAGAGCTGCGGCATCGCCTGCCGGCGCACCTCAAGGTCGGCCCGGTGGAGCGCATCCGTCAGCTGGTCAACCTGCACCTGCCGGGCATCAAGGTCAAACCCATGCCGGTGGCGCCGCGGCAGATTCCGTTCCACTCGAACAAAACCTATTTCATCCTCGAACTCAGTTCCGAAGACCTGGCACAACTGGAGCGCTCCGGCGGCTTCGCGTTCCACGTGTCCGGCGAGTTTGCCGAGCTTGAACTGAAATTCTGGGCCATCAGGAACTGACCGACATGATGAAGGAAATGGATCACAGCCAGGATGACAAAACCGTCCTTCTGGACCGTCAGGGCCATGGCCCGGCACAGAGCCCGCTGACCGATTTCGCTGCACCGCCGCGTTTCGAGCAACTGGAAGAGCGCATGATCTACGCGGCACGCCTGCGTCCGGCGGAAGCGTTCAACATCAGCCTCAACTCGCTGGTGGCCGCATCGTCCGACCTGTTGTCGGAAGTGGTGCGGCTCAAGCACAGCGACACCCGCGAAGACCTGTACGCGCTCAACGAGCGGCTGACGGCGGCGCTGAAACTCTTTGAGGTTCGTGCGCTGCACAACGGCGCCGAGAGCAGCCAGGTGATGGCGGCGCGTTACGTGCTGTGCACCGTGGTCGACGAAGCGGTGGTCACCACCTCGTGGGGCAACGAAAGCGAGTGGTCGCAGATGAGCCTGCTCAGCAGCTTCCACAACGAGACCTTCGGCGGCGAGAAGTTCTTCCAGCTGCTCGATCGTCTGTCGAAGAACCCGGTCAAACACCTGCCGATGCTGGAGCTGATGTACCTGTGCCTGTCGCTCGGTTTCGAGGGCAAGTACCGGGTGCAGGCGCGCGGCATGCTGGAACTCGACGGCATTCGCGATGCGCTGTATCGGCAGATTCGCCAACTGCGCGGCGACGTGCCGCGTGAACTGTCGCCGCACTGGGAAGGCCTCAACGACAAGCGCCGCAGCCTGGTGCGCATCGTGCCGTGGTGGATGGTGGCGCTGTTCACGCTGGTGTGCCTGGTGGTGATGTATTCGGGCTTTGCCTGGGTGCTCGGCGAGCAGCGCGACACCGTTCTGCAACCTTATCAGCCGCTTGACCCCGCCGCGGTTCTGCCGCTGTCGAAGCCGTAAAACAGGGACGTGTGATGAAAAAGTTTTTCAAGAAAGTCGGCGCGTTCTTGCGCAAGACCTGGGTCTGGACCTTGCTGCTGGTGCTGTTCGTGGCGCTGTTGGTGTGGTTTGTCGGACCGCTGCTGGCCGTCAACGATTACAAATTCTGGGAAGGCTCGACCTCGCGCCTGCTGACCATCAGCGTGCTGTTCCTGATCTGGGGCCTGACCATGGTCTTCGTCAGCTGGCGCGCCGGTGTGCGCAAGAAGGCTGTCGAAGAAACCGAAGACGGCCAGGACCGTATTCGCCGCGAAGAGCTGATCGACGAGGAACAAAAGGAGCTGCGCGCGCGTTTCAAAGACGCGCTGCGCACCTTGAAAACCTCCAGCCTGTATCGCGGCCGCAGCGAACGCTGGCGCAACGATCTGCCGTGGTACCTGCTGATCGGTCCACAGGGCAGCGGCAAAACCAGCCTGCTGGACTTCTCGGGCCTTGAGTTTCCGATCAACAAGATCGACCGCAAACTCACCCGCGACACCATCGGCACCCGCCATTGCGATTGGTACTTCGCCGATCACGGCGTGCTGATCGACACCGCCGGGCGTTACCTGACCCAGCCGGACGTGGAAGTCGACGGCAGCGCCTGGACCACCTTGCTCGAGCTGCTGCGCAAGCGTCGCCGCAACCGTCCGTTGAACGGCGTGCTGGTGACCATTCCGGTAGAACTGCTGCTCAGTGGCACCGAGCAAGACATCGACACCCTGGCGCGTCAGGTGCGTGCGCGCCTGCAAGACGTGCATCAAAAACTGCACGTCGACCTGCCGGTCTATCTGGTGCTGAGCAAGGCCGACCAGTTGCTGGGCTTTGACGAGTTCTTCGATCAATTGACCCGCGAAGAAAGCGATCAGGTGCTCGGTACCAGCTTCCGCAAAGAACAGAGCGGCACCGATGTAACGGTGTTGCGCGCGGAGTTCGAAGAGCTGCTGCGTCGCCTCAACAGCCAGGTGATCATGCGCATGCATCAGGAGCGCGACACCCAGCGCCGTGGTCGCATCCTCGACTTCCCGCATCAACTGGGGCAGATCGGCGAGCGTCTGTGCCTGCTTGTCGACATGGCCTTCACCGGCAACCGCTACCAGCGCGCCAGCCAGTTGCGCGGTTTCTACCTGACCAGTGCGCCGCACTTGAAGCAACAGATGGACCAGAGCACCGCCGGCATTGGCGCCAGCCTGGGCATCGACAGCGGCGTCTTGCCGACTTTGCGCAGTGGCCGCTCGCGGTTCATCCACCACGTGCTTAGCCGGGTGATTTTCCCCGAGGCCGATCTGGCCGGTCTGGACAAGCGCGAACGCAGCCGCATCCATTGGGGCCAGCGTGCGTTGTACGTCGGTGCACTGATGGCGCTGGGGGCGTTCGGTCTGCTCTGGGCGACGGGTTTCTCGGCCAACTACGAACGCCTGGAACACTTGCGTTCGCTGGCGCAAACCTGGACCCAGCAGCGTTCGGCGCTGACCGCTCGCGATGACGCGATGGGTGTGCTCAAAACCCTCGACACCAGCTTCGAAGCGACCAAGGTGTTTCCGCCAAAAGGTGACGTATCGATATTCGAGCGCGGTGGTCTGTATCAGGGCAACGAGAGCAACCCGGTGGTCAAGGACGCGTATCAGCGTGAACTTGAAACCCAGCTGCTGCCGCGAGTGGCGCAACTGCTCGAAGGGCAGATCCGCAACAACATGAAGGACCGCGATCGCCTGCTCAACAGCCTGCGCGCCTACCTGATGCTGAACATGAAGGACCGTCGCGATCCGGCGTGGCTGCAAGATTGGCTGGCGCAGGACTGGTCCGTGCGTTATGCCGGCAACACCGCGGTGCAGAATGGTCTGAACGGGCACTTCGAACGCCTGCTCAAGCAGCCGTTTATCTACCCGCTCAACGACGCGTTGGTCGCCCAGGCGCGTCAGGTTCTGCGCAGCGAATCCCTGGCCACCGTGGTCTACCGGATGCTGCGCGAGCAGGCTCGCAACCTGCCGGATTACCGCTTGAGCCAACACCTCGGTCCGCAGGGCGCGCTGTTCGTCGGCACCGACTACGTGATTCCGGGGTTCTACACCCAACAGGGTTATCAGCAGTATTTCTCGGTCCAGGGCTCTGCACTGGTCACCGACATCCTGCGTGACAACTGGGTGCTGGGCGAAGGCTCGGGCATGAGTGGCATGGACTTGCGCCGCCTCATGGTCGAACTGGAGCAGCTGTACTTCCGCGACTACGCCAACTTCTGGAGCGAAGCGGTCGGCCAGGTGGCGTTGCAGCCGATCAACGACGCCGGCGAGGGCGCTGAGCAATTGGCCGGGCTGACGTCCGCCAACTCGCCGATCCTGCAAATGCTGGTTGAAGTACGCGAGAACACCCGTTTCCCGGCCGCCGTCGACAACACTGAGGAGGCGACGGATGCGGCTGAAAAACTGGTCGCCAAGAAGGGCGGCGCGTTGGGTAAAGTCGCCGCAGCCGTGGCAGGCAAAGCGGGCGATGCATTGGCTGCCAAGAACCTGCCGGACACCGCGAAGAAATCCCTGCAACGGCGCTTCGAACCGCTGCACCGTTTGCTCGATGACAACAACGGCCCGGCCGCCGACCTGACCCCGGCGCTGCAAGCGCTGAACGACCTGCAACTGCAACTGGCCAGCCTGGCGCGTGCCAGCGCCCCGGATCAGGCGGCGTTTGAAATGGCCAAGACCCGCATGAGCGGCCAGCGCGATGCGCTGAGCAACTTGCGCAACGCCTCTGGCCGCTTGCCGCGTCCGATCAGCGTGTGGTTCAACGTCCTGGCCGAAGACACCTGGCGCCTGGTGCTCAACGATTCCTACCAGTACCTCAACCAGCGTTACCAGAGCGAGCTGTACAGCTTCTATGGCAAGGCGATCAACAAGCGTTACCCGTTCAACGCCCACAGCACCAGCGACGTCGCCATCAGCGACTTCCGCGAGTTCTTCAAGGCGCAGGGCATTGCCGATCGCTTCTTCGACACCTACATGCGTCCGTTCGTCAGCGGCGATCCGGGCAACTACCGTCTGCGCAGCATCGACGGTCACAGCCTGCCGATGTCCAAGGTCTACCTCGACCAAATGGCCGCGGCCCAAGTGATCCGCCAAAGCTTCTTTGCCGAAAACCCGGCCGAGCCGCAGGTGCAGTTCAAACTGGAGCCGTACACCCTCGACCCGGCCGTCAGCCGTTCCGAGTTCCGCTTTGGCGACAAGACCATGGAATACCGCCATGGCCCGATCGTGCCGGTGGCCTTCAAGTGGCCAACCGACGCGGAAGACGGTCGCACCAGCCTGGTCCTCGAAAAAATGGCCGGCCGCCCGATCGGCATCGAGAAAAACTCCGGTCCATGGTCGTTGTTCCGTCTGTTCGATCTGATGCAGACCGAATACCTGACCGGTCGCGACGTGCTGGTGCTCAAGGCTGATGTGGGCGGCCTGCGCGCCAACTACCTGCTGATGAGCCAGCGCACGCCGAACCCGTTCGACATGGGTGTGCTGCGCACCTTCCGTATGCCGGTGCAGCTCTGATGCTGGTTGCCAGCCCCTGGCGCAGCGCGGCGCGTACCGATCCGGGCAAGGTTCGGTCGCGCAACGAAGATGCCTTCCTCGACAGCCCGCAGCATGGCCTGTGGGCGGTCGCGGACGGCATGGGCGGTCATCAGGGGGGCGACATCGCCAGCCAGTTGATCGTCGCCAGCCTGGCGGAATTGCCCGTCGAAGACAGCTTCGACGAGCGGCTCAAAGGCGTGCGCCAGTGCCTGCACTGGCTCAACCGCCGTTTGGGCCAGGAATTGACCGTCACCGCCGGACGTCATGACAGCATCATGGGCAGTACGGTGGTGGCGTTGTTGGTGGAGGGCAATCGCGCGGCCTGCGTCTGGGCCGGCGACAGCCGTTGTTATCTGTGGCGTGGGCAGCGGCTGTATCAGCTGTCCAGGGACCATTCGCTGATGCAGCAACTGATCGACGAACAACAGATGAGCGTCGAGCAAGCCCGGGCTCATCCGGCCGCCAGCGCCTTGACCCGTGCGGTCGGGGCCAGCGAGCAACTGACCCTGGACGTGCTCGAACTCGAGGTTTATCCCGGCGACGCGTTTTTGCTGTGCAGCGACGGTTTGTACCAGGGCTTGAGCAGCGACGCGCTGGGCAACGCCTTGAGCCTGACCGCGCCGCACGTGGCACTGGAGCGGTTGTTCGACGGCGCCTTGCGCGGTTCGGCGCGGGACAACCTGACCGCCGTGGTGATCCGCCAATGAGTGAACTCAAGCCTGTGCTCGACGAGCTGCTGATCGGCGACGAAGCCGCCGCCGATCTGACCTACTTCGCCTTCGCCAAACCCCATGAAGCGCCGCGTGCCATGGCGCCGGCCCGGGCCAGCGTGGGTGCGTTGTCGGAGGTGCTGGCGGGGCGTTACCGCATCGAGCGTTTGCTCGGTGCCGGTGGCATGGGCGCGGTGTATCGCGCACGGGACCTGCTGCACGAACAGTTCGGTGACCCCGACCCTTATGTAGCGCTGAAACTCCTCAGCGAAGAATTTGCCGAATCGCCGGACGCCAGTGCCTTGCTCTACAGCGAGTTCGCCCTGACCCGGCGCCTGCGCCACGCCAACGTGCTGCGTTTGCACACCTTTGAAGTGGACACCGAGTGCCAGCGCGCCTTCATCACCATGGAGCTGATGCGCGGGCTGACTTTGGACAAACTGCTCTGCGAGCGGCCCCTGGGCCTGCCGTGGCAAGAATGGCGTGACGTCGCGCTGCCGCTGCTCGACGCGTTGGCGTATGCCCACGGTCGCGGCGTGCTGCACGGCGATTTGAAACCGAGCAACGTGATGCTCAGCGAGGAGGGCGTGCGCCTGTTCGACTTCGGCCTCGGCCAGGCCGAAGAGGGCGTATTGCCCGGCCTGCCACATTTGAGCCGCAGCCGCTTCAACGCCTGGACCCCGGGCTACGCCGCGCCGGAGTTGCTGGAAGGCGCACCGCTGACCGCCAGCGCCGACCTCTTCGCGGTGGCCTGCGTGATCTATGAACTGGCGGGCGGCAAACACCCGTTCCGCCGCTTGCCATCGACCCAGGCCCGCGATGAACGCCTGGACGTTGAGCTGCAAGCACCCGGGCACCTACCGAAACACTGCTGGCCGGCGCTGCGAACGGCGCTGGCTTTCGATGCGGCGAAACGCACTATTACCGTCGCACAACTGCGTGACGCCCTAGGCGCCACTTCCTCCTGGCTGCAACGCTGGCTGCATCGGCGCAACGGATGACTACCGAACAGGGAGCAAGCAATGTTCAACCCTTCTAACGAAACCCATTTCAGCCTGACCGTCGCTGACTTCCAGGGTGACCTGCAAGTGCTGTCGTTCACGGGCACCGAAGGCATCAGCCAGACCTTCCGTTTTGACCTGGAACTGGTCAGCGAAAACCCGGATCTGGACCTGGAAACGCTGCTGCACAAGCAGGCGTTTTTGGCGTTCGATCCGCAAGGCAGCGGCATCCACGGGCAGATTTATCGCGTTGCCCAAGGCGATGCCGGCAAGCGCCTGACCCGCTACAAAGTGTCCTTGGTGCCGCAACTCGAATACCTGCGTCACCGCACCAACCAGCGCATCTACCAGCAGATGTCGGCGCCGAAAATCATCGCGCTGATCCTCGAAGAACACGGCATCAAGGGCAACGCCTACAGCTTCCAGTTGAGTCAGCCGTTCCCGGATCGCGAGTACTGCGTGCAGTACGACGAAACCGACCTGCATTTTGTTCAGCGGCTGTGCGAGGAAGAGGGCATTCACTACCACTTCCAGCACGACACCAAGGGCCACAAGTTGGTGTTCGGCGACGACCAGACCGTGTTCCCGAAACTCGGCCAGCCCACCGCCTACGTGCAGGGCAGCGGCATGGTCGCCGACGAGCCGGTGATCAAAGGTTTCACGCTGCGTCTGGAAACCCGCACCAACCGCACCACACGCCGCGACTACGATTTCGAGAAGCCGCGCCTGCAACTGGAGTCGGCCTACAAACCCGACGGCCAAAGCGACGAGCCGGACCTCGAAGACTACGACTACCCGGGCCGCTTCACCGAGCGTGCACGCGGCAAGTTCCTCAGCCAGCGGGCGCTGGAACGCCACCGCGCCGACTACCGGCAAGCCGAAGGCCACGGCGATCAGACCACCCTGGTCAGCGGCCACTTCCTGGAGATCTCCGACCACCCGCGCACCGAGTGGAACGACCTCTGGCTGCTGACCGAAGTCATCCACGAAGGCAAACAGCCGCAAGTCCTCGAAGAGTCGGTGACCAGCGACACCACCAACAACAAGGACGACTTCCACCAGGGCTACCGCAACCGCTTCCTCGCCACCCCGTGGGACGTGTTCTACCGCCCGCCGCTGTTGCACACCAAACCCCGCGTGCTCGGCAGCCAGACCGCACAGGTCACCGGCCCCAAAGGTGAAGAAATCCACTGCGACCAATATGGCCGCGTGAAAGTGCAATTCCACTGGGACCGTGAAGGCCTGGCCGACGACAAAACCAGCTGCTGGCTGCGCGTTTCCAGCAGTTGGGCCGGCGACCGCTACGGCGCCATCGCCATCCCGCGCATCGGCATGGAAGTGCTCGTCACCTTCCTCGAAGGCGACCCCGACCAACCGCTGGTGACCGGCTGCCTGTACCACAAGGAAAACCAGGTGCCGTACGCCTTGCCGGCGAACAAAACCCGCAGCGTCTTCAAAACCCTCAGCTCCCCCGGTGGCGGCGGCTACAACGAACTGCGCATCGAAGACAAAAAAGGCGCCGAACAAATCTTCATCCACGCCCAGCGCGACTGGGATGAAAACATCGAACACGACCAGAAAATCCGCGTCGGCTACGAACGCCACGACACCGTCGTCAAGAACACCTACACCGAACTCAAAGCCGAAGAACACCGCACCACCCATGCCGACCGTAAAGTCGAAACCCGCATGGACGACCACCTGACCATCGGCCAGAACCAACACATCAAACTCGGCACCGCCCAACTCACCAGCGCCGGAAAAGAAATCCACCTCAAGGCCGGCGACAAAATCGTCATCGAGGCCGACTCGGAACTGACCATCAAGGGCGGCGGCAGCTTCATCAAACTCGATGCCGGTGGCGTGACCGTAGTGGGGCCGGTGGTGAAAGTGAATGCCGGCGGATAGGCGGGGAGCGTGACGGGGATCGGTACTAAACCACCGGTGCTGCCGGGGGCGGCAGGTAAGGACAGGGCGGGAGGGTGTGTGGATGAGGTACACGGGAATTGACTCTAGAGACAACGTCA
>CAYNGZ010000218.1:0-9363 GCA_964396695.1 uncultured Pseudomonas sp.
GACTTTCTACAAACCCCAGGGCAACCTGAACATGCACGCCGGTTACGCCGACGTGGCGTCCGGCGACCGGCATATCGTCCGCGCCCTGAAAGTGCTGCGCGAAAGCCCGCAATGGAAAAACATGGTGGTGGTGGTCACCGTCGACGAGAACGGCGGCTGGTGGGATCACGTTGCACCGCCGCAAGGTGATCGTTGGGGTCCGGGAACGCGGGTGCCGGCACTGGTGGTTTCGCCGTTTGCCCGCAAAGGTACGGTGGATCACACGGTCTACGACACTGCGTCGATCCTGCGGCTGATCACGCGGGTGTTCCAGCTTGAGACGCTCGACGGGATCAAGCAGCGCGATACCGCAATGATTGCCCGAGGCCAGAAGCCGATGGGCGATTTGAGCAATGCGTTGCATTTTCCTGGCTGATTTCTTTTCTGTCTTGCTTGCGAACTTTTCGCGTGGGTACTAGACCTATCGGCGCAACCGGTTTCAGTATGTAACCGCCCTCGCTTCCGGGGACCCACGCTGAAAAGGATCTGAGCATGTTCAAAGTCGCAGGATTGAGCCTCACCCTCGCCGCCCTTACCCTGGGCGCTAATGCCCACGCCGATACCGACCTGAAGCTGGGCAGTACCGAACGGGTAACGCAGCTGTTCGCCTATCCCAACAACTGCAACGTGATTTGCTATCGCAACTGGACGCTGGAGCAAACGGTCGAGCACTACCTGACGCAAAGCGTTCAGCGTGACGGTTACAGCACGGCAAAAGTCAGCGTCAAGACCGACAATGATGAGCTCTACGCAAACATCACCGGCGTGCCAAAGAACTACGCAGAACCGCTGACTGCATTGCTCGATGCCGGGGATCTGGCCCACGCCGGCGCCAACAAACTGAATGCCGACAGCAAGTGGGCGTACAACTGGTATCTGTTTCTGCCCTTGGGCATGGCGCTGGAAAACCGCAAAAGCGTCGAGCTGCTGCACTTTCCACCGGACTATTCGCTGACCCAGGCCCAGGATTACCTGGAATCGAAGACCACCGACCGCTGGGCCACGCTGCTGACCGCCAACGGCATCGCTGCCGAACAAACACCGGCCTACCAGACCATCATCGATATCGCACCGATTGCCGCCCCCTCCACCGCTGGCAAGGACCTTGAAGGCGTCTACGGCTACTTCAAGGACTATCAGACCACCCTGGTCAAGCAATTCAGCCAGACCGCCAGCGGCGTGACTTTGCCAATGGTGGCGTTCGGTGCACCGGTGCGTAACTGGGTCAAGGAGCAGTACGGGCAGACCGTGGCCGTGTTGGGTCTGGCACAAATCATCCCGACCCCCGGCGTGAAGGTACCGGTGCTGGGCTCTAACCACCCCAGCTACATCTGGTATGCGGCCGACCCGGCGAACTATGACGACGATCAGGCCAAGGCCGATGCCGTGGGTCTGAAGGTAATGGGCCAGGACTTGAGTGCGGCGTGCTGGCAGGCGGGGATGGGCAGCAAACCTTCCAGTGACCCAAGCGCACAACTCAACGCCTGCACGCAAACCTGGCAAGTGGCTCAGAAAGAGAAAACCTGCGAGCTGTTCTACACCTCGATCCGCAATCTGACGCCCGAGCAAGCGACGGCCAAGTGCTCGACCGCGGACATCAAACCCCAACTGGACCAGCTGAAGGTGCCTGCACCCGCGCTGGCGACGACTCACCTGTAATCCTGCGTGAAGGCCTGCTGCGTAAGCATTCGCTGACGCAGCAGGCAGCTTCTCTCTCCTGTCAGTTCTGACAGTAGACCCTCTGTTTCATTTGCGAGACTCTTTAGACGTACCCATGTGCTGCAGGGCTGGCAGGATCGCCAACCTTCGGAGGTCGCAGCACCTATCCGACAAGGATCGTTATGAAACCCCAGGCCAAGGACAAGGCAGCCACGCTGTCGAGTGGCTGCATTTACCCGAACAAAGAACTCCAGGCCCGCCAGGGCTACCCCTCCCGAGCACACTTCACGGTTATCCAGACTGATGATGGGCGCGGTGCGGCAATCACGGCGCAACGCGATTACCTGCGCATCAGTCGCATCTGCCGGGTATCGGGACTGCTGATCCACACTCGCCGCCTGCATACACTGCAACTGGCGCCGGGTATCCACGTCTATGACCCGTTTTTTTGCGGGCTACTGCTGCACTCCTGCGACCCGAATGTCTTTCTCGACATGAGCGAACTGTGGTTGTGGGCGCTTCAGGACATCACACCCGGCAGCGTGCTGTGCATGGACTACGCCAGCACCGAAGAGAAACTGACGCGGCAGTTCGCCTGTCAGTGCGGCTCGCCCGACTGCCGTGGCTGGATCACCGGCTACGATGATCCGCCAAACGCCGAAGGCCAGAAGTTCCTGCAACACTGGCGTCGACATAACCCCTGCTGAACAGGGGCTCACCGTTGCTTACAAGGCGCCAACCGGGCGCAGCCGGTACTGCGGCGGCAACTGTTCGAACCCGCTGATGGTCGCGTTCAGGCTTTTCCAGCGACCATCCTTGATGCCGTAGATGCAGCCGTGAACCGACAGGCTCTGCCCGCGGTGCCAGGCATTTTGCACAATGCTGGTATGGCCGACGTTGGCCACTTGCTGGATCACGTTGAGTTCGCAGAGGCGGTCAACCTGCTGTTCTTCGGTCGGTAGTTGGGCAAGCTCTTCGCGGTGTTCGTAATAAAGGTCACGAATCGAGCGCAGCCAGCCGTCGATGAGCCCCAACTGACGGTCCTGCATCGAAGCGCGCACGCCGCCGCAACCATAGTGGCCGGTGACCAGGATGTGTTTGACCTTGAGCACGTCCACCGCGTATTGAATCACCGACAGGCAGTTGAGGTCGGTGTGCAGCACCACGTTGGCAACGTTACGGTGCACGAACAGGTCGCCAGGCAACATGCCCACGATTTCGTTGGCCGGTACGCGCGCGTCGGAGCAACCGATCCACAGGTATTCCGGGGTTTGCTGGCGAGCCAGTTTGGCGAAGAAATCAGGATCCTCCTGCTTGATCGCATCGGCCCAACGCGCGTTGTTATCAATCAGATCTTGTAATTCGTTCATGCTCTGAAGCCTCAAGAATGATGCGCTACTGTGACAGACAACCGTCCATCCGGGTCACGCGGGTGTTGCCGGTAGCCGAACAGAAATACCTTGGAATCTTTAAGGGTAACGCGTGTCCACCCTATAGGGCTCCCCATTATGAGGTTTTTCCATGACTGATTCACGACGTCCGTACGGCGCGGTACAACCCGAGCCTATCGACGACAACGAAGACCGCATGGGCTCGATGCGCGAACTGGATTTCGATGAAGAGGAACCCGGCGAGACCATCGGCGGCCTGGTCCCCGAACGCGAACGTGAGCAACAAATGCCCAGGGAACACGTACGCGAAGCCGGCATGATCGGGGACTCGACCGATGATGACGAATCCACTGACGACGACATGAGCCCGGAAAACCTGATCCGTGAAGATGGCGCACGTGACGCCCACGAGGCCGGTGAAGGCGATCAGGCCGATTGGGACTTGAGGATTGTCGACAAGGACGAGATCGGCGGTGGCACCGGGCTGGATGAGGCTGAAATGGCGGAGCGCGATCCGATCAACGGCAATCACTAAACGCCCCCCGTAGGAGCTGCCGAAGGCTGCGATCTTTGTTGTCGCGACATAGAAAGATCAAAAGATCGCAGCCTTCGGCAGCTCCTACGGGCTCAGTCTACGAGGGTGCAGGCCATGACGACCGCATCTTCACGCCCACCGACCGCCGGGTAGTAATCACGACGGCGACCGATTTCGTTGAAGCCGTAACGCTCGTACAAGCGAAACGCCGCCCGATTGCTGTCGCGCACTTCCAGGAAGCACTCCCGGGCCTCGGCTTCGTAGGCACGGGACATCAGATGCTCAAGCAGCCTCAGGCCAAGGCCGCGTCCCTGGTTTTCCGGTTTGACCGTAATGTTCAGCAGATGCGCCTCATCGAGAATGATCTGCACCACGCCGTGGCCAACCTGTTGCTGACCTTCGAACATCAGCCAGATCTGGTATTTCCCCAGACCATCAAGAAAAATCCCACGGGTCCAGGGATGGCTGAACGCCGCGCATTCGATTTTCAGTACAGCGTCCAGATCCGCTTCGGTCATCGGGCGGAACGATACAGCGTCACTCATTCGATTCTTTCCAACGCGCCATCAGCCGACGCATGGCTTGCCAGACATCAGCCTTACGCTGTGGCTCTTCCATTAATAATTCCAGGCCAGGCAAGGCCCAGACCGACCCCAGGCCTTCGACCTGAAGTTCGCGGTTATAAGACTCAGCGTTCGCCTCACCGGCAAAACGCACTGCCGGCAGGCCGATCAGCCACAGACACACACAGGGCGCATCTTCCAGCCGAGCCGAAAGAAAGCCTTGAACGAAATCGCGGGCGGCTTCCGGGCCCTGGTCCAGGGTTCCGCGTGCCAGCAACGGCCAACGGACCGGTTCGCCGACAATTTGCGGGCTGTCCGGCAGACCGGCGGCGCGCAGCATGTCCTTGAGCAGCAAATAAGCCGGGTCGCGGGTCTGGAACGCACCGCCTGTGGGTAACTCCACCAGCAACAGGCAACGGCCGGCACGCAGAAGCTGCAAGGCAAAACGCGGTGGCGGCACTGGCTGCGCCTTGACCACGGCCGGAGCCTGTTCGGCGTCCTCGACCGGTTTGCTCGCCGGGCGTGCGACTGACGGCGTCGGGCGCGGCACTTCGACCTTGACCCGCTCGACCGGTCTGGCCACAGGCTCTACGACCGCGCTCGCAGCCTGAGCCGGTGCAATCGGCGCCTCGACCAACGGCTCTGGCGCTTCCAGCAGCTCGGGCCGCGACGGGGCGGCAAAGGGCAATTCGGTGCGCGGCAGCCAGTTGACCACCTGCATGGCGGTCAGATAGGCGCGGCGACGGGACTCGATAAGCAAGGGTCGGCCACTTGTGGATAACTGAAGTGCAGGGATTCTACCGCCCTTCGCTCAAGATCGCCCGCAGTTGATCGATAGAAAAGCGACTGTCCGTCCCGCCGATCCCCCGAGAGTGATTCCCATCGCGTGTGATGCAGTACAATCGCTGCTTTTAATCGCCAACCAGCCGGCCATTCCAATGATCGAACCCAAGCGCGTCTTGCGCGCCCTCGCCGAACACTGGGCACTTCTGGAGCCTTTGTGCGAGCACTTCGACCAAGGCACCCTGAGCCTCAACGAACTGCGCTCACAGCTGGCCGCCCAGCAACTGGACAGCACGCCACAGGACATCACCAGCCTGCTGGACGTGTGGATCCGCCTCGACATTCTGGTTCCGGTGGCCAAAAGCCCGAACCGTTTTGAGCTGAACGCGCAGATTCACGACTTCCTGGCTTACCTGCGCCGTGAGCACCGCCTGGGCCTGTGCCTGGAAATCGAAGCCTACCTGCGCCATCTGGAGCGGCTGGCCGGTTACATTCAGGACGCCTTCGACATCCGTGACGGCAATGATCTGGCGCGCCAACTGCGTCTGCTCGACATGCGCGTGCGTGATGTCCTGAAGAAACTCGCCAACGACGAACAGGCCCTGGTGGCCGTCGCCGAGCGGGCCAAGACCAGCGACCGCCAGATCCCGCTGCGTCAGCGGTACGCCGAGGTATTGGCAACGTGGGACGAATACGTCGAGCCGATGATTCAGTTGGTCAACGCCGACGGCGCCTTCGAACAAGGCGTGCGCAAGGTCGAAAACGTGCTGCTGCGTATGCTTAGCGAACAACAGCGCCTCGGCCACCTGGTCGACGACGACATGCTGCTGCGTACCCACGCGCGTATCCTCGAAATGCAGACCAGCGCCCAGTTGACCTTGCGTCATGCTCGCGAGCTGTTGCTGCCGCTGCGTGAAGAGGCTCGTCGGCACAATGCCGTGACCCGTGGCGCGGCGCTGGCCCTGTCGGTGATCCGCCGCAAGGGCATCGACGCGGTGCCACAAGCGGCGATGCCGATGTTCACCCGCCCGCAAAGCACCTTCCTCGGCAGCGCCAGTCAGGTCGAAGCCTACGTTTATGCACTGGCGCGTTTCGAGCCAAAACCGGCGCGTTTCCCCAAGGCCCACAAAACGCAAAAAGGCGAAGCCCCACGCGCACCGCGCACCGTTCGGGAAATGCTCGAACGCTGCGAAGACGCGCTGCCGATGCCGGACCTGATGACCTGGCTGCTGGAGCAGGAACCGGACGGCGCGACCGACGAGTTGCTGTACTGGTTCTCCCGCCTGTCACGGGAAAAACGCTTCAAACGCGAGCGACTGGAACGCCGCGATTACCACACTCACGAGCACCAGGTCAGCCTGCGCTCCTTCGCCCTGCTCTCGGCCCGCGATGACGCGCCCGAGCATTCTGCGAGCACTCCTCATGCATCTTGATCTATCCGAACTGTCTCAGCTGGCGCCGATCTTTCGCGAGCTGTTCAAGGGCTATCATGTCAGCCGCCGCGATCCTGAACTGTACGCGCAGCTGTCGAACTTTCAGGACCAGTACCGCACGCTGTTCAAGGCCCTGGGGTTTGAACTGGTCTGCGACACCCGCGGCTTCTACTACTTTGTGCCGGACCTCGCCGCAGCAGCCGTGAACAAGACGGCTCAGCGCCTGGCATTGTTCACCTTCATCCTCGTCGAGCATCTGGCTGACCAGGGCCGCGATCCGATTGCCGTGCTTGATGGCGGCAGCCTCGGTCGCGATGAACTGCCGTCGTTGCTGGAGAAATACCGCGACTTGTTCATTCAGGCCGAAGTACAAACCCAGGAAGAGCTGGAAGAAAAGATCATGCGCCGCATGACTCAGCTCGGTTTCGCTGGCGAAGAGAACGGCATCTACCGCTTCCTGCCGCCGATGCACCGTTTCCTCGACGTCTGCCTGTCGGTCCAGCAAGACCGCGACTTGGCCGCCAGCCTGCACAGCGTGCTGCCATTGCCGGCGCCGGTGCTGATCGATGACGACAGCGACGAAAAACTGCTGCAAACCGATGATCCGCTGGACCTGAGCGAATTCAAGGTAGAAAGCGCTGAAGAAAGCGAAGAAGACGCCCTCGCCCGAGCCATTGCCGAAGAACAGGAGCTCGACGCATGAGCAAGGAACGCTACGGCATTCGCCGCTTTGCCCTTTTGAACACCGCCGGTTACAGCCTCGGGCTGTTCCCGCTGGAAGAACCGCTGTCGGTCTACGGCGCGAACAACCTCGGTAAATCTGCCTCGATCAACGCCTTGCAGTTCCCGATCCTGGCGCGTATGTCGGACATGAGCTTCGGCAAGTACAGCCTGGAGCAATCACGGCGTTTCTATTTCGCCTCCGACACCAGCTACATCCTGGTTGAAGTCGCCCTGCCCCACGGCCCTCACGTGATTGGCGTGGTCGGACGTGGCCCGGGCGGTGGTTTCGGTCACCAGTTCTTTGCCTACGCAGGCAAACTGGACTTGGCCCATTACCAGAAAAACGATACCTGCCTGCGCCAGAAAGAGCTGTTCACCAACCTTGAACGCGAAGGCCTGAAAGCCTACGAACTCAAGCCGGACGAGCTGCGTCGGTTGCTGGTGGGTGGCCACACGTCAGTCCCGCTGGACCTGACGCTGATCCCGCTGCGCTCCACCAGCGAGCAGAGCCTGAAAACCTTCCGCGCACTGTTCATCAACCTGCTGCACATGCGCGAAATCACTGCGGCCAAGCTCAAGCAACTGTTCCTCGATGCTTTCGAACACAGCCTGCGTTCCGGCAGCGTCGATTACATCGCCGCGTGCGAAGAAGCTTTCCGCGACGTGCGCCGCATGGAGCAGGACTACAACTCGCTGGTCACCGCCGGTCCATTGGTCGAAGCCCTTGCTGCAGGCGTTACCCAGCGCAACATTCTGCGCGGCAAGTTGCACCGCATCTCGCCGTTGCTCGACTCGTTGCTCGGCACCTGGTCGGACTACGCCAGCGCGCGCAAGGAAGAGCTGACGATTCAGGCCGAACACTACCGCAATGAGCAAGATGCGCTGCAAAACGATCAGCGCGGCGGTACTCAGGAACTGATGCGCCTGGAGCGCGAAATCACCGGCATCCAGCGCTGGCTCGGCGAGTTGTCGGTGCTCAAGCATCGCTTCACCCTGGTCGATGACGTCAAGGTCCTGGAACAGCAACTGCTCGCCGCCAAGGACGCGCACGACGAACTGGCCGGTGCACTGGCGCAGTCCCGTCAGTTCAGTGCCGAGGACCTCGAAGAGCGTCTGCGGGATCTGGAAAAGCGCCTGAAGTCGGTCAAGCAGCAACTCGATCACGCTGACAACAACAGCTACGCCCGCTTGCGCGAAGAGTTCTCGCAACAGGACGTCGAACGCCTGATGCGCCTGTTCAACAGCGCGCTATTCAGTTTGCCGCTGGGCGAGCATGGCATTGCCCTGGACGAAGACGGCCAGTGGGTCAAATCCATGGAGCTGATCCTCGATGGCTTCAAAGGCGAGCGCTTCGAAGTGCCGGGCCTGTCCATCGACCTGTCGCACATCGAACCACCGGCCCTGCAAGCCTTGGCTGACCGTGCCGCACTGCGTGATCAGAAAGACCGTCTGGATAAAGAACTCAAGCAACTGAAAACTCAAGCGGCCGTCGCGGCGGACCGTGCGGCCAGCAAAACCCAGACCGAAGCGCTGTATCAGCAAGTGCTGGATGCGCAGAAAGCCCTGGAAGACTTCCGTCGCTCACAAACCCTGAGCGCCGAAGAAGGCGACAAGCTGGAACAGCTGGCGCAGATGGAAGCCGCCCAGGACGAGTTGAAGCGCTCCAGTGACGCCTTCACCGAACGCGTCCAGCAACTGTCGGCCAAGCTGCAACTGGTCGGCCGGCAGATCGGCGACATGGAAGCCAAGCAACGCACCCTCGACGACGCCCTGCGCCGCCGTCAGCTGTTGCCGGCGGACCTGCCGTTCGGCACGCCGTTCATGGACCCGATCGACGATTCCATGGACAACCTGCTGCCGCTGCTCAATGACTATCAGGACAACTGGCAAGGCCTGCTGCGCGTTGACGGGCAGATCGAAGCGCTTTACGCGCAGGTTCGCCTCAAGGGCGTGGCCAAGTTCGACAGCGAAGACGATGTCGAACGCCGTCTGCAATTGCTGATCAACGCTTACGCACACCGCACCGATGAGGCCCTGACCCTCGGCAAGGCCCGCCGTGCGGCGGTCACCGACATCGCCCGGACCCTGCGCAATATTCGCAGCGACTACGACAGCCTCGAGCATCAACTGGCGCTGTTCAACCGCGAGATCAACAAGCGTCAGGTCTCCAACCTGCAGAGCTTCCGCATCGTGCTGGCGCCGAACAAGGAAGCCCTCAAGCACATCGACCAGATCAT
>CAYNGZ010000219.1:0-9352 GCA_964396695.1 uncultured Pseudomonas sp.
AGATGGTGGACCTGCGTCACCGCATCCACGCCCATCCCGAACTCGGCTTCGAGGAGTTCGTCACCAGCGACCTGGTGGCCGAATGCCTGCAGGCCTGGGGCTACGCGGTGCATCGCGGCCTGGGCGGCACCGGCGTGGTCGGCACGCTGCGCAACGGCGAAGGCCGCGCGCTGGGCCTGCGCGCCGACATGGACGCGCTGCCCATCCAGGAAGCCACCGGACTGCCCTACGCGAGCCAGCTCGACGGCAAGATGCACGCCTGCGGCCACGACGGCCACACCGCCACCCTGCTCGCCGCCGCCGAATACCTGGCCGAGCGCAAGCCCTTCAAAGGCACGCTGCACCTGATCTTCCAGCCCGCCGAGGAAGGCATGGGCGGCGCCCGCGAAATGATCAACGACGGGCTGTTCACGCTGTTCCCCTGCGATGCCGTGTTCGCCCTGCACAACATGCCCGGCCATCCGGTCGGCAAGTTCGGCTTCCTGCCCGGGCCCTTCATGGCCTCCTCCGACACCGTCACCATCCGCGTGAACGGGCGCGGCGGCCATGGCGCGGTGCCGCATAAGGCGGTCGACCCGGTGGTGGTCTGCGCGTCGATCGTGATTGCCCTGCAAAGCATTGTGTCGCGCAACGTCAATCCGCAAGAAACGGCGATCATCACGGTGGGTTCCATTCATGCCGGGAACGTATCGAATGTAATTCCCGCGTCCGCCGAAATGATCCTGAGCGTGCGAGCGTTGACGCCTGAGGTTCGCCAATTGCTCGAACACAGAATCACCGAGCTGGTAAACGGACAGGCTGCCAGTTTCGGCGCACAGGCTGAAATCGATTATTACCGTTGCCATCCGGTGTTGATCAACGATCCGGAGCAAACCGCGTTCGCCCGTCAGGTTGCACAGGAATGGTTGGGAGAAGGGCAGCTGATCGAAGACCTGCGGCCCTTCACCGCCAGCGAGGACTTCGCGTTCATCCTGGAACAATGCCCCGGCAGTTATCTGGTGATCGGCAATGGCCAGGGCGATGGCAGTTGCTTGCTGCACAATCCCGGTTACGACTTCAATGATGCCTGCCTGCCGGTTGGGGCGAGCTATTGGGTGAAGTTGGCCGAGGGTTTTCTGCGTTGAGGCGCACTTTTTTGAAGATCACTGTTTTCGAGCATCACGGTTGTAAAAAACGGTCGGTCACCCGACTTGGCGAACCCCTGGAGGACAACAACAATGAATAAGATGATCGCGGCGGTTTCACTGGTTTTCTTGACGGCATCGGGCCTGGCTGGTGCGGCCGACTGGTCCGGCAAAGTGTTGAGACTGGGCGTTGATCCGACGTACCCGCCGTTGGAATTCAAAAACCAGGACGGCACGCTGACCGGCTTTGGCGTCGACATCGCCAACGCGCTGTGTGCGGAGTTGCACGCTAAATGCGTCTGGGTTGAAAGCAGCTGGGACGGGATGATTCCTGGACTGCTGGCGCGCAAGTTCGACGCTATCGCGTCGTCGATGACCGTCACCCCCAAACGTCAGGAGCAGATTGCGTTCAGCGACAAGGTCTCCAACGCGCCGGTACGTCTGGTCATCAAGCGCGGAGCGGACCTGCAACCAACCGTCGAGTCGCTCAAAGGCAAGCGCGTAGGGGTGGAACAGGGCTCGACCCAGGAAGCCTTTGCGAAAGCCGTCTGGGGCAAGCAGGGCGTGGAAGTTCTCTCTTACCAGAATCAGGATCAGGTCTACGCCGACCTCGTGGTAGGCCGGCTCGATGCGGCTTTGCAAGGTTCGATTCAAGCCAGTTACGGATTCCTGAATAAACCGGTGGGCAAGGACTACACGTTTGCCGGCGGCACGCTGGATAACCCGGAGTTCTTTGGCGTCGGCGACGGTATTGGCGTGCGCAAGAGTGACGTTGAACTGCGCGAAGACCTGAACAAAGCTCTGGCGACGATTCTTGCCAACGGCACGTACGCGAAGATCAACAACAAGTACTTCGATTTTGACGTCTACGGCGCGAAGTAAACCCTGCTTGCTGCCTTTGGTAGAGCAGTGCCTTGGCTAATGCCAGCCAGTTAAGAAAACTTGGCGCCTGAATGCTCTGTTCTGATCCGAAATCCACCCCTCACCCCAGCCCTCTCCCCACTGGGGAGAGGGGGAAGGGAGCAAATCTCCGTGCCTTTCAAAACCCGAGTTCGACTCGGACGTTCAGGTCGATGTCACTCGAAAGAACACCTCGGTCAGTCCCCTCTCCCCAGTGGGGAGAGGGTTAGGGTGAGGGGGGCTTGAAGGTGCCGACGGTTACTTGCCAAGCGCCGCCGCCAGCAGCGGAGCCGCCTGTTCATCCGTCAACGCGGGGTGAATCTCCATGGCCAGGAGGTCACTCCATTCGAGTACCCATTTCTGTATCAGAGTGACATCACTGGTTTCTGCGACACCAAACCCGGTCATGCGTCCTACGGCATGCCAGCGTCCCAGCATGGTGACGCCTGCGGGTGGAGCTCCGCCTGTTTTGAGAAAACGTTCAATCGCGCTATTGCGACGTTCCGGAGTGATTGACCAGCTGACGATATAGAGCATCTGCCACCTCCTGTCAGGAATTGGCACCTGTTTTTTCTTTGCGCGCACCGGGTTGGCGCCGCGACCATGGCCACGCATCGGTTTGCAGCTCATCCGTTGGCTGGCTTGCTCGACAGCTCCCATGAGAAGGCATAGCAGCCCCCTGAAAGCTGCGTATGACCGCTGATCTTCTTTCCCCGGGCAGTGCACAGGCTCGGCACTTCAATATTCGGCAAGGCAGGTTTATGTTGAGTGATCACGGTCACTAAAGAGGAGAGCCGTCATGAAAGGTTTTCTGGTGATTTTCTTTACCCAGCAGAACCGGCGTCATCACGGAAAAATGCTGGGTGACTGGCTCATCGATCTGGCGAAAGACATGGGCCTGCACGGGGCCACCCTGGCCACCGGTGTCGAAGGCTTCGGGCATTCCGGGAAACTGCATTCCGCGCATTTTTTCGAGATGGGCGATCAGCCCGCCGAGATCCGCCTGGCGATTACCGAGGAAGAATGCACGCGCCTGTTCGAGCGACTTGAGGCCGAAGACCTCGCCTTGTTTTACATCAAGGCGCCGGTTGAATTCGGAACCGTCGGTAAAAGCGCCGGGCAGTCCGCTCATCAACCGTGAGAGCCCTGGCCTGGCGCGCTTGAGCGAGGGTGAGGGCGCCTGCGTCTAGACTCAGGTGTACAGCCCGGCCCAGAGGCATTGCTCGAATGCGTCCTTGCCTGTTCGAATCAGCCCCTGTACCGGGTTTCCATTCATCCGTTTTTTATCAGGAAGCCTGTGATGTTGCATATCAGAACACCCTTGGTGCTCCATCCGGGGCTCTCGACGCCGAGCAGGCGTGTCTGGCTCAAGCTGGAAAACCTGCAACCCAGCGGTTCATTCAAGTTGCGTGGCATGGGCCTGCTTTGCACTCGGGCGGCCGAGCAGGGCATGAAGAAGGTGGTCTGTCCTTCCGGCGGCAATGCCGGGTTTGCAACGGCAGTGGCGGCCGCGGCATTGGGGTTGCAAGCGAGCATTATCGTGCCGCATACGACCCCCGAAAGTACCCGCGCGCGAATTGCCAACACCGGGGCGCAAGTGATCGTGCACGGTCAGGTCTGGGACGAGGCCAACCAGTTGGCGCTGGAACTCGCCAAAGCGCCAGATACCGAATATGTGCCCGCGTTCGACCACCCGACGCTGTGGGAAGGACACAGTACGATGGTGGATGAAATCCTCGAGGACTGCCCTCAGGTCGACACGATAGTGGCGTCGGTGGGTGGGGGCGGTTTGCTGGCCGGGGTCCTGACCGGTCTGGAACGCCATGGTCGGCTGGATTGCCGGATCATCGCGTGCGAAACCGAGGGCGCCGCCTCGTTCGCTGTCGCAGTCAAGGCCGGACATCCCGTCAAACTCCCTGAAATCAACACCGTTGCCAGTTCACTCGGTGCGTTGCAGGTCGCACAGTGGCCGGTCCAGCACATCCAGAATTTCCAGCACGCGTGTGTCGTGCTGCCGGATGCCGACGCCATCATGGGTGTCGTCCGCTATGCCGACGACTTGCGCCAATTGGTGGAACCGGCGTGCGGTGTCTCGCTGGCCGTCGCGTATCTGGACCACCCGGCGATTGCCGGTGCCCATGACGTGGTGATGGTGGTGTGTGGCGGGATCAGCATCAGTGCGCAGAAGGTCGCCGAGTGGGCGAAGCCTTGACGTGACGTCCGGGAAAAAGGCTCGGGGCCACAGGGGGCCCGAGCCTGTCGATGCGAGGCGGTCTTTAGCTGATGACCTGATAGCAGGGCACGTACTCCGCGCCACCCGGCAGTTTCATGCGGTGTTGCGCGACAAACGCTTGCAGCAGTTTGTCCAGCGGCTGCATGACTGCCGCGTCGCCGTGGATCCTGTAAGGGCCATGTTTCTCGATCAGGCGGATGCCCTTGTCCTTGACGTTACCGGCGACGATCCCGGAAAACGCGCGGCGCAGGTTGGCCGCCAGTTCGTGCGGCGGCAGGTCGTGGCGCAGTTGCAGGCTGGCCATGTTTTCGTGGGTCGGGTCGAACGGGCGCTGGAAGCCTTCGTCGATTTTCAGCAGCCAGTTGAAATGGAACGCATCGTTGCGCTCGCGGCGGAACTGCTTGACGGCCTTGAGTCCCAGCGTCATTTGCCGGGCCACCTGGGCCGGGTCGTCGATGATGATCTCGTAGTGACTTTGTGCGTCTTTGCCCAGTGTCGCGCCGACGAACGCGTGCAGCTGCTGCAAGTACGGTTCCGCGCTCTTCGGCCCGGTCAGAATCACCGGGAAGGGCAGGTCGCGGTTGTCCGGGTGCATCAGGATGCCGAGCAGGTAAAGGAACTCTTCGGCGGTGCCGGCGCCACCCGGGAAAATGATGATGCCGTGGCCGACGCGCACGAAGGCTTCCAGGCGCTTCTCGATGTCGGGCAGGATCACCAGCTCGTTGACGATCGGGTTCGGCGCCTCGGCCGCGATGATGCCTGGCTCTGTCAGGCCCAGGTAGCGGCCGTGGGTGATCCGTTGCTTGGCGTGGGAAATGGTGGCGCCCTTCATCGGGCCTTTCATCACGCCGGGTCCGCAGCCGGTGCAGACATCCAGACTGCGCAGGCCCAGTTCGTGGCCGACTTTCTTGGTGTACTGATATTCCTCGCTGCTGATCGAGTGCCCGCCCCAGCACACGACGATTTTCGGCTCCACGCCGGCACGCAGGGTGCGGGCGTTGCGCAGCAGGTGGAAGACGTAGTCGCTGATGCCTTGAGACGAACTCAGGTCGATGCGCTGGCTGTCCAGCTCGTTCTCGGTATACACGATGTCGCGCAGGGCGCTGAACAGCATTTCACGGGTGCTGGCGATCATCTCGCCGTCGACGAAGGCGTCGGCGGGGGCGTTGAGCAGCTCCAGGCGGACACCGCGATCTTGCTGATGAATGCGGATCTCGAAGTCCCGGTAGGCTTCAAGGATGGTCTTGGCATTGTCGACATGGGCGCCGGTATTGAGGATGGCCAGGGCACACTGGCGGAAGAGGTTGTAGGTGCTGCCCGATCCGGCGGCGCTCAGTTGCTGAACTTCGCGTTGGGACAGTGTCTCCAGGCTGCCTTTCGGGCTTACCGAAGCATTGATTACTTGTCTTGCGGTCATTCGATATTCCCTGAGAACGATGGTATCGAGCCCGACAGGCTCGGTTACATCAGGATAGTCAGTGTCGATGCGGCGGCCATCTTCTCCGGCGACCGGGCGAGAATGCAAATATCGCGGGCCGCTGCGAGCCGGATCAATCGTTTCATGATGCACCGGACGGCCATCAAACAGGATTCCTGGCGGGCGGGCAATCGAAAGTCACCTACGCTTGGCAAGCGGACACGAGCAGCCATCGGTTTGACAGATGGCGCGTCGAATCGTGTCGGCAGCGACGCAACCGACTGGCTGTGCAAGGTTGCGGGCGGCCGAATCCCGGCCTATGGTCCAAGCGAGACATTATCAGCGACTGACGCGCAATGATTCAGCGCAGGTCGCTGTCCATCCAGTACAGATTTCCGTAGCGAGGTGAAGACGTGCCGAACGACTCCCGTCCTGCCGTACTTGAACTGATTGGCAATACACCACTGGTGCGCGTCAGCCGCTTTGATACCGGCCCGTGCACACTGTTTCTCAAACTCGAATCGCAGAACCCCGGCGGTTCGATCAAGGATCGTATCGGCCTGGCGATGATCGATGCCGCCGAGCGCGATGGTCGCCTGCGCCCCGGCGGCACCATTGTCGAGGCCACCGCCGGCAACACCGGCCTCGGCCTGGCCCTGGTCGGCCGCGCCAAGGGGTACCGGGTGGTGTTGGTGGTGCCGGACAAGATGTCCACCGAGAAGGTCCTGCACCTCAAGGCGATGGGCGCCGAGGTACACATCACCCGTTCCGACGTCGGCAAGGGCCATCCCGATTACTACCAGGACGTTGCGGCGCGGCTGGCGCAGGAGATTCCCGACGCCTTTTTCGCCGATCAGTTCAACAACCCGGCCAACCCGCTGGCCCACGAGTGCAGCACCGCGCCGGAGATCTGGGCGCAGACTCAGCATGATCTGGATGCCATCGTCGTCGGCGTCGGTTCGGCTGGCACGCTGACCGGGTTGACGCGTTTCTTTCGCCGTGTGCAGCCAAACCTGGAAATGGTGCTGGCCGACCCGGTCGGCTCGGTGATGGCCGAATACAGCCGCAGCGGCACCCTTGGCACGCCCGGCTCGTGGGCGGTGGAAGGCATCGGCGAAGACTTCATCCCGTCGATTGCCGACCTGTCCAGCGTGCGCAAGGCCTATTCGATCAGCGACGAAGAAAGCTTCGATCATGCCCGCCAACTGCTGCGCGCCGAAGGCATCCTTGGCGGCTCGTCGACCGGCACCTTGCTGGCGGCGGCGTTGCGCTACTGCCGCGAGCAAACCGAGCCGAAGCGGGTGGTCAGCTTCGTTTGCGACACCGGCACCCGCTACCTGTCGAAGATCTACAACGATCAGTGGATGACCGATCAGGGCCTGCTTGCGCGCAAGCACTACGGCGATTTGCGCGACCTGATCGCGCGGCGCTTCGAGGATGGCCGGGTGGTCAGCGTAGGCCCGGAAGACACGCTGCTCACCGCCTTCCAGCGCATGCGCCTGGCGGATGTGTCGCAACTGCCGGTGCTGGTGGACGGAAAGCGGCTGGTCGGCGTGATCGACGAGTCCGACATTCTGCTTGATGTGCACCAGGACACTTCACACTTTCGCATGACCGTGGCCAGCGCGATGACCGACAAGCTGGAAACCCTGCCTCCCGGCGCCAGCCTGGCTGAACTGCAGGCGGAGCTCGACCGTGGGCTGGTGGCGATCATCCAGGACGCCTCGGGCTTCCACGGCCTGATTACCCGAGTCGACATGCTCAATCATTTGCGGAGATCCCTCGCATGAGTCAACACGATGACACCGCCGCGCCCCGCGCTTTTGCCACCCGCGTGATCCATGCCGGACAGTCGCCGGACCCTACCACCGGGGCGCTGATGCCGCCGATTTACGCCAACTCCACCTACTTGCAGCAGAGCCCCGGTGTGCACAAGGGCTTCGACTATGGGCGCTCGCACAATCCGACGCGCTTTGCGCTGGAACGTTGTGTCGCCGATCTTGAGGGCGGCACCCAGGCCTTCGCCTTCGCCTCCGGTCTGGCGACGATCTCCACTGTGCTAGAACTGCTCGACACGGGCGCGCACATCGTCTCTGGCAACGACCTGTACGGCGGTACTTTCCGACTGTTCGACAAGGTGCGTCGGCGCAGCGCCGGGCATCGCTTCAGCTTCGTCGACCTGACCGACCTGGCGGCGTTCGAAGCGGCGCTACAGGACGACACGCGGATGGTCTGGGTCGAGACGCCGAGCAATCCCTTGCTGCGCCTCACTGACCTCGCCGCCGTCGCGCGCACCTGCCGCGAGCGCGGCATCATCTGTGTCGCCGACAACACCTTTGCCAGCCCGTGGATCCAGCGCCCGCTGGAGCTGGGCTTCGATATCGTGCTGCACTCGACGACCAAGTACCTGAATGGTCACTCGGACGTGATCGGCGGCATCGCGGTGGTCGGGCAGAATGCAGAACTGCGTGAGCGCCTGGGTTTCCTGCAGAACGCGGTGGGCGCTATCGCCGGGCCGTTCGACGCTTTTCTCACGTTGCGTGGTGTGAAGACGCTTGCGCTGCGCATGGAGCGCCACTGCAGCAACGCGCTGGAGCTGGCGCAATGGCTGGAACGTCAGCCGCAGGTGGCACGCGTCTACTATCCGGGCCTGCCGTCGCATCCGCAGCACGAACTGGCGCGGCGGCAGATGCGCGGTTTTGGCGGGATGATTTCCCTCGACCTGAACAGCGACCTGGCCGGCGCCAGGCGTTTCCTCGAAAATGTGCGGATCTTCGCGCTGGCCGAGAGCCTGGGCGGTGTGGAAAGCCTGATCGAGCACCCGGCGATCATGACGCACGCCAGCATCCCGGCAGAAACCCGCGCGCAGCTCGGCATCGGCGATGCGCTGGTGCGTTTGTCGGTCGGGGTTGAGGATGTCGAAGACCTGCGCGCCGACCTGGCGCAGGCGCTGGCGCGGATTTGAGTCCATTCGCTCGCGCTCAAGTCCTGCGCAACAGGCAAAGAAAATCCGGAATCCTTATCGGATTCCGGATTTTCCTGCTGATCAAGGATCAGTCAGTGATTCCTGAGGGATTATTCAGCTTAAAAGCCCGGTTTAGCTCAAAAGCCCGGTGCTGACCGCGACAATCAGGAACACACCCAGTACCGCCCGGTAAATAACGAAAGGCCAGGTGGAGAACCTTTCCAGGAACTTCATCAGGCCCCAGATGGCGCAAAATGCCGAGACACTGGCAATCACCAGCCCGAAAATCAGGTGCGACCAGGCTTCGGCCGGAATGTGCGCATGAAACAGCACCCACAACTCTTTCAGCCCGGCCAACGCAATAGCGGGCAGCCCCAGCAGGAACGAGAAGCGCGCGGCTTCTTCACGTTTGAAGTTCAGGAAGAGTGCGGCAGTGAGCGTTGAACCCGAGCGGGAAACACCGGGTATCAGCGCGCCAATCTGTGCAATGCCGACGATCAACGCATCGCGCAGGCGCATTTCTCCCACGGTGCGGCGATGGCGGCAACTGAGTTCAGCCGCAGCCAGCAGAACGGCCATCACCAGGCACGAGATACCAATCACCATCAGGCCTCTTAATAGCGAATTGCACGTATTGAGCAGCGAGGACAAGGCCAGTCCCGCAATACCAATCGGGATGGTCGCCAGCACAATGGCAACGGCCAGCTTGAACA
>CAYNGZ010000220.1:0-9339 GCA_964396695.1 uncultured Pseudomonas sp.
GCGTTTGACGGCCCATATTCATCATATCGGCGGCTTGGTCGGCGCCGAGGAAAAGCCGCTGTTCCCGAATGCGCAGTTCTACATCGCGCAGAGCGATCTCGATTTCTGGACCGACGAAGGCAAGATGGGCAGTCCGTTGAAGGACTTTGTCGTGCACGCCCGCAAGAACCTGCTGCCGGTGCGCGACCGCATCGTGTTCTTCAAGGATGGCCAGGAATTCCTGCCCGGCGTGCAGGCCATTGCGGCTCCAGGCCATACCGTGGGCCACACGATCTTCATGGTGACGTCGAACGGGAAATCCTTCGCCTACCTTGGCGACCTCACCCACCACCCGATACTGCTTCTCGAGAAGCCGCGGATGCAGGTCTCCTACGACCCCGACCCGGCACAGGCCGTCCATCGCCATGGCGCCCGGTATTCAATTGACCGGGCAGGACATGGCCGCACTCTCCGAGGCGGTGCCAACCCTGAGCCACGTCTACCCGAACGGCAAGGCGGACATCAACCACTTCCAGGCCGCGGGCGGCATGTCGTTCCTGATCCGCGAACTGCTGGAAGCCGGTTTGCTCCACGAAGACGTCAACACTGTGGCGGGTCATGGCCTAAGCCGCTACACCCAGGAACCATTCCTGGAAAACGGTGAGCTGGTATGGCGCGAAGGTCCGATTGAAAGCCTCGATGAAAACATCCTGCGCCCGGTCGCCCGTGCGTTCTCGCCAGAAGGCGGCCTGCGGGTGATGGAAGGCAACCTCGGTCGCGGGGTGATGAAAGTCTCGGCCGTGGCGCCGGAACATCAAGTGGTCGAAGCGCCGGCGATGGTCTTCCAGGATCAGCAGGACCTGGCCGATGCGTTCAAGGCAGGCAAGCTTGCGAAGGACTTTGTCGCGGTGATGCGCTTCCAGGGCCCGCGCTCCAACGGCATGCCGGAGCTGCACAAAATGACGCCGTTCCTGGGTGTGTTGCAGGACCGTGGCTTCAAGGTTGCGCTGGTCACTGACGGGCGGATGTCTGGCGCCTCGGGGAAAATCCCGGCGGCCATTCACGTTTGCCCGGAAGCGTATGTCGGCGGCCCTTTGGCGCGCGTGCAAGAGGGCGATATCATCCGCGTCGATGGTGTCAAAGGCACCTTGCAGCTTTTGGTGGACGCCGATGAATTTGCCGCTCGCACACCGGCCAAGGGCCTGCTGGACAACGGCATTGGCTGCGGTCGCGAGTTGTTTGGCTTCATGCGCATGGCCTTCAGCTCGGCAGAGCAGGGCGCCAGCGCCTTTACCTCTGCTCTGGAGACCCTTAAGTGAAACTAGCGCTGGTCGGTGACATCGGTGGAACCAATGCGCGTTTTGCGTTGTGGAAAGACCAGCAACTGGAGTCGATCCAGGTGCTGGCGACGGCCGACTATGCCTGTCCGGAAGATGCCATTGGCGTCTACCTGAACGGCCTCGGCCTGACGCCCGGTTCGATAGGTGCGGTGTGCCTGTCGGTGGCCGGCCCCGTCAGCGGCGACGAGTTTCGCTTCACCAACAACCACTGGCGGTTGAGCCGCCAAGCGTTTTGTCAGACCTTGCAGGTCGATCAGCTGTTGCTGGTCAACGACTTCTCCGCCATGGCGCTGGGCATGACGCGCCTGCAACCGGGCGAGTTTCGGGTGGTCTGCGAAGGTACGCCGGAGCCGTTGCGCCCGGCGGTGGTGATTGGCCCCGGTACCGGCCTGGGTGTCGGCACTTTGCTGGATCTGGGGGAAGGCCGTTGGGCCGCATTGCCGGGGGAGGGCGGGCACGTTGACCTGCCGCTGAGCAGTCGGCGAGAAACCCAGCTCTGGCAGCACCTCTACAACGAGATCGGTCATGTCAGCGCCGAAACGGCGCTGAGCGGCGGCGGCTTGCCGCGCGTCTATCGGGCGATCTGTGCGGTGGACGGGCACACGCCGGTGCTCGATACGCCAGAAGCCATCACCGCTGCCGGCCTGGCAGGCGACCCGATTGCCCTGGAAGTGCTTGAGCAGTTTTGCTGTTGGCTGGGTCGAGTGGCTGGCAACAATGTGCTGACCACCGGTGGACGCGGTGGCGTCTACATCGTTGGTGGGGTGATTCCACGGTTTGCCGATTTCTTCCTCAAGAGTGGTTTTGCCCGCTGCTTCGCCGACAAGGGCTGCATGAGCGAATACTTCAACGGCATTCCCGTCTGGCTGGTGACCGCACCGTATTCCGGCCTGACCGGCGCGGGCGTGGCGCTCGACCAGGCTTGAGACCGCGTCGACTTCATCGCGAGCAAGCTCGCGATGAGGCCCTGACTGGCAACATAGATCCATGAACGATCAGGCATAATCCGCCCCAACACTAACAACAAGGATGCCTTCGAAGTGAGCTCAGTCAACAAGTCGATTTTGTTGGTCGATGACGATCAAGAGATACGCGAGTTGCTGGACACCTACCTCAGCCGCGCAGGGTTTCAAGTGCGGACCACGCCCGATGGCGCAGGGTTTCGCCAGGCGTTGAACGAGGCCCCCAGCGATCTGGTGATTCTTGATGTGATGCTGCCGGACGAAGACGGTTTCAGCCTGTGTCGCTGGATTCGCCAGCACCCGCGTCAGGCCCAGGTGCCGATCATCATGCTCACCGCCAGTTCCGACGAGGCTGACCGGGTCATCGGCCTGGAACTCGGCGCCGACGATTACCTGGGCAAACCCTTCAGCCCCCGTGAATTGCAGGCGCGAATCAAAGCCCTGCTACGGCGCGCCCAGTTCGGTCAGGAGCGTTCCGGCGGCGAGGTGTTGGCCTTCGATGAGTGGCGGCTGGACATGGTCAGTCATCGGCTGTTTCACATCGATGGCGAAGAGGTGATTCTCTCGGGTGCCGATTTCGCCCTGCTGAAGCTTTTCCTCGATCATCCGCAGGAAATTCTCGATCGCGATACCATCGGCAATGCCACCCGTGGCCGCGACCTGATGCCGCTCGATCGCATCGTCGACATGGCCGTCAGCCGCTTGCGTCAGCGTTTGCGCGATACCGAAAAGCCTCCTCGTTTGATCCGCACCGTGCGCGGCAGTGGTTATCAACTGGCCGCCAACGTAGTTGCCAGCAATGGCCACTGAGTTCTTCACTCGCCTGATACGGCGGGTGCCGGTGCCGCGTTCGTTGCTGGGGCGGATGTTGCTGCTGACCCTGCTGGCGGTGTTGTTCGCCCAGGCGCTGTCGAGCGTGATCTGGGTCTCGCAATTGCGTGCCACGCAGTTGGAAGGACTGGTCACCGCCGCCCGTAGCCTGGCGCATTCGATGACCGCCAGCGTCAGTTACTTTCGCTCGCTTCCGGTGGCGTACCGGCCGTTGGTTCTTGATCAGTTGCGCAGCATGGGCGGCACCCGCTTCGTGGTGACCCTCAACGACAAACCGCTGGAAATGCAGTTGTTACCGCCGACCCCGCGCAAAGAAGCGGTGCTGGCGGCAGTGGATGAAGTGCTGCGGCAATCGTTGGGCGCGGACACCGACATCTCGGTGCAATTCGTCAGCCCGGACGACCTGCGGATCTTCAATGGCGGTTTGAAACTCGATGAATTGCCGCGTTCCTGGGCGCACTATGCGTTGACCCTGGAGCCGGTCAATCCGCCGGTGCTGGTCACGCAAATCAAACTGGACCAGGGCGAATGGCTGTACATCGCCTCGCTGCTGCCCGAGCCCTATACCAGCCTTGAAGAGCAGGGCCTGCCTTCGCAGCAGGTCTGGTTCATCGTCCTCACCAGCGGTTTTCTGTTGCTGTTCATCGGCCTGTTGGTGCACTGGCAGAGCCGGCCGCTCAAGCGTTTGGCGCGGGCGGCGAGGGACATGTCGCTGGGCGCCGAAGTGGAACCGGTGGCCGAAGGCGGCGGCAGTGAGGTGGTCGAAGTCGGCCGCGCCTTCAACGCCATGCGCGAGCGCATCAGCCGCTACCTGACCGAGCGCAGCCAGTTGTTCAGTGCCATTTCCCATGACTTGCGTACGCCCATCACTCGTCTGCGCCTGCGGGTCGAGTTGCTGGAAGATGAGCGGCTGCAAGCCAAGTTTGGGCGTGATCTGGATGAATTGGAGCTGCTGGTCAAAGGCGCACTGCAATGCGTCAAGGACACCGACATTCACGAAAACATCGAGCCGGTGGACCTCAACCATGTGCTCGATTGTCTGGTCGAGCCTTACCTGGCACCCAACGGCAATGGCCGCGTGACCCAGCAGGGACGGGCGCTGGCGCCGTATCCCGGTAAGCCGCTGGCACTCAAACGCTGCATTGGCAACCTGATCGACAACGCCCTCAAGTATGGACAGAACGCCCATTTGCACATTGACGACGATGACGCTGCGTTCATCCTGCACGTCGACGACGAAGGTCCCGGAGTGCCTGAGCAGCGACTGGAGCAAGTGTTCGAACCGCACTTCCGGTTGGCCGGCCAGCAGCAGGGTTATGGGTTGGGGTTGGGCATTGCGCGCAATATCGCTCATAGCCATGGTGGGGAAGTGAGTTTGCAGAATTTGCGCGAGGGCGGGTTAAGGGTGACGTTGCAGTTGCCGCGGTCGGTGGATTGAGGTTTCGGGATTTGTGTGTGCCTTCTGAACCACCCCTCACCCCAACCCTCTCCCCAGTGGGGAGAGGGGGAAAGGGAGCCGACCGCATGCTTTTCAAAACCTGAGTTCGACTCGATATCTCAGGTCGCAGTACATCGACCAAACAACTCGGTCAGTCTCCTCACCCCTCTGGGGAGAGGGTTAGGGTGAGGGGTGGTTCTTGAATCCACCAACCCACCCAAAGTGAACACTCCGCTTTGTCACGGGTCAGTGACACTCCCAGTCCCCTTCGTTACCTGCGCCTTCCCCCACGTTGTTTAGACTCCCCCCAGTCATAACAACAAAAACAGGTTCCCCATGAACACCTTCCAACCTGCCTTCAGCAGTTGGCTGAACGCACCTGCCCATCAGCAATGGCTGGCCGATGAAGGCCTGCGCCTGCTGGCATTCGCCAAGGCGTCGAAACTGCCCGACGGCTTCGGCAATCTGGATGATTACGGTCGCCTGCCGGCTGACGCCCAAGCACACACCATGAACACTGCCCGCATGACCCACAGCTTCGCCATGGCCCACATTCAGGGCTTGCCGGGGTTCGCCGAGCTGGTGGATCACGGCATCGATGCCCTCAATGGCCCGCTGCGTGATGCCGAATTCGGCGGCTGGTTTGCGGCGCCCGAGCACCGCGATGGCGATACCGGCAAGGCCGCCTATCTGCATGCGTTCGTGGCACTCGCGGCCAGTTCTGCGGTAGTCGCCCAAAGGCCTGCTGCGGACGCCTTGCTCAACGATGCCATCGCGATCATCGAGCAGCATTTCTGGAGCGAAGAGGAGGGCGCGATGCGCGAATCCTTCAACCGCGACTGGAGCGAAGAGGAAGCCTATCGCGGCGCCAACAGCAACATGCACGCCACCGAAGCCTTTCTCGCGCTGGCCGATGTCACCCGGGACAACCGTTGGCTGAACCGCGCCTTACGGATTGTCGAGCGAGTCATTCACGGTCAAGCGGCTGCCAACGACTATCTGGTCGTTGAGCATTTCGACCGAGACTGGCATCCACTGCGTGAGTACAACCGCGAAAACCCCGCCGATGGTTTCCGACCTTACGGCACCACACCGGGCCACGGTTTCGAATGGTCGCGACTGCTGTTGCACCTCGAAGCCGCGCGCGTGCAAGCAGGAATGCTGACCCCCGGCTGGCTGGTGACCGACGCACAACAACTCTTCGCCCGCAACTGCCTTCATGGTTGGGAGGTCGATGGCGCACCGGGCATTGTCTACACCCTCGACTGGGACAATCGCCCCGTCGTGCGTCAGCGCTTGCACTGGGTTCACTGCGAAGCCAGTGCCGCCGCCAGTACCTTGCTCAAACGCACCGGCGAGGCGCAGTACGAAACCTGGTATCGGCGTTTCTGGGAGTTCAGCGACCGCTGTCTGATCGATCGAATTCACGGCAGCTGGCACCACGAACTCGACCCGCAAAACCGCCCGGGCGCCGAGATCTGGGGCGGCAAGCCAGACCTCTATCACGCCTGGCAAGCGGTGTTGATTCCACGCTTGCCGCTAGCCCCAAGCATGGCCAGCGCATTGGCTCAAGGCTCTACCTCGGTACTTATGTAACCATGCGGTGACATTTTGCCGTCGCTTCGTTACCTGCCAAGCGATCTACGCTGTTTAAACTCGTTTGCAGCGCAAGCACCAGACTTGCATGCATAACAACAAGAAAGGTACTTCAGATGAATGCGATTTCTCGCCTCGCCACTGTCATTTCTCTCGCCTCGCTCTTTCCTCTCAGCGCGCTTGCCGCCGATTCCAAAGGTTCCGTGGAAGTCGTGCACTGGTGGACGTCGGGTGGTGAAAAAGCAGCGGTCGATGTCCTCAAGGCTCAAGTCGAAAAAGACGGCTTCACCTGGAAGGACGGTGCGGTCGCCGGCGGCGGTGGCGCTACGGCCATGACCGTACTCAAAAGCCGCGCCGTAGCGGGTAACCCGCCAGGTGTCGCGCAAATCAAAGGTCCGGATATCCAGGAGTGGGGCAGCACTGGCCTGCTCAGCACCGATGCGCTGAAAGGCGTTTCCAAAGCTGAAAACTGGGACGGCCTGCTCTCGAAGAAAGTCTCCGATACCGTCAAATACGAAGGTGATTACGTTGCCGTGCCGGTGAATATTCACCGCGTCAACTGGCTGTGGATCAACCCGGCGGTCTTCAAGAAAGCCGGTATCGAAAAAGCCCCGAGCACCCTCGAAGAGTTCTATGCCGCTGGCGACAAACTGAAAGCTGCCGGCTTCATTGCCCTGGCCCATGGTGGTCAGCCTTGGCAGGACAGCACCGTGTTTGAAGACGTGGTGCTCTCGGTCATGGGCGCTGAGGGCTACAAGAAGGCCCTGGTCGATCTGGACCAGAAAACCCTTTCCGGCCCGGAAATGGCCAAAGCCTTCACCGAGCTGAAGAAAGTCACTGCCTACATGGACCCGAACCGTGCCGGTCGTGACTGGAACATCGCGGCCGCCGACGTCATCAATGGCAAGGCCGGCATGCAGATGATGGGTGACTGGGCCAAGAGTGAATGGACCGCCGCCCACAAGGTAGCCGGCAAGGACTATGAGTGTGTGCCATTCCCGGGCACTGACAAATCCTTCACCTACAACATCGACTCCCTCGCGGTGTTCAAGCTCAAGGCTGATCGCACCGGCGATATCGCCGCTCAGCAGGACCTGGCCAAGGTCGCATTGGGTACCGACTTCCAGAAAGTCTTCAGCATGAACAAGGGTTCGATTCCCGTGCGTAACGACATGCTGAACGAAATGGACAAGCTCGGCTTCGACGAGTGTGCCCAGAAGTCGGCGAAGGACTTCATCGCGGACGACAAGACCGGCGGTCTGCAACCGAGCATGGCGCACAACATGGCCACCTCCCTGGCTGTGCAAGGCGCGATCTTCGATGTGGTGACCAACTTCATGAACGACAAGAACGCTGACCCGGCCAAGGCCAGCGCCCAACTGGCATCGGCCATCAAAGCCGCCCAGTAGCACCAGAACCGCCGCAGGCCTGACCTGCGGCCAACCCCGAATTGTCGTCTCCCTGCATGAGCCCTGGCTCGTGTGGCGGGGGCGCTCGGTCCGGATTTCACTCCTTCACCTGGATTATCCCGATGAGCTCTGTGGCGGTTTTCAGCAAAGCCTCACCGTTCGACGCATTGCAGCGCTGGCTCCCCAAACTGGTTTTGGCGCCGAGCATGCTGATCGTCCTGGTTGGCTTTTACGGTTACATCCTCTGGACATTCGTTCTGTCCTTCACCAATTCCAGCTTCATGCCGAGCTACAAATGGGTCGGCTTGCAGCAATACGTCCGGTTGATGGAGAACGATCGCTGGTGGGTCGCGAGCAAGAACCTCGCGGTCTTTGGCGGCCTGTTCATCGGCGTCAGTCTGGTGCTCGGGGTGTTTCTGGCGGTGCTGCTCGATCAGCGCATTCGCAAGGAAGGCTTCATCCGTACGATCTACCTGTACCCGATGGCGCTGTCGATGATCGTCACCGGTACCGCCTGGAAATGGCTGCTCAACCCGGGCCTGGGGCTGGACAAGATGCTGCGTGACTGGGGCTGGGAAGGCTTTCGGCTGGACTGGCTGGTGGATCAGGATCGCGTGGTTTACTGCCTGGTAATCGCCGCCGTGTGGCAAGCCTCCGGGTTTGTGATGGCGATGTTTCTGGCCGGCCTGCGTGGTGTCGATCAGTCGATCATCCGTGCCGCTCAAGTCGACGGTGCGAGCCTGCCGACCATCTATTTGAAGATCGTCCTGCCAAGCCTGCGTCCGGTGTTCTTCAGCGCCTTCATGATTCTGGCGCACATCGCGATCAAGAGCTTCGACCTGGTGGCGGCGATGACGGCGGGCGGTCCGGGTTACTCCTCCGACTTGCCAGCGATGTTCATGTATTCCTTCACCTTCAGCCGTGGCCAGATGGGCATCGGTTCGGCGAGCGCGATGATGATGCTCGGCGCGATCCTGGCGATTCTGGTGCCGTACCTGTACTCCGAACTGCGAGGCAAACGCCATGAGTAATCAACCTGGCAAATCGGCCTTGAGCTTCAGCCGCATAGCGATCTACGCGACCTTGTTGCTGGCCGCGGCGGTGTACCTGATCCCGCTGGTGGTGATGCTGCTGACCAGCTTCAAATCCCCGGAAGACATCCGCACCGGCAACCTGCTGAGCTGGCCGCAAGTGGTCGACGGCATTGGCTGGATCAAGGCCTGGGACGTCGTGGGCGGCTACTTCTGGAATTCGGTGAAAATCACCGTGCCGGCGGTGCTGATCTCGACGTTCATCGGTGCAATGAACGGTTATGTGCTGTCGATGTGGCGCTTTCGTGGTTCGCAGTTGTTCTTCGGTCTGCTGCTGTTCGGCTGCTTCCTGCCGTTCCAGACTGTGCTGCTGCCGGCCTCGTTCACCGTCGGCAAACTCGGCCTGGCCAACACCACCACGGGCCTGGTGCTGGTGCACATCGTCTACGGCCTGGCGTTCACCACGCTGTTCTTCCGTAACTACTACGTGAGCATTCCCGATGCGCTGGTGAAAGCGGCGCGGCTGGATGGCGCGGGCTTCTTCACCATTTTCGGGAAGATCCTGCTGCCGATGTCGATCCCGATCGTGATGGTTTGCCTGATCTGGCAATTCACCCAGATCTGGAATGACTTCCTGTTCGGTGTGGTCTTCGCCAGTGGCGATGCCCAGCCAATCACCGTGGCCCTGAACAACCTGGTCAACACCAGCACCGGGGTCAAGGAATACAACGTTGATATGGCGGCGGCGATGAT
>CAYNGZ010000221.1:0-9304 GCA_964396695.1 uncultured Pseudomonas sp.
CTTAATGCACACCGCTAAGTAAGCCGTATGGTTACTGTCAAAGTCATTACCTTTCCATGAAGCACCCGCTCCGGGCTCATTCCCGGATACCGAGGGGTATTCCCAGTCGACATCGATTTCATTGAACAGCGGCCATAGCGTAAAGATCGCTGCAATAGCGTCGATGCAACGCGCAGTTTTGGCTGGGTCACGCGCAACGTGATAAAAGGCATGACTCATTGACCAACCGCCAAGACTCAAGGAAAGCTTCAGGTCTGGATCAGCCGTTTGAAGCTTAAGCAGCGCGCCCAATACGCCTTGCGCTTTGGCGGGGTCATTGAGGTCTTTATAGTCATTGCTTTTCCACCCCGGGAATCCGCAATTGATATAGGCGGCGACATCATTCCAGGGGTCGATAAACATCGCGAGCGCATCAGCGATAATCTCTGCCGCATCCAACTCTGCTTGCGTCGGATTGTTCGGATCTACCGCAGGAGAGAGGCCCCAGTTGATCACTGCCTTATTGATCACATTTTGATTGACCCCTTTATCCCCCACAATCGCGGCAAATCCAAGCACGAGTTTATCAAAGGTTCCGGGCTTGCCCAGAAGTCGCATGATGTCAGTTCCACGGCCTCCCGTTGCAAGTGCTGGAGTCGGATTAGGAGGTCCATCGCCATATCGCGGATCACCAATGCCCCAGTCACTGTAATAGCAAAAACACCTGTAGCCATTGTCTTGATACTGATTGAAGACATTCTTGGCCATCCGACCGGGGGTATAGGACAGCTGATCGTCTCGCGTGGAGGGATCAAAGTTGTTGAGCCCATAGGTTAGTTCTGCGGCCCCTACCCCCCACATTGCACCGTTAACCAGAGTGCCCGGGTCCGTGTCATATACAAGTTGGCTCACTCTGACGCTTTGGTTTGCCTGCGTTGCACCTGGTTGTTTGGCGGTCATGATGTTTTCTCCCTGCACGCGTAGATGAGTCACGAGTTCATGAGCAACTTTTACGCGGGGCACGGCACAGCGCCAACCTGTCAAAGTTGACAGTGCCGACGAGTGGTATTCAGGGGATTGAGGATGGAAAAAAGAAAGCCGCGACAAGGACTGCGTGTCCTCTCGCGGCTCGGGTAACTCTGTCAGTCCGGTGCCCGCACACTGTGCAGGCACCGCCGTGAATCAAACCACCAACGACAGCAACAAAATGAAGCCCAGCGCAACGACGGACAGAATGGTTTCCATCGCGGTCCAGGTCTTGAAGGTTTCGGCCACGCTCATGTTGAAGTACTGCTTGACCAGCCAGAAGCCTGCGTCGTTGACGTGAGACAGGATCAACGAACCCGCACCGGTGGCCAGCACCAGCAACTCGCGGTTCACGCCCGGAATCATCCCCACCACCGGCACCACAATGCCTGCACCGGTAATGGTCGCCACAGTCGCAGAACCCGTGGCCACGCGGATCACCGCCGCCACCAGCCAGGCCAGCAGAATCGGCGAAATCTGTGCGCTCACGGCCATGTGGCCAATCACATCACCCACGCCACTGGTCACCAGCATCTGCTTGAAGCCACCGCCGGCACCGATGATCAGGATGATCGCAGCGGTCGGCGCCAGGCTGGCGTCGAGCAGTTTCAGAATCTGTTTGGAGCCAATGCCCTGCCGATGCCCGAAGGTGTACAGCGACAGCAGCAACGCCAGCAGCAAGGCCGAGATCGGGTGACCGATCATGTCCATCCAGGTGCGGAAGAAGTGCCCATCCGGCAGCGCGACGTCGGCAAAGGTTTTCAGCAACATCAGGAACACCGGCAGCAGCACGGTGATCAAGGTCACGCTGAAGCTCGGCAAAGTGCTGGAGTGAGGCTCGCGAGCCAGTTGATCCACCAGTTCCTGGTTGGGATGGCCGGGGATGTGTTTGGCAATGAACGTACCGAAAATCGGACCGGCAATGATGGCGGTCGGCAGGGCAACGATCAGGCCGTAAAGAATGGTCTTGCCGATGTCGGCGCCGAACACGCCAATGGCCAGCAACGGGCCCGGGTGCGGCGGAACCAGACCGTGCACGGCAGACAGGCCAGCCAGTAACGGGATACCGATCTTGATGATCGACACGCCGGTACGCCGGGCAACGATGAACACCAGCGGAATCAGCAGCACGAAGCCGATTTCGAAGAACAACGGGATACCGACCAGGAAGGCGGCGAACATCATCGCCCACTGCACGCGCTCTTTACCGAACGCACGAATCAGGGTCTGGGCGATCTGATCCGCCCCGCCCGACTCGGCCATCATTTTGCCGAGCATGGTGCCCAGCGCAAGGATGATCCCGACAAACCCGAGTACCCCACCGAAGCCGTCCTGGAACGCCTTGATGATAGTGCCCACGGGCATGCCCGACGTCAGCCCGAGAAATCCGGCAGCAATGATCAGTGCAATAAAGGGGTGAAACTTGAACCGGGTGATCAGGACGATCAATCCGATCACGGTGACCACTGCATCGAGCAGCAGAAACGACTCGTGGGACATGCCAAACATGTGGGGTATCTCCTGTTTGTTGTTGTTATTGAAGCGGGTTATTCAAAGGCCGTCAGGACAGCGCTATCTCTTGAAGCAACACTCAGCTGGCAAGTTTCAAACCATGGTCGAGCCACCAGGCATGGGCCTGTCGGGCGAGCTCATCGACGCTGTAGTTCGAGGCATCGAGGGCCAGGGTCAGTGGCTCGCCAACGGGGGATTCGAGGGTGGCGAACTGGCTGGCGATCAAGGTCGACGGCATGAAATGCCCCGGACGATGGGCCACACGATCGGCGGCGACTTCTGGGGTCAACTCAAGGAATACGAAACCCAGGCCCGGCAAGGCACTGCGCAAGCGTTCGCGGTAACGGTGCTTGAGCGCCGAGCAGGTCAGCACCGGGCGCTCGCCCTTGGCATCGATGCGACGCAGCTCATCGCACAGGCTGTCGAGCCAGCCGGCACGGTCGTCGTCGTTCAAGGGAATGCCCGCGCTCATCTTTTCAATATTGGCGGCAGGATGAAAGCTGTCGCCTTCGATGCCGGTGGCGCCGCTGAGCAGGCACAGGGCCTCGCTGACGCTGGACTTGCCGCAGCCGGCCACGCCCATGATGACCAGGGCGGTGATGGGTTGACTCATGTAACACCTCAGCGCGCAGACAGCGCTACCTTTGCTACGTGAAACGCTCGTGCAAAAGCAGGCATTGCCGACGCCTTCTTGTCATTTTTATGGGTTGCAGCATGTTCTTCCCAACGCCAAAAAGCAGGGATCAGGCAAACCCTGCTCAAGCATTTGCAGCCGCATCGAGACAGCGCTACCTTAGTGCCTTGAATTTTGTTTGGCAAGCCGCCCGATGACCTCCACTAAAAACGATAAAAATACCCGCACCACTGGCCGCCCCACCCTCAACGAAGTCGCCCGTCTGGCAGGCGTCAGTCCGATCACCGCATCCAGAGCCTTGCGCGGTATCAGCACCGTCGCCACTGAACTGGTGGAAAAAGTCCAGCAAGCCGCGCTCGAACTGAACTACGTGGTCAACCCCGCCGCCCGCGCACTGGCTTCGGCCCAGAGCCATTCGGTGGTGGTCCTGGTGCCATCGCTGTCCAACCTGCTGTTCATCGACACCCTGGAAGCCATTCATCAGGTCCTGCGGCCCAAGGGCTTCGAAGTGCTGATCGGCAACTTCCACTATTCCCGCGATGAAGAAGAAAACCTGCTGCGCAACTACATGGCCTATCAGCCTCGCGGCCTGTTGCTGACCGGTTTTGACCGCACTGAAAGTGCCCGCCGGATGATCGAGGCCAGCAACGTCCCTTGCGTCTACATGATGGACCTGGACCCGGGCGCCGGTTTGAACTGCGTCGGTTTCTCGCAATTGAGTGCCGGCGAAACCGCCGCCCAACACTTGATCTCACGCGGGCGTCGGCAGCTGGCCTACATCGGCGCGCAACTCGACCAGCGCACCTTGCTGCGCGGTGAAGGTTACCGACGTGCCTTGCAGCAAGCAGGTCTCTACGACCCGGACCTTGAATTGCTGACACCACGCCCGTCATCGGTGGGCCTTGGCGGCGAACTGTTCCTGCAAATGATGACCAGCCACCCGCAGGTCGACGCGATCTTCTTCGGCAACGACGACCTGGCCCAGGGCGCCCTGCTCGAAGCCATGCGCCACGGGATCAAAATCCCCGAGCAAGTCGCCATCCTCGGCTTCAACGACCTGCCCGCCTCGGCGCACATGGTGCCGCGCCTGAGCAGCATCAGCACCCCGCGTGAAGCCATCGGCCGCCGCGCTGCCGAGCACATGCTGACCTTGATGGCCGGAAATTCGATCGCCAAACCGGTGGTCGACATGGGTTTCGAGTTGAAGGTCCGCGAGAGTACGTAGGTGTTGGAAAACCCGCCCTCGGACATTCCCGCCAACACCCTGGGATGCGTCTCACAGTTTTGCCGGAAATGCTTGCCATCGCTTTTTTTGCGCTTGCCGTAGCCTGTTTGGAGCTGTTCTTAACCGCCCCAAGGAGTCGTATGTCATGCACACGGACCTGCATTCACAGCAAGGGTTACTCTCACGCTGGAGCGAAGCTCTGGCGACCGAGGCGTTCAAGGCTCGCCGGATAAACCTCGGCCATCTGACCGATACGCTCGAGCTCAGCAGCCGGGCAAGCTTTCAGCGCCTGTTGCAGGCGCTGCTGCGCGAAGGCCTGCTCGATCCCGAAGCCCTGCAAGCCGAAGGTTCGATGTATTGGCTCACACTGTCCGATGGCGCCCGGTTGTGTTTCGAAGGGCTCATCCCGGCGCGGATGAACAGCTGGGACATCCAGGGCAGCATTACCTTGCATCGCGCCGGATGCCCGGTACAAAAGCTGTTGCTTCCTTCGCAGCTGCTGAACCTGCTCAGTGCGCAACTTGACCCTTTGCCGTCGCCCGAAGTGCTCGTTCGCCTGGCCGAAGAGCTTGATGACAGCTTCTGCAACGCCACCTTGAGTCAAGCCTTTCACCATGGCTGGAGCCGGCAACTTCGCGAGCAGTTCCAGCTTGCCGATGACAGCAACTTACTGGTCTGGTTGAAGGACAACCCTTCCCATCCGAACCCGACATCGGTGCTTGAGCAGTGGGGCACGCTGGGTCATCCCTGGCACCCGAACTACAAAACCAAGCTGGGTTTGAGCCCCACGGCGGTCGTTGCTTTTTCACCGGAATTCGAAGCCTGCGTGCCCGTGGTCCTGTGCGCTTTGCATCGACAATGGGCTCACGTCGAATCGTTGAGCGAACCTGAGCAGTACCGCAACTGGTGGCAGGGGCATTTCCCGCTTGCGGCCGGGCAATTGACCGAGTGCCTGCGGGCAGGCGGTCTGGACCCGGATGACTATCTGCCCCTCCCCGTCCATCCGTGGCAAGCCGCTGAGGAACTGCCGCGCTCGTTTGCACGTGAGATGGCCGACCGCCTGCTGGTCGTGACCACAATCATTGCGTTCAACGGTCAGCCCACCATGTCGTTTCGCACCGTGGTGCCCGATGCTGGCCCCTGTTCGCCGATGGTCAAACTGCCGGTGGCGTTGCGACTGACCAGTGTGCAACGCACCCTCTCGCCACGCTCGGCGCGCATGGGGCCAAGGGTCAGCGGTCTGTTGCTGCGAATGCTTGATCAGGAGCCGCAGATCCGCGCCGTGCTGAATATCGTGCCGGAACGGATCGGCGTGCATTACGCGCCGCAACCGCCGGATGACGAACGCTCCCGGCACCTGGCGGTGCTTTACCGGGACAACCCGTCGAGCGTTTTGCAGCCAGGTGAAATGGCCGTGCCCGTTGGCAGCCTGTTTGCCCTCGATGAACACGGACAACCGTTGCTGCGCCAGTGGGTCAGGTTGGCCCAAGGAGACGACAGTAGACCGGAACTGCTGCGCTTTTACCGTGACTACCTATCGATCACCGTTCCCGGATTGCTCGGTCTCTACCTGCTCTATGGGGTTGCCTTCGAGGCGCACCAGCAGAACAGCTTCATGGTCATGAGCCCCGAGGGCCAGTTGAGCCGGCTGATGGTGCGTGACTTCGGCGACATCCGGATTCACCGCCAGACCTTGCATCGGCAAGGCCTCGACCTTCAGTTGCATGACCCGAAGATGACGTTGTACGACGATGCGGGCTTCGTGCGCGACAAGCTCTTGCACACCGCCTTCATGTGCCATCTCGGAGAACTGACGTTGCTCTGCGCCCGACATTGGAAGGTGCCGGAAGATACGCTATGGAATGAGCTGGCCAGTCACGTCAGCGACTGCTTTGAAAACCTGCGTGAACGGGTCGAACCACAGCGCTGGGCACTCGAACGTCTGGCCTTGCTTGAACAGGACTGGCCGGCCAAATCCTTCCTGCGCATGCGTTTGCTCGACAGCGCGCTCGACATCGTGGGCCGTCTGAATAACCCGCTTCGATAGCCCCACGCACAACGACAGGGTGAGATGGGCGCAAACTTTTACCGACGGTCAGAGCGCCTCTGGAGCGTTTTCAGGCGCGGCCTGGCTCACGGCCTGCCGTGAGCGAGGCGTTGGCGGCGGAAGTGGCGCACGCCTGAAGATTGATCGCCGGTGAATGACGCGTCTACAAACTGCTGCTGACTTTCGTCGCGACCTGCGCCGGCACCCAGCCCTGCCACACCTGCGGTTGTTCACGCAGGAAGGCTTGCGCGACTTCGCGCGGCTTTTGCCGTTTTTCGCTCATCTGGCCGAGGGTCTGGTTCAGCAGGTCGATCGGTAAATCGACTTTCTCGAAGAACGCCACCAGGTCCGGGTATTGGGCCTTGAACGGTGCCGACACGCCGATGGCCAGGTTGGCCGGCATCGAGCGCGTGCCTTTGGGGTGTGGATTGCTGGCATCGGCCAGGGTCTTCCAGGCCTCGGCATCGAAGGCCGGTTCGTCGAGCTTCACCAATTTGAAGCGCCCCAACAGCGGCGTCGGCGACCAGTAGTAGAAAAGCACCGGTTTGCCGCGCCGAATCGACGAGCTGACCTCGGCATCCAGCGCCGCGCCCGAGCCGGTGCGGAAGTTGACGAAACTGTCGGTCAACGCATAAGCCTTGAGCTTCTGGCTGTTGACGATCTCCGAGGTCCAACCGGTCGGGCTGTTGAGGAAGCGCCCGCGTGTCGGGTCTTCCGGGTCACGGAACACGTCCTTGTAGCGCGCCAGATCAGCCACCGACTTCAGTTCCGGCGCCAGTGGCTTGATGCCGCGTTCCGGGTCGCCCTTGATCACGTACTCCGGCACCCACCACCCTTCGGTGGCACCTTTGACCGTATCGCCCAAACCGAACACTTTGCCCTCGGCCTGAGCCTTGATCCAGGCCGGACTGCGCCCTGCCCATTCTTCGCCGATGACCTGAATATCGTCCTTGGCCAGTGCAGCCTCAAGGCTGACGGTGCTGCCCGGCAGCGTGTCGGTCGGGTAGCCGTAGCCTTTCTCGACGATCAACCGCAGGATCTCGGTGATCAGACTGCCGCTTTCCCAAGTGATGTCACCGAAGTGGATCGGTGCGACTTTTTCCGTTGCGGGGGCCTGTGTCGCCACAAGGCTGAGGACCAGCAGCGAACTGCCGAGCCAGGTTTTGATTGATCTCATGCGGACCTCAGGGTGGAGGGTGTGAGCAATGGTTGATTGGCGCTGCGCTGGCAAAGCGCCTGGCAGCGGGTCATGTAGACGCTGACCGAACGCTGGGAAATGCCCAGTTCGGCGGCGATTTGCGGGTAAGTCAGGCCTTCGAGCCGTGACAACAGGAACGTCGCCCTGACCTTGCCCGGCAAGCGGTCAAGCGCCTGATCGGCGAAAGTCACGCTGTCGATGGCCGCCAGGTCCGCGCGCCCGTCACGCAGACAGCGCAGGCTTTCACGATGGCTGCCGCTGACCGCAACGCAGGAGAAAAACCGACCATTGCGTTGCAACGGGGCAATGCGGTGGCGCAACAGATTCATGCCGCTGTTGGAGTCCTCGCCATTGATCACCGCCCTGCACCCCGACAACGCCGGCAAGGTTCGACGCAGGTCGTCGGCGCGGGTCAGCAGCACGCTGCAATGGTTGCCAGCGCTGCTGTCCGGCAGCTCATAACGCGGTCGACCGATGACCCGTACTCGCCCGCGCAGTGCCGTCATCAGCGGATAGCCGCAGGTCTGAGTGAGGAGCAATTGCGGGGCCAGCCAAAGCTCCATCAACGACAGGCCTTGAGTGCTCAAACGGGTGGCGCCAAGCCGCTCGACGATGCGTGTCAGCCAGCGCTCATTAGCCTGGCGTATGGGCTCGGGGGCGACGTACATCAGTAACTCTGCAAAGCCTGAAATCATGCCCGGTTCTCAACTGAAAGGATGCTGTGGGCTGTCCACGGGCCTGAACCCGTGCTGACGCAACAGCTCACCATAGCCGCGTACCAGAAACCCGCCACTGTTGCGTGCTCACGTAGCGACTTTCCGGGTCGCGGCCGGGTAACGTCAGGTCTTCGTCGCGGTGATGCAAAAGGTGGCTGTCGCGGTACAGGGTGTACGGGTACCAGACGGCAAAAGGTGCGTAGCCGAGAAGTTTGTTCAACGCGGTAAAGCGCGTCGGATGCCCATGCAACAGCTCATGCTGGACCGACATCCACAGCACCACGACCAGTATCAGCAGCAACGTACTCAACCACAGTCCCAGCCAGGCACTGGCCAGCAGCACGCCAAACCAGGCCGCGTAGACACCGATCAGCAGCAGCCAGGTCGGCCATTCGCTGCGACCGGTAAACGTTCGGCGCAGGGTTTCGATTTCTTCACGCTGGTGTTGATCAAGGTAATGGGACATGGCTCGGCTCAGAACAGGACAAGTCGACAGACAAAAGTCGGTCTCATCCCCCTCTGTGCAACGGCGCAGGGAAATCTTGCAGATTGATGGGTTATTGCCCTGGGAGTGAACGCGGAGCCCGATTGCCGGGCTCCGTCAAAGCGGGCTCAATGCCCGAACACACCGACCTTTTTGGCCTTCTTGTCAGCCCGTTTTTCAACGGCGGTTCTGGTCGGTTTTTTCTTCGCCGCTTTCCTGGAAACCAAACCTTTGCTCATGATGCACGCTCCGCCAACCGGGATATGAGATCAGGTATGCACCTGTCTCGCAGCGTTGGTTCTTTTATAATAGGCCCATTTTGCCCAGCGGCCCTCCTGCACCATGCCCAACACCCAATACATCCAGCTCGCCGAGCCACTGTGGCCCTTGCTGAACAAGTTCTACCGCGCTCACCAGTCATCGATGAAAGCGTTTCCCGGTGTTCCACTGTGGGTTGGCAAGCGCAACGAGATCATGGCCGGG
>CAYNGZ010000222.1:0-9301 GCA_964396695.1 uncultured Pseudomonas sp.
AAAGCTGGGTGCGATTAAAAATAGATTTTTGAATTAACCGCTCAGGACACTAGTGCGTTCGTTCATTTGACGTAGGTAGTTCCAGAAAGAAGTGTGAAACCGATATCAACCATTCTGCGTGCAACTTTACGCACTCGAGCATTCGGCTGTGCTGGAAGCAATACGTGAATTCGGCCATCACCAGAAGGTTGCTCTTCAACGCTAAGACCAAGGGCCCTAGCCTCATCCAGAAGATCAAATAAACGTCGCTCGTGAGGAATGGCACTTGTATCCGTCGGAGGCTCGCACAAAGCAGGCTCATCCAAGACCTGATGAACATTCTCCAAATCCTCAGCTACCGATTGACGAGACTCACCTGCACCGTGGTGCTTGGTACGTTCAGTTGTGACCTCCCCTGGCTGGTCCCCTGACGAAAAGGATTGTTGTACCTCGAAGTAGTCGCCCACATACAAGGCTAACTTTTCCATTCTTATCGGATGGCATAGCTTTTTGAGGGCCTTCGACTCGATTTGCCGAATACGTTCGCGAGTGACATCAAATAAGAACCCAATCTCTTCCAACGTCATGGCGTCATCTTGGCCCAAGCCAAAACGGAGAGTGATAACCTTGGCCGAACGTTCGTCAAGTTCTCCAATCATGTCTATCAAAATTGCCCGTAAGGAAGCTTCCTCTGCTGCAATCGCCGGGTCTGATGGCTCTTCCTCCAAGAGGATGTCGAGCAAGGAAGTTGAGGAGTCTGCAAAGCGGTCGTCCAAACTGCTGACCTTCTCGAATACGGTCAAAAGAAGCTTGAGCTTATCGAGGGCTATCCCCGTTCGATGGGATGTCTCGCGCTCGCTTTCAGGACGCCCCATCTGAAATTCGAACTTATCCCGTTCACGTAAAATATTCCTTGCCAAATCCTGCATGTGAACGGGAACACGGACCGCTCGTTCCTGATTAGCGATTGCACGCGAAATTTGCTGGCGAATCCACCATGTCGCATAAGTGGAAAACCTGAACCCTTTGCGCCAGTCGAAGCGTTCGACCGCCCTCATAAGACCTATATTGCCTTCCTGCACAAGATCATCAAAAGGAAGCTCAGACCATCGATACTTATTGGCTATAGAAAGCACCAAGCGAAGGTTGGAAAGAATCATCCTTTCCCGCGCCACTTCCTGGCAACGAATTGCAGAAGAAAAGCCAGCGCCTGCCGAATCACAATCTGCCTTCCTCGAAAGCTCGATGAGAAAAACTCGGGAAAGATTGGCGGTAGCTAGCGCATCACGGACTTTCACAGAGTCATTGCCGGCTGAACGTGCAGTTGAAACTGCGGAGACAAAGGTTGCTGCGACCGAATCGAGTCCGAATTCATCTTCCTCGTACTCAACTTCCTCACCGGAAGATGTCTCACTAGTGCTCTCGTTACCCTCACCTTCGCCAACAAGATCATCTCGAGAGATGAACGCCTCATGACCTGCCTGCCCGCGGGCTACCTTGTCGGCAGCTTCGAAAACAAAACCAAGTCCCAAGGGCCAGCATGAGAGCGCATCCAGCGCCTGCCCCCTTGCGTCCTCCATTTCCTTGCCTAAAGCAATTTCCTCGGCTGCCAGAAGTAGGTCTTTTTTCAAGCCCTTTGCGTAAAACCTCAGAGGTTCGTTGCAACCCGATGCGAGGTCTTCCACGAACTCCAAGGCCTCCGATAGCCTTAATTCTTCATCAGTTGTCGGTTCGAGAAGATCGGACTGTTCGGCTAACCCCGTCCATTCATCGATTACAACGCCAAGATCGCCTAAAACAAAAGTCAGAAGACGCTCGGTGTCTTCATTGCGGGAGATGTCAGCCTCTCCACATACATTGATAAGAGCTATTTGGGATACAGTACCTTCGCGCATTCCCCGGAAGAGCAAGCCACGTATGCCATCGCCATCATCACTCGTTAAGGGAAGCGCCCTTTCTGGAAGAAATAGGTCGACATCGTCCCATTCCACATCGGTGTCGATCGCCTTGAACTTACCTATCGTTCCTTGAAGTACACTAATTTCTCCAGTTACGGTTATGTTCCCCTTCGGGGCAACTGCTTCGGACTCCGCCTCCCAGTCATCCTCGAATCCAAAATCGAGAGGCTCGTCGTCAAGCTCGATCAAGTTTGCGTGCGTCTTCGTCTCGACGGTGATGACGGTATGCTCGCCAGTTCGGAAGCAAGACTTCTCCTCCTCGATGAGGAGGGCAAAAGCCGGGGGGACGCCGGAGACAACTACTTCATCGACCTTAGACGTCACCTCAGCTGTTTCATCTTCCGCGTCGCGGTACAACGATTCGCTTACGAAGGGGGAATGAAGGGACTCCGCTGTCTTCGCATCAGTCTGAGACGAATCTTCATCGTTTACATCGTTTTCAATTACTTGGCTGGAAAAACCAAGAGCCTCTCTCAACAGAGCGATACATTGAGTACACTCACCCGTCTCTGCGTAAGCGAGAGCGTTCCTGCCTTCGGGGTCGAGCAACTCAGGCTTTGCTCCAGCGGCCAAAAGCAGCCGTACAATGCCGTTTTTCTTTCGAGCGCAGGCCAACATCAGAGGCGTAGCGCCTGCCCCGTCGCGAGCATCGAGATCGTCGCCGCGCGCGATGTGGAGTTTGACTGCAACCTCGACGCCGGCAATAGTCGCCATGCGGAGCAAAGGGTTCAGTTTAGACACGGTACTACCCACATGCCCAAGCGGTCCGCCTCAAAAATCGCTTCCGCAACAACGATCTGAGAAATGAGTTTGCTACATCTTTCTTTTTTCAGGGCCGACTCCTTGTCCATGTCCACTTGCAAACTCACGCCCCCTTAAGACTGGAATTAAGCTGACCTTAACGAGAAAGTGATTGAGTGTGGAGTCTTTCAAAAAGCACTTATGTTGATACATCGCTAAGAGGCTTACAGTGGCGCAACGCCATCCACAATATCCACTTGTAATAAGCACGTAAAGGAAGAGCGGTGCCGCCGACGATCCAGAGTAAAAACTGACCGTGGTTCGAGAGAGTCTTGAGTCAGGAGGCAATCCATGTCGGTACGCAAGCGCGGGTGGTCGCCGTGTTCGGTGCAGCACGGAGGCAGTGTGTTTATCTGTTTGCCAATCGCCGCGCCAACCGCACGAAAATACTGGTGCACGACGGACTGGACATCTGGCTAGTGGCCCACGGTTGCACTGGGCACATTCTTCTGCCCGAGCTCTCGGCACGGCTCTTAGGTGGAATTGGCCGCAGAACAAATGCACCCTTGTGCAGGGCTTGCCTTGACAAAGATTCGGATCAGGCAATGCGATTCCCATCGTATAACGTCTGCCATGACCAGCCAGGCCGTGCAATTGTCCGATGAGCCTATCGTCGATTTGGGCCTACTCTGGCAATATCGGCGGCGTGGCTTCACTCCCATCACGACCAACTCCCCCCTGAACAACTGCCCCCCTAGCGGCACAGTTAATCCCACGTGTCGAGAGTCTTAATCAAAAAGTCGAGTCCATGGACAAGCCCGGACGCATACATTGAATGAGTGCAGATATCGTTTCCCCAGAACACCGCTCCAAGATCATGTCGATGATCAAGGGCAAAAACACGCTGCCTGAAATGGTCGTGCGATCGGTGTGCCATGAAATGGGGCTTCGCTATCGTCTGCATAGGAAGGATCTGCCGGGAAAACCTGACTTGGTGTTCTCCAAACACCGATTGTGCATATTCGTCCACGGCTGCTTTTGGCACAGACATCCTGGCTGCAAATATGCGTATACGCCCAAGAGTAGACTGGACTTTTGGCTGCCAAAACTGGCGAAGAACGTGGAGCGAGATGTTGATGCACAGCAGGCACTACTCACTCGGGGATGGAGAGTGGTGATCATTTGGGAATGCCACACCAAAAACAGAGAATTCCTACGCACTGAAATCCAGAAAATATTCGGCTTGAGTGATTAAGCCCATTATATTTTCGGCTAAAAAATCACGACCGATTTTGAAAGGTTGACCGTGTGACATTGAGCCTCTAGGCTTTCGACTCGGCGCCTAAGAAACGCCCCAACCAGAGCGGTCCTCCGCACCCGACAGCCATGCGGCTTTTTTTCGCCAGCGGTTTTTCGACGCCTGTGAAAAAATCCCCGTTATGTCGGGAGTGGGCGAATACAAGACCCGAAAGGGGAATATGTCCGGCCCGTCTCTGGTGGGTTTCTTAGCTCCCGACACCCATAACGAATGCCCTAAGAAAGCAGCCAGAGGTAACGGAAATGCCTAAGCATCTGACCTTCACGATGAAGGTGAACCGCCGTATTCACGCAGTCCCCCCGACGCTTCCAGATCTGGAGGCCCGTCATGTCTGAACCACTCATACCCACACTTTTTACCCGTCACAACATCCACCTTCATGCCCTTCTTGTGGAGAACCAGGCTTGGTTCTGTGCTCATGATCTGGGGCGTTTGATGGGCAAGTATCTTGATGAGCGTATGTCGCGCAAGCTTGATGCGGACCAGCGGCAAATGATGCTGGTGTACGCCCATGGCGCTGCGGAAGAGCGACTGATGTTGAGCGAGTCGGGTGTGTACGCTCTGTTGGTTTATCACTATTGCCCGGATTATCGACTGCTACGCGAATGGTTGACGCATCAGGTGGTGCCAACGTTGCGTGATGCGCGGCCTTCGAAGGCGGTCGAGCGGCCGACCTTGAGTGTGCTGGACTGGCCGAAGATGTCGCTTTGCATGCTGCACTGGCAGGATGAGCCGTGGATTCGGTTGCGGGATATGCCTTGCGTGCTGGTGGATGATCCGTTCAATCAACGTCAATCCTGGTGGCGGAAGGCGTCACGGGTGTTGCGAGGGTTTTGATTGTTTGTTGCTGAGATGAAGAAATCCGCTGCCTGAAGTTCAGGTGGCGGATTTTGTTTATAGGGCATGTCCGTCGACTGGTTATGGAGCCCTAACGGACCAGCGCATCCTCATGACAACTGGGTGTCAGTGAAATCGCCCCCCTCACCCTAGCCCTCTCCCCAAGGGGCGAGGGGACTGACCGAGTTGTCGGGGCGAATGACTGCGACCTGGGAGGTTGAGTCGAACTCAGGCTTTGAAACCGCCAGTGTTCAAGTCAGCTTCTCCGTCATTTCCCCAACCCACTAATCCGCCACGGGCACACCGCTTCCCTCACCCCGCTCGGCCCAACAATCTCTGGTGTCTGCCCCAACGACCGCGCACTCAGCACTTTGCCCACCTGCTCGATCAACTTATCAAACGCCAACGTCGCGTTTTCCTGCTGCAGTTTGCGCAGTTGCTCGACCACGGCGTAGGTGAAGGCGCCGTAGCTGGTGGAGCCCACCTCATATTCGTTGGCTTTCTGGTTTTCTCGGGCGGCGTAGAGCATCAGGGGCATGTAGGGGCCGTGGTGGCCGTAGAGTTTGCCTTGGCGTTGCAGTTGGGCTTTTTTCTCAGGGCGCAGGCCGGTGGCGGCGCCTTGGGTGCTGCGGGTGCGGGTGAGTCCGCGAGATGTGTTGTCGTGTTTGCTGAAGTCGCGGCCGTCGCTGTCGGCGGCGTAAACGCGGCGGTCCCAGTCGCCGGCGTAGGGGTCCCAGCGCAGCATGCGGTGGCGGATGTCGCTGGGTGGGGTGATGCCGCGCACGCGGCCGTTGCCGCGGGTCATGCCGCCGGCGTAGCAGCAGTCGAACATGACGGTGAGTTTGGCGCCGTGGCCGTTCGGGTCGAATGGCAGGTGGCTGTAGAACTGGCGGAACAGTTTGTCGGTGAAGTGGGTGTTTTCATCGTCCCAGTCGAAGTCGTAGAGCACCAGGGTTTCGTCCATGCGGTCGGCTTCGCCGCTGCTGCTGTAGGCCGGCAACTGGGTGCCGTGGCCGGAGTAGAACAGCACGCGCTCGTCGCCGGCGCGGGCGCCTTCTACCAGCCATTCGAGGCGCTCGACGAAGTTCGCCCGCGTCGCTCGGGCGTCGTGCAGCAAACGGATGTCGCCGGCGTCGTAGCCGCTTTCCTGGAGCATGCGGCTGATCAGGTAGGTGTCGTTGATGCAGCCGTCGAGGCGTGCGCCCGGTTCCGGGTAATCGTTGATGCCGACCACCAGGGCGCGGCGTTTGCGTTGGCCGCTGCGGGACAGGAACGCCGGCACTTCCAGACTGCCCGCCGCCACCACGTCGCGGGCCAGTTGTGGCCAGAGGCCGGTCTGGCTGGTGGCGGACGACAAGTAGGCTTGCGCTGCGTGATTAAGGTCGAGCAGGTCATCACGCAGCGGCACGCTGAACTCGGTTTGCAGGTCGACACGCGCCGAGTCCGGCGAGGTGATCGGACGGGTCAGCAAGCCGTCGTTGGGGTTGTAGAGGTGGAACCAGCGGCGAATGCCTCGGCCGTTTTCGCTCAGGCGCATGACCCGCCCGCCCCACACTTCGCGCATCACCAACGGCAGTGCGATGGGCGAGCCGAAGCTGACGAATACCCGGCCATCGACGAGTTTCAGCGCCGAACCTTTCTTGGCCACCGAACGGCGCAGGGCGTCATAACCGATCAGGCTGCCCAGCCCTTGGGCGAAGATGATCTGCGGGTTGAACGCGTCGATCTTCGCCAACAGGTGTTGGGTCAGTGCGGTGCGTAAATCGGCATCTTCAACCCACTGCACGATGGCGCCGACGGTGGTGCGCAGCATCTGATTGACCGGCAGGCCCCAACTGCCGAAATCCTCGTCAGCCTTGCCCCGAGCGTCGTCCCGCAGCATCGCCAGGCCCCGGGTGATTTGGGCGAAGTCCGGCCCATCCTTGAGTTGATCATCGAAGGGCAGAAAGTCGATGTCCTGATCGTCGATAACGCGACCGTTCTGCGCCAGTTGGCTGCGGATCAGCGTGCGCCATTGTTCCTGCCAGTTCGCGTCGGTGCTGCCCTGCCCGTTCGCGGCTTGGGTGAATCCCACACCCGGCAGGCACAGGACTCGCAGTTGCGCGGGCACAACAGCTGGCACCGCCCCAGCTTGCAAGGCTTTGACGGCGGGCGCCGCAACGGCAGCCACCGTTTGACCGTGGGCAGTGGCCATCAAATCCTGCAGGCGCCGCAGTTTCGCCTCCAGGCTGTCGGCACTGGGCGCGGCGGACGTGAGGGCGGCTTGGCCGGGATCAACCAGAGCACGGCTGCGGCTGTCGAGGAAACTGCTGACGCCTTGGGCGCTGCTTTTCCAGATCTGCTCCGGATCCAGGCCGTCGAGGTAACCGGTGGCGCTGTCCACCACCTGCCGGCTTTGGGTCGCCAGTTGGGACTCGATCAAGGGCAGCCCGGCGCGGCTTGGCACGGCGGTGGCTGCCAGTTTCGGCGCAGGAGCAACGCTTGCGGCAGTGCGCCAGATCGACGCGTTGCCAAAGTGCTGGGCCGCGACCACCCGTCGGCCAAGAGCGTTGCGCGGCACTTGGAAATGATCGCAAAGAAAGGCCAGCAAACTGGTGTGATCGTAATGTTGCGCCTGGAGGCTGTCGGTCCACGGAATCAGGCCGGGATTGAGCCACGGCGAGGCGAGGATTGCCGGTACACGGATGCCGAGTCGAGTGAAGGGATTGGGCCATTCGACATCGACGGTTGAACCCGTCGCCACGCAAGTCGGCGGTACTACATGGTCATGGAAGCCGCCATGCTCGTCGTACAGCAGCACGAACAACGTTTTACTCCAGAGGTCGGTGTTGGCCGACAAGGCATTGAACACCTCGCCGACAAACTGATCGCCAAAGCGCAGGTCTTCCGGTGGATGGTGCGAGACGTTGGGCCCGAGCTTGCCGTTGAGCAGGCCATAGCTCGGCTCGATCCACGACAGTTCGGGGAGCTTGTTACCGGCGACATCCGACTTGAAGTCGTCGATGCTCATGTGTTGCAAGCCACCTTTGACCAGCGCCGCCAGCGGGATGGCACCGTCGGAATAAATGCGCACATCGTGGCCCTTGTCGCGCAGCAGCGAAAAAATACTGTCGCCGCCAAACTGCGCAATCAGGCTCTTGATCCCGGCCAGCACGGTGCCCGTGGAGGGCATCAGCAAGTGGCCGTTGCAACTGCCGAGCATGGCGAAAAAACGGTTCGGCCAGGTCGGGCCCGGCACCGAGGCAAACCAGCGGTCGCACACGGTGAAATTGCGCGCGAGCCCCTGGATCGCCGGCAGCGGATCGTCCGTCGGCGTGGCGCCGAACGGGATGTAGTTCATCGCCCGCTGGGCCATGGACTGCGAGTACGTCTTGTACACCTTCAGATCGTTGCGAGCCTTGTCGTAGGCGTCCTGCGCAAAGCCATCGAGTTTGGGTGCGGTCAGGCTGGTCTTGAGTGACACATCCAGTTGCTTCACCACATCGACGAACTCATGGCCCAGGTCGAAACCTTCGCTGTCCTTGGCCGGCAGCGCCGGTGGCGAAGGCGCGGGCGGCGCCCACAGGGCGAAGTAGCCCGCTGTTTCCGCCGTTTGAGTGATCACCGCTGACTTGCCACTGGCGTCCGTCAGCGGGTTGGTGCTGGGCGCTTTACGGTTGATGCCGTCGCACGCAGGGTTGATGCTGGTGTAATCCCCCAGCAGATGATCGAACGAGCGGTTTTCCATCATCAGCACAACGACGTGCTTAATCTCGTCGGGCCAGTTGTTCGCCATGCTGCTCTCCCTGAGTTGATGTGCCCGATCGCGCTCAGGGCTTGGGCTGTGGGACAGTTTTGCTGCCCGTCAGGCGAATCATCTGGCTCAACATCTTGAACCAGAAGTCGCCGCCCAACGAGGCAGCCAACGCCGCCGTCATGACCCCAAGCAACCAGTAGCCGAACCAGGCGATTTTGTTTGTCTGATCGTGGTGTAAAAAAGCCGGCGGGTTGTTCCAGCCGATAGCGCCCTGAGGCAACGCCTGCAAACTGCCCAACGCCAATTCAAACTGGCACTGGGCCTTGTCGTCCCGGTTTGCGCAGACTTGGTCGAGCGCAGCAGGCGAGTTGTCTTTCACCAAATTGTTGGCCATCTGTATGCCTGCCGCGTGCAAGGTGTCATTGCGCACCATGCCCTGCATGAGGTCGAACGCGTTGACGTTGAGCACCAGGCAAATCACCAGCGAGCAGGCCAGCGAGACAACTTTGGCATTGCGCCGCATCCAGCCTTCGGCGCGGTCCATCACCGCATTGATCCAGTGCTCCAATCGGGTCTTGAACGAGCCCAGCAACTCCTGGGCCGTGGTGACGTTGGCCTGGGCCGCCGCCAGCAACGTCGACAGTGCGCGGCGCAAGTGCTCGGACGGCACCTGCGCAATGCCTTTGGTCAGGGCCGCATGGAAGCAATCGTGCAGGACGGCCTGCCCAAGGG
>CAYNGZ010000223.1:0-5757 GCA_964396695.1 uncultured Pseudomonas sp.
AAACTAGTTTTGCGCCCCGTGGCACACGCGTCGGGCTTTCCCCCCCGACACCCGCCTCTACGTCTGTCACGACTACCCGCCAGCCGGGCGCGGCCCGCAGTGCGTGAGCACGGTCGCCGAGCAGCGTAGAAGCAATATCCATGTGCATGACGGCATCGACGAAGCCGCTTTCGTCGAGATGCGCACCCGGCGTGATGGGGGCCTGTGCATGCCGACGCTGATGCTGCCGGCGATTCAAGTGAATGTCCGAGCCGGAAACCTCCCACCCGCGCAAGACAACGGCATTGCCTACCTGAAGATCCCGTTGAATCAGTTCTGACTCAACACATGACCTGGATTGAATCGCCCCGGATTTTCTAGACACCCTGAAAGCTCATTGCGTAACGCTTTTCACACTCTACCGGTGACAGCTGATTGTTGAAACCATGTCGGCGTTTTGAGTTGTAGAACATCTCGATGTAATCGAACACATCGCTACGAGCATCTTGCCGCGTGGTGTAGATTTTCCGCTTGATCCGCTCTCGCTTCAGAAGCAGGAAAAAACTCTCGGCTACCGCGTTGTCGTGGCAGTTACCTCGACGACTCATGCTCGCAACCAGGTTGTTGGCCTTCAGAAAACTGCGCCAATCGGAGCTGCTGTACTGGCTGCCCTGGTCGGAGTGAACCATCACCTCCTGTTTTGGCTTACGCTTCCAGACAGCCATCAATAATGCATCAATAGCCAAGTCGCTGGTCATCTGTGATTTCATCGACCAGCCAACAACTTGACGAGAAAACAAGTCCAGCACCACAGCCAAATACAGCCAACCTTCATACGTGCGAATGTAGGTGATATCTGTTACCCAGACCTTGTTGGGTTCGACCACATCAAACTGGCGCTTTAGCACGTTGGGAGAGGCGACTGCTGGTTTACCTCCGTACTTCCCTGGGCGCCGGCGATACCCTGTCTGAGAACGCTGGCCTTCAAGACGCATCAATCTGGCGACTCGGTGGCGGCCACAGCCCTCACCAACTTCACGCAGGTCGTCATGGATTTGGCGATAGCCATAAATGCCGCCGCTCTCCAGCCACGAATGCTTAATCAAACCCAGCAGGCGCTGATCGTCTTTGGCGCGCACAGATTGCGGCTCAGACAACCATGCGTAGTAACCACTGAGGTGGACCTTCAGCGTCAGGCAAAGCCGTCGAATGGAATAGTCGGCGGCCTGCTGCTTGATAAAGGCGTACTTCAGCCGCACTCCTTGGCAAAGTACGCGGCGGCCTTTTAAGATATCTCGCTCTTCCGTGACCCGCTTGAGCTCTGTTCGCAGGCGACGAAGCTCAGCTTGCTGATCATCGTCTTGCTGACGGGCTTGCTGTAGCGCTTGATCCACGCATAAAGGCTGTGAGTCGATACGCCAAGGCGTGCCGCAACGTCTGCCACGGGAAGCTGCTTTTCGGTCACTTGATTGACCGCTTGGATTTTGAATTCTTCGGTATAACGCGGGTTGCTCATGGCACCTCCTGATTGGCCTCATTCTAAGGCATAGAGGTGTCTACGAAACCCGGGGCGATTCATACAACCATTCACAGTATGCCGCCTCCATCATCAGGCCGTATGTGAAAGGGGAAGTGACATGGATCCTGCATCACCATGGACTGTTTCAGCACCTTTACTACGCCCATTATTTTGGGGGAGATCGGAACGAGCGTGACAGATACAAGGATCACCCTTGCTATAAGTCATGCGTGAATTTTTGCGAACGTTGGGATCAATCCTCATTCGATCCAGACTACCCTACGCCAAGTCTTGAACACTTCGCTCCATTGGTTCGCAAGATTTTCAGCCGCAAACCATTCGATCCCGCTGTACTGAAAGACGAATACCCCATGATGTAATGGAAGGCCCGCTAGCCTCAAATCCTGGGGGGCAGTGGGCTACCATGCGGGTATCAAAAGATCCCGAATCTACCGCAACCTCCTCCCCACGACTCTAGATGTCGGATGCCGATAATGGACAGGATCACCGGTGTACGATTGAGGAACGGTTTGGTGCTGATCCCTACAGAGTGCTCTCATTTGAGGTAAATCGAATCGTTCGATACCCTTAAAGCATTTGGGGGTGGGATAAGGCTCTACTGGCTGCGCGATGATCAATGGGAGCGCATCAAGGATCGGCTGCCGGGCAAAGCCCGCGACCGAGGTGCCACAGCCCGCGATAACCGCCTTTTTGTGGAGGCCGTACTGTGGGTGGCCCGAACCGGCTCCCCTTGGCGTGATCTGCCCGATAGCTATGGTCACTGGCACCGTGTCTATGTCCGCTATGTCCGATGGTCACGCAAAGGCGTCTGGCTGAAACTGATGGCCTTGCTCACCGGGGAGGATGATCTGGAACACCTGATGGTGGAGACAGCATTATCCGCGTTCATCAGCATGGTGCCGCAAAAAAACAGCACAGGCCGCCGAGGCCATGGATAAGTCCCGAGGCGGCTTGAGCACTAAGACTCACGCAACCGTGGATGCCCTCGGTAACCCACTGCGCCTACTGTTAACGCCGGGGCAAGCTTCAGAATATGAGCAAGCCGCAGCCCTGATTGACGGCTTCACGTGCGACGCAGTATTGGCAGACAAAGGCTATGACTCTGCCGCCTTCGTCAATGCGATCCAGTGCATGGGGGCTGAGGTCGTGATCCCATCCAAAAGGAATCGTCTGCACCTCGCACACTGGATCGGCATCTCTACAAGGCGCGCAACCTGGTGGAGCGTTTCTTCCTGGAGCTGAAGCAGTTCAGTCGGATAGCGACCCGATATGAGCGACTAGCCAGGAACTATCAGGCGATGTTGAGCCTCGTGTCTGCCGTCATTTGGCTGGCCTGATTGAGAACGCCCTGTAGATCACGCAGTTACTGCACCTTCGGGTGGTCAGTCATTCTGTCGCGCGTCATATCAGTCATTGCGCCATCGGCTCCTGCCGGATCTTGGCGCAGGCTGCCATGAGTCTTTCGAGACCGCAAATGTCTTGCGGCCAGTTGCACGGTTATGGGATGGGCAGGCCTTTGTCCCGCAAGATCGAGTGGAAACGTTCAGTATCCGGATTGTCGGATTCATTAGTCTTGCGAATGACCTCTTCCTTCATTAGATGCAATCGCGTGCGTCGAAGTACTTCCTCTGCCTCGGCAGCCGGCACCGCGATGACACCATCAGCGTCACCAATCACCAGATCGCCTGGGTTAACCACGAGGCCTGCACAGGCGATCGGCACATTGACCTCCCCTGGGCCATCCTTGCTTGGGCCTCGATGAGTATGGCCCTTGGCGAAGATGGGCATTCCCGGCTCTGCCCATTCGGCCAAATCCCGAATTGCCCCGTTGACAACCAGCCCAGCCAACCGGCGTGTCACGCAGGTCGTTCTGATCAAGCCACCGACCAGTGCCTGAGTCAGGTCACCGGCGCCGTCAACCACGAGCACGTCGCCTGGCTTAGCCATCATCAGGGCAATGTGGATCATCAGGTTATCGCCCGGTCGAACACGTACAGTCAGCGCGGGGCCGCACATGACTGTATGCACTTGCCCGTGATAACGAGTCAAGCCAATGGCTCCAACGTTGCGGCTCATGGCATCGCCTATTGCCGCCACCGGTATTTCTGCAAAGGCGGCCACAAGGTCGCTGCCTGCCGAAGCGGCTCGTGGTTTGATTCTCCAGCCGGCGGGCCAGTCAACGCTCGTTACCTTATTATCCTTCATGGAGACACCACACTATTGTTGGGTTGAAGCAACCTGTCCATGCAGGCCGCTCTAGCAGGGGCCGATTGACCCCGTTTCACATCAATGAGAAAGGATGCGTGAAAGAAAATACTGGGCGCGCTCGCTGCGCTGGCCAATGTCTTCGAAGAACTCTTCGCTGCTGCAGTCCTCAAGAATGCTGCCGCCGTCCATGAACACGACCCGATCGGCGACCTGACGGGCAAAACCCATTTCATGGGTGACGCACATCATGGTCATACCCTCCTTGGCCAGACCAACCATCACGTCCAATACTTCGTTGACCATTTCAGGGTCCAGGGCCGAGGTGGGCTCGTCGAAAAGCATGCATATAGGGTCCATGGAAAGCGCACGCGCGATGGCCACGCGCTGTTGCTGGCCTCCCGACAACTGTCCCGGAAATTTATGCGCATGGGCCTTCAGCCCTACTCGGTCGAGGTAAACCAGGCCCCGCTCGACGGCCTCCTCGCGGGACCTACCGAGCACCTTTATCTGGGCTAGGGAAAGGTTGTCGCGCACACTCAAATGAGGAAACAGCTCGAAGTTCTGAAACACCATTCCCACCCGAACCCGGAGCTTGGGCAGGGCCGCCCCGGCCTTGGCCACGGAGGTACCATCGACCACAATGTCGCCCTTCTGAAAGGCTTCCAGACCGTTTACGCACTTTATCAAGGTCGACTTGCCGGAACCTGATGGTCCGCAGACCACCACGACTTCGCCTTTGTTTACACCGGTGGAACAATCCTTGAGTACCTGAAAATTGCCATACCATTTGCTGACATTTTTTAACTCGATCATAGCGCGGTTCTCTTACGGCAAAGTTTGACTAGCAGCGAGGCGCAGAAACACAACACGAAATAAACCGCGCCGGCGAACAGCAACGCTTCGACGATGCGGCCGCCACGTTCACCAATGTTGTAGGCAGTACCAAAGAAGTCCGACAGGGCGCTGACATATACAAGTGCCGTGTCCTGGAACAGCACGATGGCCTGCGTCAGCAGCAAGGGCACCATGTTGCGGAATGCTTGCGGTAACACCACCAGGGTCATGCCCTGGCGATGCGTCATGCCCAAGGCGTAGGCGGCGGCCAACTGCCCCCTGGATACGCTCTGAATGCCAGAGCGGATAATTTCGGCGTAATAGGCCGCTTCGAACAAAGAAAACGCGACGAGCGCCGAGATCATCCTTACATCGGTCGAAGGTGACAGCCCAAGGACGCTCTGCAGTAACTGCGGCACCACCAGAAAGAACCACAACAGCACCATCACCAGCGGAACCGAGCGAAACAGGTTGATGTACAGAGCGGCCGCGCCAGAGATCAGTCGCACGCTCGACAAGCGCATCAACGCCAGCACCGTACCCCAGACCAGACCCGCCAGTAACGCCACCACCGTTATTTGCAATGAGACCAGCAGGCCTTCGCCAAGATACCCAAGGTTATTACCGGCAAGGAATGAAAAATCGAACTCGTAGCTCATCAACTGCGCTCCTGCGAGCGGACGTGGGAAGGAATACGTGTGCGTTTCTCGACCACGCGCATGACCAGCAATGCGGTGCCATTGACGATGATGTAGAGAAGGGTCACGGCAGTAAACGCTTCATAAGGCTGGGCGGTGTAGTCCACCAACTGTCGACCTTGAGCAGCAAGATCCAGCAACCCGATCATCGATGCCACCGCCGAATTCTTGAACACTGACATGAACTCGGAAGTCAGCGGCGGCACGATCACTCGCAACGAAACCGGCAGCAGCACATATCGATATGTCTGGGGTAGTGACATACCCAGGGCAAGCCCCGCATTTCGCTGCCCCATGGGTAAGGACTCAATACCCGCACGTACTTGCTCACAGATGCGCGCCGAGGTGTACATGCCCAGACACACCACAGCGGCAACGTACTGCTGCATGAAGGGGTCGATACTTTTAATGCTTGCCGCCCAGCGTACCAGCGACAACTCGGGGACGACGCAATCACATATAACATGTATGACCAGCTGACGGCGGGAGCGGATCAGC
>CAYNGZ010000223.1:5767-9276 GCA_964396695.1 uncultured Pseudomonas sp.
GAGGGGTAGAAAAGGCCCAAAAAAACACCAGCGACAACTACCTGTTGAATGAAGGGGTTGATAATTTTAAAGCTTGGGCCCCAGCGAACAGGCAACAACTCGGGACTTACAAAGTACCAGATAAATAGTTGGACCAGCAGCGGGATGTTGCGAAACAGCTCTACATAGGTGGCCGCCAGGCCCGATACCACCCGGTTGGGAACGGTGCGGAGCACGCCCATGAGCGTTCCCAGCAGCAAGCCAATGCACCAGGCCAGAAAGCCCAGGGAAACGGTGACCGCGAGGCCCGAAACCACCCAGTCGAGATAGGTCTGCCCGGGCAAGGCCTCATTTAAAAAAACACCCCAGTGCCAATTATAATTCATCGTTGATCTCTGTACGCCCACAGGCCATGGAGGGCGTGGGCGCATCTTTCGCTAATGAGCTTCGGGCGGGCTGTAACAAGCCCTGACGGGTATCAGACACAACTGCTTATCGGTCAATACGCCAGCCGCGAGCAAGCAACTTGCAGGCGGTCCAGGCCTTCGCGCAGGTTATCCATGGAGGTGGCAAACGAAATCCGAAAATGGTCGCCAACCCCATAGGCGGAACCTTGCAACACTGCCAGACCAACCTCCTCCAACAGGTAGATAACAAAGTCATCGCTTGTATTGATGGTCTTCCCGGACGGCGTCCTGGCGCCGAACAGGCCGCTGCATTGAGGGAACACATAAAAAGCGCCTTCGGGGGTGTGGCAGCTTATGCGCGGGATAGCGTTGAGTCGTTCCACCACATAATCACGACGTGCCTGAAATTGAACTCGGGTTTCCCGCGGGAAATCCTGCGGACCGGTCAGTGCTTCAAGAGCCCCGGCTTGAGAGGCGGTGGAGGGATTGGAAGTGCTCTGGGACTGAAGCTTCACCATGGCCTTGATCAAGGCTGCCGGTCCCCCGGCATAGCCGATTCGCCAGCCGGTCATCGCATACGCCTTGGACACCCCATTGATGGTCAGCGTACGCTCTTTCAGCTTTGGCTCGACCTGGGCAGGAGTTACGAAGCGTCGGTCGTCGTAGATGATGTGCTCGTACATGTCATCTGTCATCACCCAGACCTGTGGGTGGCGCAGCAGCACCTCCGTCAGCTCGCGCATCTCCTCCTCTGTGTACAACGCACCGCTGGGATTGTTCGGCGCATTGAGAATCAGCCAGCGGGTATTTTCGGTGATGCTTGCCTCCAGGTCTTGCGGGCGCAACTTGAAAGCATTCCCGGCATGGCAGGGAACAAACTTCGGCGTGCCACCGGCCAGCAATGTAATGTCCGGGTACGATACCCAGTAAGGTGACGGTATCAGAACCTCGTCCCCCGCCTGTACGGTACACATCAGCGCATTGAAAATAACCTGCTTCCCGCCCGTGCTGACGATGATTTCATTGGTCGCGTACTTGAGCTGATTCTCGCGTTCGAACTTGTTCGCAATCGCAGTGCGCAACTCGGGCGTGCCAGCCACATCGGTGTATTTGGTCTTGCCTTCCGCCAATGCCTGGGAGGCTGCCCGCTTGATATTATCGGGTGTGTCAAAGTCCGGCTCACCTGCGAGCAGCCCGATAATGTCCTTGCCGGCGGCCTTGAGCTCACGGGCGTACTGCCCGGCCATGGAACTGGGCGAAGGTTTGATTCGATTGATACGATCGGCAATTTTCAACATGGTGCGTACTCTGGCAGACGATTGGTTTTCTACAGGCCGAGCGTCCCCAGAGCGCACAAGCAAGGCTGCGCACCTGGCGAGACTCGAATTTGGTCAGGCTGGCGTGATCTCCAGCCCAGGCATTACGCGCCGTACTACTGGCTTTCGAAGGTTTTATCGGAGGGGTGAGCGAAAAGCTCCTTCATCGAAGCACTCACAGGTGTGTTGAGCACAATGTTGTCAGGGGGAATAGGCGCGAGAAACCATTTGTCATACAGGCGAGCTGTCTCGCCACTGACGTGTAGCCGAGTGACAGTTGCATCAACCAGCTCTTTGAACTGCGGGTCGTCCTTGCGCATCATGCACGCCAAGGTTTCCTTGGTGGGCATTTCACCGGTAACCACGTACTGATCAGCGTCTCGAGCCTTGCTCAGCAAAGCCGCAAGCACGTCTCGATCCATGAAGAACGCCGCAGCGCGATTGGTCTGAAGCATAATGAAGGACTGCGCGTGGTCACGGGCGCTGACCACATTGGTTTTCAAACCGTGATCCTGAACGTAACGGCGCATGAACCGCTCGGAGGTGCTGCCAGCGGTGACGACAACAGACTTACCGTCCAGGTCCTTGAGTGAAGTGATACCCGAGTCTTGGCGTGTCAACAGCTGGGTTTCGGTGATCGCAATGGTCGTCGAGAACGCAACTTGCCGACGCCGCTCCTCAGTGTTTGAAGTAGAGTTACACTCCAAGTCCAGTGTGCCGTTCTGCATCAGGGAAATACGGTTTTGCGCGGTGATCGGGATGGAGCGCACTTGCAGGTTCGGCATATCAAGCTTCTGCTTCACTGCCTCGACGATCTCCAGGGTGATTTCCCGACCATAGCCCACTACCTGGTTGCTATTGCTGTCCACATAGGCCCAAGGGATGGATGACTCCCGAAAACCCACCACCATTACTCCGTCGGCCTTGATCTTGCTCAAGGTGCTGCCCAACTCGTCGGCGACCGCGCTGAAGCTACAGAGCACGGCAAGGGAAACAGCTACTGCATTACGCATCATTTTGATCACCTTAGTTTTTGATTGTTGCTCGTGCATTGCAATCTATCCTTCTAGGAGGTCACAACAGCGTCAAAGCTTCCTTGCTCGCGCAGATAAGCCACTAGCCCACCGGCCTGAAGCATGTTCAATACAAAATCCGGCAAGGGTTCGCAGACAATGGGCTGATGCTGGGCCTGGGCCTGGTACTGCTCAAGCAGCAAACGGCCCTGCTCATCGAGCCTGAGGCTTATCCGCGCGCCCTCGGCTATCGCCCCGGTGTCGGCCACCACAGGCATAAGCCCGTTGTTCAAGGCGTTGCGTAGGTAGGTGCGAGAAAAGCTCTGCACCACGACCGCACGTATCCCGGCCGCCACCACGACCGTAACCGCAACCTCCATGCCCGAACCCCAACCGAAGTTTTTACCGGAAACCAGAATGTCGCCTTCACCTAGGCTTTGAGCGAAACCCGGGCGTGCATCTTCAAGCAAATACTGCTTCAGCACATGCGGATCGATGGTTTCCTTCTTGCGGTGGGAAGAAATGATGTAATCCGTATTGATGTCGTCGCCGAACACCCTGGCTGCTCCACTGATCGGTAGCAAACTCATTTCGGTTCCCCTTGGACGCTTAATTCACCGGTGGCAGCTGCAATGGCACACACTCGGGGTGAGGCCAGATAGATTGCAGCTTCGGAGTTCCCCATCCGCCCCTTGAAATTACGATTCGCGGTGGACAGCCCCGTGCTTTTTGAAGCGGGTTTAACCCCACAGGTCCCGCAACCCGCCCCTCAACCGGGCCGCTGTAAGGTTGCC
>CAYNGZ010000224.1:0-9272 GCA_964396695.1 uncultured Pseudomonas sp.
AGCTTACGGCGGGACTTTCACCCACAAGATTGCGCCCATGCTGGGCGCACATGAACAAGGTGAGCCACCGTGTGCTCGCCTTTTTATTGCCTGTTTATTGACCCGGAACAGGACCGGCATGCCCCTTGCTTCGTCAGAATGGAGGCACAGGGACGTTGTTGAAACCTCAGCGAACGGCCTGCCGATGGTCTGGAAAAACGAACCAACCCTGATCTCGGCCAGTCAATAACTGCACGATCCAATCAGGCGGTGACGCATTATGGATAACCCATTTCAACTGATTACCGACGCTTTTGCAGCGGATTATCAGATCAACCTGAGCATTCAGGGGCTCGACGGCAGCATCATGCTGACGCTCTCCAACGCCGGCCGAATCGTCGCCAAACGGATGATCAGCACCGAACAACGCAATGACCCGCAACGCCTGAAACGCGTGGTGCAAAGCATTCAGTTCGGCATCGCCATCGAACAGGGCCACAGCGCCATGGCGATCCTCGAGGCCATGACCAACGGCGACAACCTCAAGCTGCCGCCGCCATCGGGCAAGGGACAATCCCCCCTGCCGGCAAGGCTTTAAAGCTCGCCCTTCTCGACTTCCGGATGTTCACCAGAGCCCGCACCGGTCTTGCGCTGCGGGTGTTCGATCTTCACCGACGGGAAATGCGAAGAGGCATAGCGCACCACCAGAATCGAAAACGCCAGCAGCAGAATCCCGCCGCACAGGTAAATGATCCCGATGTCCGGCGGGTTGTGGTGCGACACGTTGGAGATCAGCAAGCGGGTCAACGCGGTGATCGCCACATAGATCAGAAAACGCACCGGCATGTGGTTGGTCTTGAAGTAAATCCCGACCATCGCCCCCAGTTCCAGGTAGATGAACAGCAGCAGGATGTCATCGATCTTGATGTCACCCTCCTTGATCATCAGCAAAAACTCCGCCACCGCCGCCCAGGCGGTGACTGCGCCGATGGCAAACAGCGCCATGTAGTGGAATGTCTCGACGAACAGATTGCCCAGCGTCTCGGCCAGCTCATGGACATTCTGGCGAAGGTTCTCGGCCCAGTTTATTTTCACGATGGTTCTTTCCTTAGGTCGGTTCGACCGGATGATGCGGATTCGACATGACGGTTGTTCTGCATGCAGAAAAAAGGCCAGTGGCTGCCAAGTGAGATGGTAATCGGGTTCGGCTGGACACTTCAGCACAAATGATCGGCAGCGCAGACAAACACTGAAACCCGTCTACATTAAAAAGCCACTACCCAAAGGGTAGATATTCGCTTATCCTTTTTGCTGTATATAAATACAGCAGTCGCAAAAGACAACTATCGTGAAGGCATGTGAGGTGGTGAATGGCCGTCGAAGTGGTATACCGCAGCAGCCGAGATCTGGAGCGCTTGTTCATGGATAAAGCCGAAGCTGATCGTCATGACAAAATGCTCGAGCTGGCCGAATTGCTGGCTGAAGTGTTGCAAAAAGCGGTTCCGTCCCTGACCGAGCAACAGGTGGAAGAAGCCGGGATCTACATGGCAAAAAATCGCGATGTATTCGCCAAGGCGTTCAAGAGCCAGCCGGACGCCCTGTCCGAATTGCTCAACGTGCCTGTTGAAGCCGTTGAGCCTGTCGAATCAGCCGAGCCTGCCAAGCCGGCCAAATCCGCTAAGCCCGCGAAATAAGCAACGCCCGAATTGAACAGGCCCTGAGTCACTGACTCAGGGCCTTTTTCATGCCTGGATTTCAAACATCGGGTTGTTCCAGTGCCTCGACCAACACGTTGAAAAACCGCGCCGCCTCCCCCCCTGTCACCACTCGATGATCGAATGTCAGCGACAGCGGCAATATCGGATGTACCACCACCTTGCCATCCTCTGCCACCGGCTCATCGCGAATGGCCCCGGCGGCCAGTATTGCCACTTGCGGCGGCACCACCACCGGGTTGGCGTAGCGTCCGAACAACGTGCCGAAGTTCGACAAGGTCAACGTTGCGCCCATCATTTCCCTGGCCGGAATCGAACGCGCCTGCACATCGGCGCGCAAGCGGGTCACGCCTTCTTTCAAATCGGCTGACGAACGATTGCCGACATCGCGCAGCACCGGCACGAACAGACCGTCCGGGGTGTCGACGGCAATGCCCAGGTCCAGTGTGCTGTGGTGCTTGATCGACAAGGACCCGTCATCAAACCCGCTGTTGAGCACCGGTTCCGCGGCACAGGCTGCCGCCATGGCTTTGGCCAGACGAATCAACGGATCACGTGCACGACCCCAGCGATGCAGGTCGGCATCGGCGAAGATCGTCACCGGCACGACCTCGGCATGGGACCGGGCCATGTTCAGCGCCATGCTGCGGCGCACCCCGCGCAGCTTCTCACCACCGAATTTGTCGCGCGCGGTCTGCGAAGCATTTTCAACGTCGCTGCGGGTGATCAGCCCATCGGGCCCGGAACCGCTCAAGCCACTCAACTCGACGCCCAACTGTCGGGCCAGTTGCCGCACCGCCGGGGTAGCACGGGCACTCAAGTGTTCTCGGGTCGAGGGCGCGGCGCCGACAAAAAACCGATCCTCCTGAGTGCTGCCGCCCCCTTCAAGCCGGCCGACCACCGTGCCGACATCCGCCTCGCCTTCATACCCCATCAAGGGTTCGCCGACGTGGAGAATGTCACCCTCGGCGCCGTAGGTTTTCGCCACCACACCGGCATAAGGCGCAGGAATATCCACCAGGGCCTTGGCCGTTTCCACCGAGACCAGCAGTTGGTCGGCCTTCACCGTATCGCCGACCTTGACGTGCCATTCGACGATTTCCGCTTCTTGCAGCCCTTCGCCCAGGTCGGGCAATTTGAAATATTTCATCGCAGCCTCCCAGGCCTCAGGCGCCTCTTTAGCAGTGGTGCAGCAGCACACTGTCGCAGGCGTGAAGGATGTCTTCGACGTTCGGCATGTACAGCAACTCCTGCCGATACAGCGGTGGCGGAATATCCGGCGCGGTGACCCGCAGGATCGGCGCCTGCAACTCCAGCAGCGCCCGTTCGTAGAGGCTGGCGGCGATTTCCGCGCCGACGCCACAGGTGCGTGGCGCTTCATGGACGATCACGCAGCGACCGGTCTTGCGCACCGACGCTTCCAGCGTATCGAGGTCCAGCGGCTTGATGCAGGCGACATCGATAACCTCGGCCGATATCCCCTGCGTGGCCAGTGCATCAGCCGCCTGCAAGGTCTCCATGACGCTGGCCCCCCAACTGATCAGGGTGATATCGCGGCCTTCACGCAAGGTGAAACAGGTATCGAGCGGCAGACGCTTGCCATCGTCGATCAACGGCTGCGGGTTCATCCGGTAGAGCCGCGTCGGTTCGAGAAACAGCACCGGGTCCGGGTCGTCGATGGCTGCCAGCAACAGGCCATAAGCCCGCGCCGGTGACGAAGGAATCAACACGCGTAACCCCGGAATATGCGCAAACAGCGCTTCGGTGCTTTCGCTGTGATGTTCCGGCGCACGAATCCCCGCACCCATCGGCGTGCGCAGCACCATCGGGCAAGTGATTCGCCCGCGCGTGCGATTGCGCATGCGGCTGGCGTGGGACACCAGGTGTTCCATGGCGGCGTAGATGAAGCCCATGAACTGGATTTCCAGTACCGGTTTCAAGCCTTGGGCCGCCATGCCGATCACCAGTCCGCCGAGCATGGTTTCGGCCAGCGGCGTATCGATCACCCGCTTGAAACCAAAGCTGTCGCGCAGCCCTAGCGTGGCGCGAAACACGCCACCGTTCACGCCGACGTCTTCACCGAATACGATGACGTTTTCGTCCTCGCGCATGGCCCGGTGCAACGCCAGGTTGACCGCCTCCAGCAACGTGACTTTGCCGTTACTCATGGCCGGCCACTCCTGCACGGCGCGCCGCTCGTTCGAGCAACCATTCGCGCTGCTCGGCCAGTGCGGCCGGCCATTGGGCATACACGTGATCGATCACCGATTCGGGTGACTGATTGCCCGCCGCGTCGAAGTTATCCACAGCGCCCTGTACCTGCACCTGGCACTCGGCGATCAGCGCCTGTTCGCGTCCTTCGTCCCACACGCCCTGTCCGGCCAGAAAACGTTGCAAACGCTTGACCGGCTCTTCAAGCCAGGCCCGCTTGACCTCGTCAGCCGGGCGATAGCGGGTCGCATCGTCTGCGGTCGTGTGATCGCCGAGCCGATAACTCACACACTCCAGCAACACCGGCCCTTTACCGTGACGCGCGCGTTCGAGGGCAATTTGCACCCGGTCGTACACCGCAAGTATGTCGTTACCATCGACCTGCTCGCCGTGGAAACCGGCACCTATTGCCTTTTGTGCCAACGTCGGCGCCGCGCATTGAATCCGCCTGGGTACCGAGATCGCCCATTGGTTGTTGTTGACCACGAACACCACCGGCAATTGCCAGGCGCCGGCAACGTTCAAGGCTTCAAGCAAGTCGCCCTTGCTGGTGGCGCCATCGCCGCAGGTGGTCACGGCCACCCGGTGCTCACCGCGAATCTTGAATGCACTGGCGACTCCGCACGCATGCAGCGCCTGCGTGGCGATCGGCACACAGATCGGAAAATCCTCGGCCGCCGACGGTTCGGCAAAGTCGCTGCCGCGTTCATCACCGCCCCAGTACAGCAAAATCTCTTCCATGCGCACCCCGCGCATCAATTGCACCGCCGTGTCGCGGTAATACGGGATCAGCACGTCTTCAGGCTGCATCAGGCTCCCGACCGCCACACCAATCGCTTCCTGGCCGAGGGTCGGCGCATAAGTACCGATGCGTCCGGTGCGTTGCAGGGCGACGGCTTTTTGATCGAAGAGGCGGGTCAGGACCATTTGCCGATAGAGGCGGGTCAGCAGATTGAAGTCGTCGGCCCAGGCGGGAAGTTCACTCAATGCCTGGCCGTCAGGGGATAAATAGCGGGTGTAGGGAAGGTCAAGCTGTTTGAGCATCGCATGGCTCCTGGCACGCGGAGTCTGCGTGCAGTTGTCGGGCCTGACGCTTGTGGCGCCGGGCTCAGGGAGCAAGTCGACCGGGTAAGGCCGTCACTCCTCACGCCTTCATCGGTACAGCACTTTCTCCGCGAGCTCATCCGCCACCCGGGCCGGCGAGCGTTTTTCAGCCTGGGCATGGGCGAAGACTTCAGTCAGCCGCGAGCTGATTTTCGAGAGGTGCGCGGTGATGCTCGACAACGCCTCGCCACGGTGCTTGAGCGAGACATAAATCAACCCGCCGGAATTGATCACGTAGTCCGGCGCATAAAGAATGCCGCGGCTCTCCAACTGATCCGCAACCAGCAGGTTGGTCAGCTGGTTATTGGCCGACCCCGCCACCGCCGCGCAGCGCAATTGCGCAACACTGTGGCTGTTGAGCACCCCGCCCAACCCACAAGGCGCGAGGATGTCGCACGGGGTGCTGAGCAGCGATTCGTTGCCAATCGGGCGGGCGCCCAACTGCTCGATGGCCAGTTGCACCTTGCCGGTGTCGATGTCGCTGACCAGCAGTTCGGCCCCGGCGGCATGCAGCTGCTCGGCGAGGGCAAAACCGACATTGCCCAACCCCTGGACCGCCACCCGCAGGCCTTCGAGGTTGTCGCTGCCCAACCGGGCCATGGCCGTGGCGCGAATACCGGCGAATACCCCCATGGCCGCATGCGGCGCCGGATCGCCGGCGGCGGTGGTGCTGGTGACATGCTGGGTGGTCTGGGCAATACAGTCCATGTCGGCGACCGAAGTGCCGCTGTCGATGGCGGTGATGTAACGACCGTCGAGCTGTTCGACAACGCGCCCGAAGGCCTCGAACAAGGCACTGCGGCTTTCTACGTGGGGCGGGCGAACGATCACCGCCACTCCGCCGCCCTGCGCCAGACCGGCCAGCGCGGCCTTGTAGCTCATGCCTTGCGCCAGGCGCACAGCATCCGTCACGGCGCTTTCATCGTCGGGATAGGCAAGGTAACGGCAGCCACCAAGGGCGGGGCCCAAACGGCTGCAATGAATGGCAATCACCGCCTTCAACCCGGTCACCGGGTCAACGCTCAGGTGCAGCGATTCAAGGCGAGTGCTTTGCATGAGAGCGAACATCGTAGGGCTCCCGAATCACTTCTTGTAGTCGCCAGTATAGGCTTGCGGCTAAAAATTGCTGAAGCGCACCGGAATAAGCAGAGGGCGCTTTGCACGCTTTAAGACATAACCTGTGACACCCTGTGTACGCCACTGGACGAAAGCCTGCGACGGGGCTAAAACGAGGCATTCGCCGGAGATTTTGATGAAACCGCGCCAAGCTTTTTTCGCCTGCCTGCAACGCTCGCCACCGGCGCTCCTCGAAGCGGCGCTGTGGATCGCTGCCGAGCATGATCCCGAGGTGAAGCCCGAGGTGCTGCTGGAACAGTTCAAGGATCTGCAACAACGGGTCAGCGCAGGCTTGCCGATGTTGCCGGTCAGCGAGTTGGCTCAACCGTTGTTGCGGCGACTCAATGACATGGGCTATCAACAGGACGAATCCACCCCGCTACGCCCGCAGGCGGCATTGCTCAACAAGGTACTGGAACGCCGACGCGGGCAACCACTGGCACTGGGGCTGATTGCGCTGGAGTTGGCCCGACGCCTGGAGATCCCGATGGTCGGGGTCAATTTCCCCGGACATTTCCTGTTGAAAGTGCCGGGTGCCGATCACCTGCTCGACCCGTGTAGCGGGCGACGCCTGTACCCCAACGATTGCCGCGAGCTGCTGCAACGCCAGTACGGCCCGAACATGCAGCTCAACGCCGAACACCTGCTCACCAGCGAACCGGTCCACATGCTCCAGCGACTGTCACGCAACTTGCGTCAGTTGCATTTGACCAACGACGACAACATCGACGCGCTGATCGATGCCGAGCGGGTGCTGGAGCTCGGCAATGCCAGCGCCAGCGACTACCTGGCCCGCGCCAGTCTTTATCAACGGCTGGACTGCCCCAACGCCGAGCGTTTCGACCTGGAACACGCCTTGTTGCTCAGCGACGACCCGATCCAGCGAATCCGCCTGACCGAACGGCTGGGCCACCTGCCGCCCAACAGCGTGGTGCATTGACGCCACGCTGGATTACCGGCCTTCGCAGCCGGGATCGCTGGTATAGTTTTGTCATCCACGCGAACCGAGCCGTTCATGACCTCTTCCTCTGCTCCGATCCTCATCACGGGCGCCAGCCAGCGCGTCGGCCTGCATTGTGCCCAGCGGTTGCTGGAAGAAGGTCACCGCGTGATCATCAGCTACCGCAGCGAACGCCCCGGCGTGCAAACCCTGCGCGACCTTGGCGCGACCGCCTTGTTTGCCGACTTCTCCAGCGAAGCAGGGATTCTGGCATTCATCACGCAATTGAAGGCCCATACCCAAAGCCTGCGGGCGATTGTGCATAACGCTTCGGCATGGCTGGCCGAAACGCCTGACACCGAAGTGGCCGCCTTCACCCGGATGTTCAGCGTGCACATGCTGGCGCCTTATCTGATCAACCTGCATTGTGCCGACTTGCTGGAGCGCTCAAGCCCTGCCGACATCGTGCATATCAGCGACGATGTCACGCGCAGGGGCAGCAGCAAGCATATCGCCTACTGCGCCAGCAAGGCCGGGCTCGATAGCCTGACCCTGTCCTTCGCCGCGAAATACGCGCCGAAAATCAAGGTCAACGGCATCGCTCCGGCCCTGCTACTGTTTAACCCCGACGACGACGCGGCGTACCGTGCCAAGACCCTGGCCAAATCCGCGCTGGGCATCGAACCCGGCAGTGAGGTGATCTACCAGAGCCTGCGCTACTTGCTGGACAACCCTTATGTCACCGGCACGACCCTGACCGTCAACGGCGGACGGCACGTCAAGTAAGCCGCCCCCGCGAGGATGCTCCATGGCCTTATCCCTGCCCCGGCATTACCGCGAGATCCTGATCGGCGTCGGCAAGGATCCCGACCGTGAGGGTTTGCTGGACACCCGGCACATGTGCATGATGATGCGCGGCGTCGAGAAACAGAATTCGACCATGAACACCTCGGTGATGCTCGGCGCCTTCCGTGACTCGAGCAACACCCGTCAGGAGTTCCTGCAATTGATTGGACGGAGCAAGTAGCAATGCCACAACTTCAACCAGGAATGGCCCGCATCCGGGTCAAGGACCTGTGCCTGCGGACCTTTATAGGGATCAATGAGGACGAAATCCTCAACAAGCAGGATGTGCTGATCAACCTGACCATTCTCTATGCCGCGCAAGACGCCGTGCGCGACAACGACATCGATCACGCGCTCAATTACCGCACCATCACCAAGGCGATCATCGCCCACGTGGAGGGCAATCGGTTCGCCCTGCTCGAACGCCTGACCCAGGAGATACTCGATCTGGTCATGGCCAACCCGAGCGTGCGCTACGCCGAAGTCGAAGTCGACAAACCCCACGCCCTGCGTTTCGCCGAGTCGGTGTCGATTACCCTCGCCGCGAGCCGCTGACCGAGTCTGGCGCATCGTCCGCCAGGCTTTTATTATCCGCGCCACGATTTGATAGCACCGAGCCCATCATGACCGAACAACAACGTCTGGAACTTGAAGCCGCCGCTTTCCGCCGGCTGGTCGCGCACCTGGACAGCCGCAAGGATGTGCAGAACATCGACCTGATGAACCTCGCGGGTTTCTGCCGCAACTGCCTGTCCAAGTGGTACAAGGCCGCCGCCGACGAACGCCAGATCGAGGTCAGCCTCGATGACGCCCGCGAAGTGGTTTATGGCATGCCGTACGCCGAGTGGAAAGCCCAATACCAGCAAGAAGCCAGCGCCGACCAACAAGCGGCGTTTGCCAAAGGAAAAACCCATGGCTGATCTGAACACCCTGCGCGCCAGCCTCAAGAGCGGCGAACATGCCTTCGCTGAAACCCTGGCGTTCATCGCCGCCGGCTACGATTACCAGCCACAAGCCTTCAACAACGGTGGTGTGGAAAACGCCGCCGGCCAGAACGAAGGTTCGTGCAAGACCCTGGGCCTGGCGTTGCTGGAGGGTTTGAGCGATGAAGAAGCGCTGCTGGCATTCGGCGAACACTACCGCTCCGTGGTCGCCACACCGGAAGGCAGCGACCATGGCAATATCCGGGCGTTGATGGCGCATGGGTTGGCGGGTGTGAAGTTCGCGGCTCAGCCACTGACACGTCGCTGATTCAAGATCAAAAGATCGCAGCCTTCGGCAGCTCCAACAGGTGTACACAAAACCATGTAGGAGGGGCCGCCCCCTCTTCGAGGCCGCGCTGTCGCGTAAGGAACATGGGC
>CAYNGZ010000225.1:0-9271 GCA_964396695.1 uncultured Pseudomonas sp.
TTTCAACAGCGCACAGGCCACGGCGCTGGCCGAGGCGGTGTTGCCGATGCCCATTTCACCGCCGATAAACAACTCGCTACCCACCGCCAGCGCACGCCGCACGCTGTCACGCCCGGCTTCCAGCGCCGCCCGACCCTGGGCCTCGCTCATGGCCGGGGCCTGAGCAAAGTTCGCGGTACCGGCGCCGATCTGCAGATGACGCACACCCGGCAGGTTGAGCATCGGCGTGACGGTACCAAGGTCGTTGACATCCAGCTGCGCGCCCAACTGCCGCGCCAGCACACTGATCGCCGCACCGCCGCCGACGAAGTTGGCGAGCATCTGCCCGGTCACTTCCTGCGGATAAGCCGACACCCCTTCGGCCACCACGCCATGGTCGCCGGCAAAAATCGCGATCCACAGTGTGTCGACCCGCGGCTTGAGCCGCCCCTGCAAGCCCGCCAGTTGCACCGCGACCTGTTCCAACTGGCCCAGGGAGCCGGTGGGCTTGGTCAGTTGCTGCTGACGCTCGAAGGCCGCGTCTTGAGCCTGAAGATCAATCGCCTTGCACGGATTCAGCCACCACGATTCACTCATAACGCAGTTCCTTTCAAAGTCAGGGGCAGGCCGGCGACCGTCAGTACCACTCGCTGACAACGCTCAGCCAGAGCTTGATGCAGCCAACCGGCTTCATCGACATAGCGGCGAGTCAATTCGCCCAGCGGCACGACACCCAGACCGGTCTCGTTGCTGACAAAAACAATTTCTCCTGGCAGCGACGCCAGGCAATCCAGCAGGGCTTCGCGCTCATGCGCCAGACGCTCGGGATCTTCAAGCATCAGCAGATTGGTCAGCCACAGGGTCAGACAATCCACCAGCAGGCAACGCTCGGCGCTCGCGGTTTCGCGCAGCACCCGGGCCAATTCCAGCGGCTCTTCGATGAGCGCCCATTCAGGCGGACGACGCTCGCGGTGATGAGCCACCCGGGCATTCATTTCGCCGTCCAGCGGCTGGCTGGTGGCGATGTACGTCACCGCCAGAGCGCTTTCGCTGGCGAGCTTTTCAGCCAGTCGGCTTTTACCGGAGCGGGCGCCGCCGAGGATCAGTTGCAACATGGTCATAAACCTTCAATTTAGCGGTGTAGCCACTTCAGTCTTCGCGAGCAAGCCCGCTCCCACATTGGAACGCGGTCAAGTGTGGGAGCGGGCTTGCTCGCGAAGAGGCCATAACAGTGACCTATAACCCACAGAGTTCACGCAACAAACCGGTATCCAAATGTTTCTCCACCAGGTCCGCCAGGCGCTCGATGTCGCGCTCGCGCAAGGCGTGGTAATCGACTGCCTGCACGTCCCGCAAACCGGCCCAACGCAACAGCGCGCTGCACGCGGCCGGGGATTCGAACAGGCCGTGCAAATAGGTGCCGAGCACCTGTCCGTCGGCACTCCGGACACCGTCGCTGCGACCGTCATCCAGCAGCACCGCCGCCTGCTCCAAAGCAATACCGGTGGTGACGCCTGCGTGAATTTCATAACCGCTGACTTCGGCGTTTTCCAGGGCCAGACGTCCGCGCACATTGCGCAGCTGTTTCTCTTCTTCGAGCACGGTTTCGAACGCCAGCAAGCCAAGACCGGCGCTGGAACCCGCCGCCCCCTCCAACCCTAGCGGGTCATGCAACTGCTCGCCGAGCATTTGCAGGCCGCCGCAGATCCCGAGCAGCTTGCCGCCGTAACGCAAGTGACGGGCGATGGCCGTGTCCCAGCCATTGGCGCGCAGGTAGACCAGGTCACTGCGCACGCTTTTCGAGCCCGGCAGAATAATCAGATCGGCAGGTGGAATCGGTTGTCCTGGTCCGACGAATTGCAGATCGACCTGCGGGTGCAGACGCAGCGGATCGAAGTCGGTGTGGTTACTGATACGCGGCAACACCGGCACCACGACTTTGAGTACCTGCTCGGCCTTATCGGTCTGCCGCCGATCGATGCCGTCTTCGGCTTCCAGGTGCAGGTCCATGACATACGGCAGCACGCCGATCACCGGTTTACCGGTGCGTTCTTCCAGCCAGTCCAGTCCCGGTTGCAGCAAGGCGATGTCACCGCGAAAACGGTGAATGAGGACGCCTTGGACCCGCGCCTGTTCAGTGGCTGGCAGGAGTTCCAGCGTGCCCACCAGGTGCGCGAACACTCCGCCGCGATTGATGTCGGCGATCAACACCACCGGACAATCCACCGCCTCGGCGAAGCCCATGTTGGCAATGTCGCCGGCACGCAAATTGATCTCGGCGGGTGAACCCGCGCCCTCGACCATCACCACCGGATAGGCTGCCGTCAAGCGTTCGTGAGAGGCCAACACCGCTTGCATGGCGATGGCTTTGTAGTCGTGATAGGCGACCGCGTTCATGCTGGTCACGGCGCGTCCGTGAATGATCACTTGCGCGCCGGTATCGCTGTTGGGTTTGAGCAGCACCGGGTTCATGTCGGTGTGCGGCTCAAGGTTCGCCGCCTGGGCCTGCACGGCCTGAGCCCGACCGATTTCGCCGCCGTCGGCGGTCACCGCGCTGTTGAGCGCCATGTTCTGCGGCTTGAATGGCACAACGCGAACACCCTGGCGCGTCAGCCAGCGACACAGCGCCGTCACCAGCGTACTTTTGCCGGCATCCGAGGTGGTGCCTTGCACCATCAGCGTGGTCATAAAGTTTCCTTGGCGTAGGCGTCGAAAGCGTGTTCGAGGCGCAGCCAGTCGGCTTCATCGGCCGGCAAGCCAAACCGCAGACTGCTGTTGTGCGTGAACAAACGCAGCAAGATCCCGTGCCGGGCCATGAATTCGTGCAGATGCTCTGCGTGCTCGGTGATCAACCACTGAAACAGGGCGCAGCCACCGTGCGGCTTGAAGCCGTGGCGTTCGAGGACTTCAGCCAGGCGCCGGCTTGCTTCTTCGCTACGCAGACGCTGGCGAGCGTGCCCTTGGGTATCACGCAGACAGACCTGCCCCACTATCCGGGTCGGCCCGCTGACTGCCCAAGGCCCCACCTGCTCGGCGAGCAGTTTGAGCAACTTGCGCTCAGCCAGCACAAAACCCAATCGCACCCCGGCCAGACCGAAAAACTTGCCGAACGAACGCAAGACGATCAAGCCGACCTGATCGGCATAAGACGACAGGCTCAGTTGCGGGGTGTTGTCCATGAAGGCTTCATCGACCACCAGCCAGCCGCCACGCCGCGCCAACCGTGCATGCCAGTCGAGCAGGCGTTCCGGGGTCAGGCTCAGGCCGGTGGGGTTGTTCGGATTGACCACCACCAGCACGTCGAGGCTATCGAGGAAAAAGTCGACCTCCTGCTCCAGCACTTCGCGCACGATGTAGCCGTTGCGGCGCCAGGCCTCGGCATGTTCGGCATAACACGGCGACAGCACACCCACTTTGCCGGCACGACGCAGGCGTGGCAGCAACTGGATAGCCGCCTGGGACCCAGCGACCGGCAACACCTGAGTGGCGCCGTAGTACTCGCGGGCGGCCTGCTCCAGGCCATCATCGGTTTCCGGCAAGCGTGCCCAGGCCCGCAACGGTATGTCCGGGATCGCCCACGGCCAGGGTGCCAGACCGCTGGACAGATCGAGCCAATCGGCTTCGGCGATGCCGTAGCGCAACGCCGCCTTACGCAAACGGCCACCGTGTTCAAGCATAAAACTCAGCCCCCACACAGAAAATCAGCAGCCACAACCACACCCCGCGCTGAACCAATTGCCAGCCACGATCGATGGAATTGGCGTCTGCCGGCACACCTTCGCCCAACTGTGGACGCTGATGCAGCTCACCGTGATAAATTGCCGCACCGCCCAACTCGACCCCCAGGGCGCCAGCACCAGCAGCCATCACCGGCCCGGCGTTCGGGCTGTCCCAGGTCGGCCCCTGGGTGCGCCAGCATTTGAGTGCCAGGCGGGTTTTGCCCAGCAGCGCGTAGGTCAAAGCCACCAGACGCGCCGGGATGTAGTTGAGCACATCGTCGATTTTCGCCGCCGCCCAGCCGAAGCGTTCAAAGCGTTCGTTGCGATACCCCCACATCGCGTCCAGGGTATTGCTCAGCCGATACAGCACCACCCCCGGCGCACCGGCGACGGCAAACCAGAACAGTGCGGCGAACACCGCATCGCTGCCATTTTCCAGCACCGACTCGGTGGCGGCACGAGCCACTTCGGTGGCGTCCAGTTCACTGGTCTGACGGCTGACCAGATAGCCGACGCGCTGGCGCGCTTCATCCAGGTCGTCGCTGCACAGGGCCTGAGCCACCGGCTCGACATGTTCACCGAGGCTGCGCAGACCGAGGGCGCAATACAACGCGAGAATCTCGACGACCCAGCCGATGTAAGGCAGCCAGGACAATGCAGTGATCAACAGGGTCAGCGGCAACACCGCCATCACCCAGGCGGTGACGCCATGACTGCGCCAGCCACGGCCGGCGGAATTGAAACGTTGCTCGATACGATCGGCAAAACGGCCGAACGCCACCAGCGGATGCCAGCGCTTGGGTTCGCCCAGCAGCGCGTCCAGCGCTACCCCGGCGACACTCAGCAACGCCACACTCATTGACTCACTCCCCAATAATTCTCGTACAACAGTTCATTCAGCGGACGCGCCTGCGCCCAGCCTTCAAGGACCAGCATCGGCGCCGGGTAAAATGCCTTGACCGGCCCCAGGCACAACACCGCCAGCGGTTTGGCCCCCGGCGGCAGGCCGAGCAAATCCGCCATTGCCTGCGGTTCGAACAACGAGACCCAGCCCATGCCCAGTCCTTCGGCGCGGGACGCCAGCCAAAGATTCTGGATCGCGCAAGACAACGACGCCATGTCCATTTCCGGCAAGGTCCGACGGCCAAAGATATGCCGCTCGCGATCATCCATCAGCGCGGCGACCAGCACTTCGGCGCAGTCGTTGATGCCTTCGACTTTCAGTTTCATGAACTCGTCGGAGCGTTCGCCCAGCGCCTCGGCGGTGCGCACCCGCTCATCTTCCACCAACTGCTGGATCTTGCCGCGCAAGGCCCGGTCGCTGATGCGGATGAACCGCCAGGGTTGCATCAAACCGACACTCGGCGCCCGATGCGCCGCTTCGAGCAAACGCCGAAGCAGTTCGGGCTCGACGCTGCCGCCACTGAAGTGCCGCATGTCGCGACGTTCGGCAATCGCGCGATAAACCGCTTCGCGCTCGGCCTCGGAAAATGTGCTGTCGGTCATGGCCTCTTCGCGGGCAAGCCCGCTCCCACAGGGTTCAGGTCTGGTGCAAACAGCGCGGCGATCGCCGATGGATTGGAAGGGAAATAGAAGTGCACATAAGAGGCCGTCATCCGCCCTTCCCGGTAAACCGCTTCGGCACCGCGCCCGCCGTTAGGGCTCAGGCCACGGGCGATCGGCTCAAGCTCGGTGCTGGTCAACGAATGGTGGTACGTGTGGCCCCGCAGCGAACCCTCGGGCAACTCAACCGCTTGCAGGGCCAACGCAGCCAGGCGCTTTTGCATCACCGCATCACCGGCCAGCAGCCCCACCAACTCGGCGCGCGTGCCGTCGACGTCAGTCAGCGAGTCGAGCAGATACAGCATGCCACCGCATTCGGCCAGCAACGGTTTGCCGGCAGTGTGGTGCGCGCGAATGGCATCGAGCATGGTGTTGTTTTCAGCCAACGCCACATGGTGCAATTCCGGATAGCCGCCCGGCAGATACAGGCTGTCGGCGTCAGGCAGTTCGCGGTCATGGATCGGCGAGAAGAACCGCAGCTCGGCGCCCATCGCCCGCAGCAAGTCGAGGCTTGCGCCGTAAGTGAAGGCGAACGCTTCGTCGCGAGCCACAGCAATTCGCACACCGGCCAACAACGGCTCGGCAGCAATCACTTCAGGCGCGGCAAACTCGACGGCAGGCGGCAACGCCACTTCGCAGCTGCTGGCCAACGCCTCGGCGGCTGCGTCGAGGCGCAGATCAAGGTCATTCAATTCACTGGCCTGAACCAGGCCCAGGTGACGGCTCGGCAGTTCGATCCCGGTTTCCCGGGACAAGGCACCGTACCAACGCAGGCCTTCGGTGAGGCTGCCTTCGAGCAATTGCGCGTGACGCAAGGTGCCGACGCGGTTGGCCAAGACACCGGCAAACGGCAAGTCCGGCTGATAACGCGCCAGCCCCAACGCCAGCGCACCGAAGGTCTGGGCCATGGCAGTGCCATCGATCACGCCCAGCACCGGCACGCCGAAGTGCCGCGCCAGATCGGCGCTGGATGGCGTGCCATCGAACAACCCCATGACGCCTTCGATCAAAATCAGGTCAGCCTCAGCCGCCGCTTCCCACAACAGCCGACGACTTTCCTGCTCGCCGACCATCCACATGTCCAGCTGATACACCGGCGCACCGCTGGCGCGCTCGAGAATCATCGGATCGAGAAAGTCCGGGCCGCATTTGAACACCCGCACCTTGCGCCCCTGATTGCGATGCAAACGGGCCAGCGCGGCGGTGACGGTAGTCTTGCCCTGACCGGAGGCCGGCGCGGCAATCAGTACCGCCGGGCAATAATGACTGCTATTCATATGAAGAGGCTCACAGCTCAACGCCTTTTTGCGCTTTGATCCCGGCCTGGAAAGCGTGCTTGATCATGCCCATTTCGGTAACGGTGTCGGCCAGCTCGATCATTTCCGGCTTGGCACCACGACCAGTGACGACGACGTGCTGCATCGGCGGACGCGCCTGCAAGTCGCTGAGCACCTGATCGAGGTCCAGATAACCGTGTTTGAGCGCGATATTCAGCTCATCGAGCACCACCAGGCCAATCGCCGGATTACGCAGCAGTTCACGGGAGACCTCCCACGCGGCCTCGGCGGCGGCGAGATCGCGCTGGCGATCCTGGGTTTCCCAGGTGAAACCTTCGCCCATCACATGGAAACGCACCTGCTCCGGAAAGCGGCGGAAGAACAGCTCTTCGCCGGTGCTGTTACGTCCCTTGATGAACTGCACCACGCCACACTGCATGCCGTGGCCCATCGCCCGGGCAAGCATGCCGAACGCAGAACTGCTTTTACCCTTGCCGTTGCCGGACAGGACCAGCAGCAGGCCGCATTCATTCGGCGAATTGGCAATGCGCTCATCGATCACGGCTTTCTTGCGCAGCATACGTGCCAGATGGCGTTCGTCACGATCGGGGGAATCAGTCATTAGGGAGCTCTCCGTTGAGGCTGAATAACGGCGGGCAGGCATAGAAATAGACGGCAAGAAACCTGGCATCGCCCACCGTGATGCCGTTGGATGGATCAGGCCGGTCTCCGGGCTCATGAGCGGCTTGCGCCTGACTGCGCGCCTTCCCATGTCATGTCGACACAGTGGCTTAGGCACAGTTTTTACTCATTTACCGTTGCGGGGGCAGCGCCGGGATCGTCGCCCGCTCTGTCAAAGAACGCGCCCTCACCGGCTTCCCTGTTTCACTCGGTCGACCATTGGGTCACAGAGCACCTGAAACAAGCCGCGAAGGTTAGAGGGTTGGGGGTGGAGCGTCAATTAAAGCCGAGCGCTCATCGACGGATAGAAACCGACCTCGATCAATAAACTGGCGCCAATCTTGTGCCACACTGAAGGCGGTGATATCAAAGAGCCACAACCTCACACGACAAAAACAAAGGGTGAGCCACATGCAAGGCATGATCATCAGTAACCCGAAACTGGAATTCCTGCGCCCGGTACTGGAATGCTGGTTCGAGTGTATCGACCGCTACAACACGGTACGCGGCGATAACGAAAGCCCTTACTGGTTTGACGAGCGCGCCAACCTGGGCCTGCTTTCGGCGGCGGCGTGGATGGCAGAAATGGTCACCCTCGAACAGGCTCCGACGAAAAAACAGATTGAGGAAGGTGAGCGCAACGGCCGCGCCGATCTGTTTATCGCCAGTGGAGAAGAACGCGCCTATCTTCAGGCCACCCAACGCTGGCCACGGGTCAATCACCTGAACCTCTCCCAGGCCCTGCTGGATGCCGTGAGCGATGCGAAAAAAATCAGTTACACCAGCGATCTGAGGCTCGGCTGCCTGTTCGTCGCACCACAAAAGGCCCAGCACAGCCCTACACCGGAAGAACTCCAGGACATGGTCGACGATCTGCAAAAGGAACACACCTGCGCCGTGGCCTGGTACTTCCCCTACGCCTACCGCAAATTGCACAACGAAGCCGGCAACTACCATCCAGGCATCGCACTCTTGCTCAAAGAGGCACGCGGCTGACAGGTTGAACCACCGGCCAACGTGCTCGACCTGCCTGGTAGTACTTACAAATAAACACCCTGCAGAACGCCTGATCCCGGCCTTTGGTAGTTCAACGGGCCGGGGTCAAGCCTGACGACAACAGGTTAACGTCTCAGCGCTGATAGATGTCGGGGCGGAAGACTTGCCAGATATAGTTGGGCTGATTGACTGGCACAAACCCCATCTTTTCGTACAGCCACGGCGCTGTGGTAGTCGCCAATATGATCCTGCGAAGTTGCGCAGCCTCTGGCCCCGCCAGTATGCCTTCGGAGACCCAACGCCCCAGGCCCTTGCCCTGATAACGTTCATCGACAAAAACGTCGCATAAATATCCGAACGTCGCGAAGTCCGTGACCAGACGTGCAAAGCCGACCTGCGCCTGATTGTGGTAGACACCCATGCACAAACTGTTATCTATGCTCTGTTGCACGCGGTCGCGTGTAATGCCTTTGGCCCATGTCGACTGAACGAGAAACCCATGAACAAAATCAATATTCAACATGTCCTTATCAGCGCTTAACCTGAAACCTTCAGCTGTGAAATACTCATCAGTTCTTTTCATTATAAGGTTCCATCCTGCTCGAAAATTTTACTTTAATGGTCAGTACAGCAAGTCCCATACCTACCATAGCCAACAGCACATTCAAATACCATAGGCTTTTATGAAAAACGCCGTCACCCGTACTCAGCGCGCCGGCGATCATGTTTCCACTCACGCCGCCCACGAGACCTGCCAAACCAAGCAGGGAAAAAGCGATCGCCAGAAAATGTTTTTCACTGCGACTTCCAGCCACCGTGTCAATGGCGGGGTCGACAATTAACTCGCCGAAGGTAAAAAAAACAATTGCGAGTAAAAAGAGTGTACTCACGTCGGTCATCCCAATGACCAGAAACGACATGACCATAAACAGGAACCCCAGAAAAATGGCGCTCCAATTAGAAACAAACCGGGACAAATAAAAGTTGAGCGGAACCTGACGGCACATACCCACCAGCGCGTTTACCCAGAAAAAATAAGAGACCATTTCATTTCCC
>CAYNGZ010000226.1:0-9248 GCA_964396695.1 uncultured Pseudomonas sp.
GAACCGCCCGGTGCGGACCCGCATGCCGGGTGGTGTGGCAGGGGAGCGGCCTATGCCGATTTCCGACGTTCAGTTCCTCCAGAGAGACGGAGCAATTTCGCCTTTTGTCCGGATAGTAAAATTACGGCTGTCATATTTCATCAGGATTATGCCTATAATAAAATCGTCGCCCATACAGGTTCCCTGAATCTGGGCATTCAACATCCTTAAGCGATCTTTCAGGAGCGCAGCTATGAATTCCATTCAGTCCAAAGGTACTGCTCTGATTACTGGCGCTTCATCCGGTATTGGTGCGGTCTATGCCGAGCGGTTGGCGGCGCGTGGTTTTGATGTGTTGCTGGTGGCTCGCGATGAGCAACGTCTTCAGGCTGCTGCAACCAGGTTGCGTGCCGAGCATGGTGTGCAGGTCGAAGTGTTGAAGGCGGACCTCACACTCAAGGCCGATTTGCTGGCGGTGGAGCAGCGTCTGCGCAGTGATTCAGCCATCAGCCTGCTGCTGAACAACGCGGGTATTGCGGCGGATGGCGCTTTGGCCAGCGCAGACACGGATCAACTGGAGCGAATCATTCAGCTCAATGTGGTGGCGGTGACACGCTTGGCTGCGGCGGCAGCCGCGAACTTTTCGGCGGTCGGACGCGGTTCCATCATCAATCTGGCGTCAGTGGTTGCACTGATTCCCGAACGCTTCAACGCGACCTATAGCGCGACCAAAGCTTACGTGCTGAGCCTCACGCAGTCGTTGAATGCTGAATTGAGTGGTTCGGGCGTGCGGGTTCAGGCGGTGTTGCCAGGGGTGACACGCACCGAAATCTGGGAGCGTTCAGGGATTGATGCCAGCGCTATCCCGGCAGAAATGGTGATGGAGACGGGTGAGATGGTCGATGCGGCACTGTCGGGATTCGATCAGGGTGAGTTGATCACCATTCCTTCGTTACCGGAGGCTGGAGAATGGGACGCCTTCGTCACCGCGCGTCATGTGATGGCTCCGAATTTGTCCAGGCACACTGCCGCCGCGCGGTACAAGTGAGGCACCATGAATCGGTTTGAGGTAGTTACGGCATGAGTGATCGTCGAGTGGTTGTAACGGGGATGGGGCTGGTGTCTCCGCTGGGTAGTGATGTCGAGGTGGTCTGGACACGCCTGTTGTCCGGACACTCCGGGCTGCGGGCTTTACCGGACGAGGTGATCGCCGATCTACCGGCCAGGGTGGGTGGCGTCGTGCCGACCCTGGCACAAGATGCTGAAGCGGGTTTTGATCCGGATCTGGCGACACCCCCCAAAGAACAGAAGAAGATGGATCGTTTCATTCTGTATGCCATGGAGGCTGCGCGTCAGGCGCTGGAACAGGCTGGTTGGCAGGCGCAGGACACCAATGCGCAGGAGCGGACAGCAACTATCATCGGTTCGGGGGTGGGCGGTTTTGGCGCGATAGCCGATGCGGTGCGCACCACGGACAGTCGAGGGCCGCGGCGTTTATCGCCGTTCACCATTCCTTCGTTTCTGGTCAACCTGGCTGCGGGTAACGTGTCGATCCAGCATGGTTTCAAAGGCCCGTTGGGCGCGCCGGTCACGGCCTGCGCGGCCGGGGTTCAGGCAATCGGTGATGCGGCGCGGCTGATTCGCTGTGGTGAGGCGGATATTGCGGTGTGCGGTGGCGCGGAGGCGGCGATCAATCGCGTCAGTCTGGCCGGGTTTGCCGCTGCCCGGGCCTTGTCCAGCGCCTACAACGAAACTCCCCAGCGTGCTTCTCGGCCGTTCGACAGTGGCCGTGACGGCTTCGTGATGGGCGAGGGCGCCGGTATCCTGGTGATCGAATCCCTGGAGCATGCCTTGGCCCGTGGTGCTCAGCCGATAGCCGAGCTTGTCGGCTACGGCACCAGCGCCGATGCCTATCACCTGACGGCGGGTCCCGAAGATGGCAGCGGAGCGCGCCGGGCAATGTCGCTGGCGTTGGCTCAGGCGGGGATTTCAGCGGCACATGTCCAGCACCTCAATGCTCACGCAACCTCGACGCCAGTGGGTGATCTGGGGGAGTTGGCGGCCATCAAGTCATTGTTCGGAACGGCCAATGCGGTGGCGGTGACGTCGACCAAGTCGGCCACTGGACATTTGCTCGGCGCCGCCGGTGGAATCGAGGCGATCTTCACATTGTTGGCTATCCGCGATCAGATCGTGCCGGCCACCCTCAATTTCGAAAACCCGGACCCCGCGGCTCAAGGAGTGGACATCGTCCACGGTCAGGCGCGGCCGATGGCTATCGAGTACGCATTGTCCAACGGCTTCGGTTTTGGTGGGGTCAATGCCAGCGTGCTGTTCAAGCGCTGGCAGGGCTAGTCCCGGGGTTGTTTGAGAAGGACGCGAGTGACGTCGAGAATCCTCTGAGCCAGCTCGGGATTCTCGACACTGCGTGACAACAACAATGCTTTGTGCATAAACAGCTGGCATGAAAAGTGACTACTTATTGACTGACGATTGTTGAACAATTCCGAGGCCATGAGCATGAGTAGCGGACTGTCCTTGGCGGACCACATCACACTGGAACTGCGCGCAGACATCATTGGCGGTCGTTTACTGCCTGGCAGAGCGCTGGTGGAAGGCGATCTGGTGATTGCCTACAACGCTTCGCGCAATACCATCCGTGAAGCACTGCACCGCCTGGGGCAGGAAGGCCTGACCCGTTATGTGCGCCACAAGGGCGTGATGGTTCGCCAGCTCGGCGCCGATCAGGTACGCGACCTGTTTCAGGTCCGGCGCACGCTGGAGTTACAGGCCATCAGCGCCAGCCGACCGCTGCGTGACTACCAATCCGACCACATGCTCGAAGCCATCGAGGCCTCGCAACTGGCCCGTGAGCGGGAAGACTGGCGGGCTGTCGGCACCCACAGCCTGCGTTTTCATCAACACATTGTCGGTTTGTTACACAGCCCGCTGTTCGATGAATTCTTTACCAATGTCGTTGCGCAACTGCGCCTGGTGTTCAGTGCGGCACCTGACGAGTCCCGCTTCCAGGCACCCTGGCTTGAGCGCGACCGGCTCATTCACGATTTGCTGGTCGAAGGCGACAAGCCCGGCGCTTACGACGCCTTGGGCGATTATCTCGATGATTCCGAACAGCAACTGCTCGAGTGGTTCAACCATCCTTCCCGTCACTGATCGAGGACTCATGCCATGTACAAAGACTATCCCGCGGCTTATCAGGTCAGTAAGGGGGCGGCGTTGCAGGTCGATAAAGCCTTCTACGAGCGGATCCGCGATACATCGGCCGGACGCACGCTGATCGAACAGTTCGAGGTACCGATCCGCACCGGACGCGCCTGGCATGTACCGGCGGGGCATGTGTTCCGCGTGACCACGCCGGTGGGGCCGCAAGTGGGGGACTTCAATGTCTGGAATGCCAACGACCCGCGCGAGCGGCTATGGGCCGCACGGACCCGGCAATTGCAGGGGGCTCATGTCAGCACCCATGACCGACTCTGGTCGAATCTGCCCTTTCTGCGACCGCTGGTGACCATCACCGACGACAGCCTGGCCCACTACGGCATCGACGAACACGGTGGACGTTTGCACGATCTGCTGGGCACGCGCTGCGATCCCTATGTGAACAAAATGCTCACCGGCGAGGACTTCCATCACCATTGTCATTCGAACCTGACCCGCGCCGTATTACCTCACGGTCTGACTGAGTTCGACGTGCACGACGTGCTGAACATCTTTCAGTGCACGGGGCTCAACCATGACGATATGTACTTCATGAAGGCCTGTCCGGCGCAGAAGGGTGACTATCTGGAGTTCTTCGCCGAGATCGATTTGCTCTGCGCCTTGTCGACCTGCCCCGGAGGTGATTTGTCGCTGCCGATGTGGGGGCCGGATGCGCAGGATCCGTTAAGTGTCTGCCGGCCGTTGGGTGTGGAAATCTATCGCTTGGAGGAGACGCTGCTCGAAGGCTGGAGCCAGCCAGAACGCGCTGCGTACAAGGGGCTGCACGGCTTGCACATCGCCAAGGCGGATTGGGAGAAATAAAACGCGAAAAGATCGCAGCCTTCGGCAGCTCCTACAACACGAACTGCGTAGGAGGGGCCGCCCCCTCTTCGAGGCCGCGCTGTCGCGTAAGGAACATGGGCCAGGGCTGGCAAGCCAGCCCTTAAAAATAATATATAAATCAATAAGTTATTTTTTGTTCCATAAGAGCTGCCGAAGGCTGCGATCTCTTTAGTCAGCGATCCTGAGCGTCCTTGGCGTCCGCTTCGGCGTTGCGTTCAGCGACGCGTTTGCGTTGCTCATCGGTCAGTTCCACTTTGTTCGCGGTGTCGCGCAGTAGCATCAAACCACCGACGATCGATCCGATAGCAACCACCAGAATCAACCAGGCATACCAGGGCATAGGGCTCTCCTTAAGGGCAGGTTTCGCGTCAACGCCGTACCTATCCATTTTGAGTCACAGCGTTTCTCAGTGGTTCCATTCTAGGCCTGTTCTGCCTGGGCCACCTCATCAAAGACCGGTCAACATCCCATCGGCGGGGCGTTCGCACGCCCCTGTAACCCCCGCGTAAAGCCACTCTTTACGCTTTCTTTATGCCGTGCCCGACCCCTCGCTCTCGTTCCTTTACAGCCTTCCTGCGGACAATTGCGCCACACGCGGCAGTTGCCGTACGACGGAGAAATTCCATGAGTGTTCTGGACGGGGTGTCCCTGCTGTTGGCGGTGGGACTGTTCATTTATCTACTGGTTGCGCTGTTGCGCGCGGATCAGCACTAGGAGCGGCTATGCACAGTTATGACTATTGGCTGATCCTGGCGTTCTTCACCGTGGTGTTGATTCCGGCACCGTTCCTGGGACGGTTCTACTACAAGGTGATGGAAGGCCAGCGCACCTGGCTGACACCGATTCTCGGGCCAGTGGAGCGCGGCTGTTATCGCATGGCCGGGGTCGATCCGCAGAGCGAACAGAGCTGGCAGAAATACACCCTGGCGTTGCTCGCGTTCAACCTCGCGGGTTTTTTGCTTTTGTTCGCGATTTTGTTGTTCCAGGACTACTTGCCACTCAACCCGCAGAACCTGCCGGGACAGGAGTGGACACAGGCGTTCAACACCGCCGTCAGCTTCATGACCAACACCAACTGGCAGTCCTACAGCGGTGAAGCGACCCTCAGCTACCTGAGCCAGATGATCGGCCTTACCGTGCAAAACTTCGTCAGCGCCGCCACCGGCCTGGCCGTGTTGGTTGCCCTGTGCCGTGGTATCGGCCGCAAATCGGCGCAAACCCTGGGTAACTTCTGGGTCGACATGACCCGCGCCACCCTCTACGGCCTGCTGCCGCTGTGCTTGTTGTTGGCGCTGTTCCTGGTCTGGCAGGGCGTGCCGCAAACCTTCGCCCACTATGTGAATGCCTTGACCCTGCAAGGCGTGGATCAGGTTATTCCCCTGGGGCCGGCGGCCAGTCAGATTGCGATCAAGCAACTGGGCACCAACGGCGGTGGCTTCTTCGGCGTCAACTCGGCGCACCCGTTCGAGAACCCGACAGCCTGGAGCAACCTGTTCGAAGTCACGTCGATCATCCTGATCCCGGTGGCGCTGGTGTTCACCTTCGGTCATTACGTCAAGGACCTGCGTCAGAGCCGGGCGATCATCGCCTGCATGCTCGCGTTGTTCCTGATCGGTGGCGCGGTGTCGCTGTGGGCTGAATACCAGCCGAACCCGACCCTGAACAACGTCGCGGTCGAACAGATTGCACCGCTGGAAGGCAAGGAAGCACGCTTCGGCACCACTGCCACCGTACTCTGGTCGGTGACCACCACCGCGGCCTCCAACGGTTCGGTCAACGGCATGCATGACAGTCTGAACCCGCTGAGCGGAATGGTTGCGCTGATCAACATGATGGTCGGCGAAGTGATCTTCGGCGGCGTCGGCGCCGGCCTCTACGGCATGTTGCTCAACGTGCTGATCGCGGTGTTCCTCGCCGGCCTGATGATCGGACGTACGCCGGAATACCTCGGCAAGAAGCTGCAGGCCAGGGAAGTTCAGTTGCTGGTGGTGACCTTGCTGGTGATGCCGATCGGCGTGCTGGTGCTGGGTGCCATCGCGGCGAGTCTGCCTGGCCCTGCGGGAACGATCAGCAACCCCGGCCCCCATGGTTTCAGCCAGTTGCTGTACGCCTACACCTCCGCCAGCGCCAACAACGGTTCGGCATTCGGAGGCCTGAGCGCCAACACACCGTTCCATAACCTGATGTTGGGACTGGGCATGTTGATTGGTCGCTTCGGCTACATCCTCCCGGTACTGGCCCTGGCCGGCAGCCTGGCGATGAAGAAAACCGCACCGATTGGCCAGAACAGCTTCCCGACCCATGGCCCGCTGTTCGTGACGTTGCTGACGGTGACCATTTTGCTGGTGGGGGGCCTGACCTTCCTGCCGACCCTGGCGTTGGGTCCTATCGCTGAACACTTGAGCATAGGCTTCTGAGGGATTTGATGATGAATATGCCCGTTCGTGTATCGAAAAAAGCCGCACCGCACGCTGTGCCGGCACAACCTGTCGAGCAACCGAAAACCGCGATCTCGGCCCTGTGGCGGCCAGCGCTGGTGCAAGCCTTCGTCAAACTCGACCCACGGCAATTGAAGCGTTCGCCGGTGATGCTGGTGGTCGAACTGACCGCGATCCTCACCACTGTGTTGTGCGTGATACCAGATTCGGCAGTGCCGACTTTTGTAGCAGCGCAAATTGCTCTGTGGCTGTGGTTCACCGTGTTGTTCGCGAACTTCGCTGAAGCCCTGGCCGAAGGTCGCGGCAAGGCCCGCGCCGACAGCCTCAAGGCCGGCAGCGAAGGCTTGAGTGCGCGGCGCAAAAAAGCCGATGGCAGCTTTCAGGTAGTTCCGGCGGTCAGCCTGCGCAAAGGCGATGTTGTTCGTGTCCAAGCCGTGGAGATGATTCCCGGTGGCGGTGAGGTGATCGAAGGTATTGCCGCGGTCAACGAAGCGGCGATTACCGGTGAGTCCGCACCGGTGATTCGCGAGTCCGGCGGTGACCGTTCGGCGGTCACCGGCAACACTCGACTGGTGTCCGACTGGTTGCTGGTGCGCATCACCGCCAACCCCGGTGAATCGACCCTGGACCGCATGATCGCCTTGGTTGAAGGCGCCAAACGGCAGAAAACCCCGAACGAAGTGGCGCTGGATATTCTGCTGATCGGCCTGACCATGATCTTCCTGGTGGTGGTCGTGACCTTGCAGCCATTCGCCCACTTCGCCAACGGCAACCTGCCGCTGGTGTTCCTGGTGGCGCTGTTGGTGACGCTGATTCCAACCACCATCGGCGGTTTGTTGTCGGCCATCGGTATCGCCGGCATGGACCGTCTGGTGCGGCTGAACGTGATCACCAAATCCGGTCGTGCGGTAGAAGCGGCGGGTGACGTGCACGTGTTGCTGCTGGACAAGACTGGCACCATCACCTTCGGTAACCGTCGTTGCAGCGCGATTTATGCAGCGCCCGGCGTCAGCGCCAAAGAGTTGGCCGAAGGTGCATTGTTCGCTTCGCTGGCCGACGACACGGCTGAAGGCAAGTCGATTGTCGAGTACTTGCGTGGACTTTATCCACAGGCCGAACCGTCCGCTGAGGTACTGACTGCTGTGCCGTTCAGCGCCGAAACCCGCCTGTCCGGTGTTGACTATCAAGGTCGCGTCTACCGCAAAGGCGCGGTGGATTCGGTGCTGGCCTTTGTCGGTCTGACTCGCGCCGACATGCTGGCGCCGATGTCCCGTGAAATCGACAGGATCGCCCAGAGCGGCGGCACACCGTTGCTGGTGTGTGCCGAGGGCAAGCTGCTTGGTGCGATCCACCTCAAGGACGTGGTCAAGCCGGGTATTCGTGAGCGTTTCGCCGAGCTGCGCAAGTTGGGGATTCGCACGGTCATGGTCACCGGTGACAACCCGCTGACCGCTGCGGCGATTGCCGCCGAAGCCGGTGTCGATGACGTGTTGGCCGAAGCCACGCCAGAGAAGAAACTCGCACGCATTCGTCACGAGCAGAACGACGGCCGTCTGGTCGCCATGTGCGGTGACGGCGCCAACGACGCACCGGCGCTGGCACAGGCTGACGTCGGTATGGCCATGAACGACGGGACTCAGGCGGCGCGCGAAGCGGCAAACATGGTCGATCTCGACAGCGATCCGACCAAACTGCTGGACGTGGTGCAGATCGGTAAGGAACTGCTGGTGACCCGCGGCGCGTTGACGACGTTTTCCATCGCTAACGACGTGGCCAAGTACTTTGCGATCCTGCCGGCGCTGTTTGCCGCGATCTACCCGCAACTGGGCGTGCTGAACATCATGCACCTGAGCAGCCCGCAGAGCGCGATTCTCTCGGCCATCGTCTTCAACGCCTTGATCATTGTCGGGCTGATTCCGCTCGCGTTGCGCGGTGTCCGGGTCCAGGCCGCGAGCGCTGCGCATCTGCTGCGTCGCAACCTGCTGATCTACGGCGTGGGCGGCATTGTCGTGCCGTTCCTGGGGATCAAATTGATCGACATGCTGCTGACGGCGTTGCACCTGGTGTAACCGCTGCACGCCGCGCCCCGGGCGCGGCGTTTTACCTGAATTGAGGATTTGATGATGTCCACAATGATTCGTCCGGCCTTGAGCCTGCTTGTTCTGATGACCCTGATTACGGGCGTCGCTTATCCACTGGTGGTGACCGGTGTTGCCCAGGTCGCGTTCCCCGATCAGGCCAATGGCAGCCTGGTGCGTGACGCCGATGGCAAGGTCTGCGGCTCGTCCCTGATTGCCCAGGATTTTGTCGGTGATGCGTGGTTTCATCCACGGCCTTCGGCGGGGGCGTTTGCGACTGTTTCGAGCAGTGCGAGCAACCTGGCACCGAGCAATCCGGCACTGGCGACCCGGGTCATCGACGATGCCAGCAAACAGCTGGTGCCGGGCCAGGGGCCCGTGCCCTTGGCGCTGCTGACCACTTCTGGCAGCGGCCTCGATCCCCACTTGCCACCGGCGGCAATTGCCTATCAACTGGCGCGGGTCGCGGCGGCGCGTGATTTACCGGTCTCGACCCTGCAGCAGTTGCTGGATACGCACATCGAGCAGCCGTTGGTGGGCCCGCCGGTGGTGAATGTGCTGGAATTGAACATCGCGCTGGAAAAGCTGTAGATCCAAGGATCGCAGGCTTCGCCAGCTCCTACGAGGGATCTCGAATACCGTAGGAGGGGCCGCCCCCTCTTCGAGGCCGCGCTGTCGCGTAAGGAACATG
>CAYNGZ010000227.1:0-8723 GCA_964396695.1 uncultured Pseudomonas sp.
GACATGAGTCCGGGTGAAATCAGTGCAATCCAGGAGCATTGGGTCGGAAACGTCCTCGATCACCGCACCTTCTGGTCCGATCTGCTGATGTACGGTCTGCCAGGAGTATTGCTGCTGGTCACCGTACTGGCCGTGGTGATCCGGATCAATCGCCGCTTGAGCTCGGAAATCTCTCGTCGGGTCGCGCTTGAACAGGAACTGCGCACCAGCGAATACCATTACCGCGGGTTGGTGGAGAGCCTTTCGGCGATCGCCTGGGAAGCACGAATCAGCGATTTCACCTACAGCTACGTGTCCCCTCATGCCGAGGACTTGCTGGGTTATCCCCTGTCCCACTGGCTGATTCCGGGCTTCTGGCGCAACATCATTCACCCCGCCGACCTCACACGCGCCCAGGCATTCTGCGATCACGAACTGCTCGCCGGGCGCGACCACAGCCTCGATTTCCGAGTCATCACGGCAGACGGGCGCTGCCTCTGGGTACGTGACATCGTCAGCCTGATCGAACACGGCCATGAACCGATAATGCGCGGGCTGATGATCGACATCAGCGAAGCCAAAAGAACCGAGGAAGCCTTGCGCCTCTCCGAACAGAAATTTGCCTCGGTGTTCCAGCAATGCCCGGACATTCTGGTTATTGCACGCCTGTCTGACGGCTGCCTGCTGGAAGTCAACGAAGCGTTCGAAGATCAAATCGGTCTCAACGCCAAAGAAGTGATCGGACAGACCGCCACCGAGCTGAACATCTGGGGCATACCTGGCGTCGGCCCCGGCCTCTTGCAACGCTTGCAGGCCGGCAGTATTCGCAACCTGGAGATGCCCTTTCGTCGCAGCAATGGCCAGATGTTCACCGGTCTGATCTCCGCCGAACCCTTCGAGCTCGACACCACCCCGGCGCTGGTCGTGGTAGTACGCGATATCAGCCAGCTCAAAGAAACCCAACAACAACTGCAAACCTCCGAAGAGAAATTCGCCAAAGCCTTTCATGCCTCCCCTGACGGCTTGTTACTGTCACGCGTGAGTGACGGTCTGCTGATCGAAGTCAACGAAGGCTTCAGCCGCATCACCGGCTTCAACAGTGCGATGTCGGTGGACCGCTCGACCTTCGACCTCGGTATCTGGGTCAACCTCAACGAACGCAGACAGATGCTCGACCTGTTGAAACGCGATGGCTTCGTGCGCGATTTCAGCTGCCATATTCGCCGCAAGGATGGACAGATCCGCCTCTGCGAGATGTCCAGCCGACCGCTGCCGATTGGCGATGACGACTGCATGCTGACCATCGCCCGGGACATCACCGAACGGCACCTGATGCAGGAAAAACTGCAACAGGCCGCCACGGTATTCGAGAGCACCGCAGAAGGTGTATTAATCACTGACACCCAACAGCACATCAGCGCCGTCAACCGCGCGTTTACCGAGATCACCGGCTACAGCGAAACCGAAGCCCTGGGCCACACCCCAAGGCTGCTCGCCTCTGGATTGCATGACAGCGCCTTCTACGCAGCGATGTGGCATCAATTGACCGCCGAAGGGCATTGGCAGGGCGAGATTTCCAACCGGCGCAAGAATGGCGAGCTGTACCCCAGCTGGCTGACCATCAGCGCAGTACGCAACAAAGACCGGTTCATCACCCACTTCGTTGCGGTATTCGCTGACATCTCAAGCCTCAAGCACGCCCAGGCCAAACTCGACTATCAAGCCCACCACGACCCGTTGACGGGGCTGCCGAACCGGACGCTGTTCGAAAGCCGCTTGCAGACCGCACTCAACAGCCAGCAAGAAAACGGTGGCCTGGGTGCGGTGCTGTTCCTGGACCTCGATCGCTTCAAGCACATCAACGACAGCCTGGGTCATCCGGTGGGCGACTTGCTGCTCAAAGGCATCGCGGTGCGGCTCAAAGAGCAACTTCGGGACATCGATACCGTGGCGCGGCTGGGGGGGGATGAGTTCATCATCCTGCTGCCGGGCTTGCAGCAGACCAGCGATGCCGACCATATCGCCAACAAACTGCTGAACTGCTTCACAGCGCCCTTCCAGGCCGGCGAGCACGAGTTCTTCATCAGTGCCAGCATCGGCACCAGCCTCTACCCCAAGGACGGCAGCGACGTCGCCACGCTGATCAAGAACGCCGATGCGGCGATGTACCGCTCCAAAGCCAAAGGCCGCAACCGGGTAGAGCGCTACACCCGCGATCTGACCGCACAGGCCAGCGAACGCGTCGCACTGGAACATGAACTGCGCCGCGCCATCGAGCGCGACGAACTGACGCTGTTCTATCAACCCAAAATCAGCCTCAATCACCTACACCTCGTAGGTGCCGAAGCCCTGATCCGCTGGCATCATCCAGCCTTCGGCGACGTACCGCCCGAACACTTCATCCCGTTGGCCGAAGAAAATGGCATGATCCTGCAAATCGGTGACTGGGTGCTGGAGCAGGCCTGCCTGCAGATGCACGAGTGGAACAAATGCTATGAAGGTTTCGGTCCGCTGTCGGTCAACCTCGCCGGAGCGCAGCTACGCCAGCCAAACCTGCTGGGCCGCATCGAACAACTGCTCAAGGACAACCGGCTCAAGCCCGGCTTGCTGCAACTGGAAATCACCGAAAACTTCATCATGAGCCAGGCTGAAGAGGCGCTTGAAGTCCTGCACCAGCTCAAACGCCTGGGCGTGCAACTGGCCATCGACGACTTTGGTACGGGCTATTCCTCGCTGAGTTATCTCAAACGGCTGCCGCTGGATTTCCTGAAAATCGACCAGTCGTTTGTCCGTGGCCTGCCGGATGATCCACACGATGCCGCCATTGTCCGCGCAATCATCGCCCTGGGCCGCAGCATGCAATTCACGATCATTGCCGAAGGCGTTGAAACCCAGGCGCAGCAGCAATTCCTGACGACCGAAGGCTGCGAACAGATCCAGGGCTACATTGTGAGCCTGCCCCTGCCCGCCGACGAATTCGCCGCGACCTTCCTTCGTATCGCAGTTTCAGACTTTTCGGATAGCACTGCCGAGAAACCGTCGTTATAATCCGCGACCTACTGAGGGCCTATAGCTCAGTTGGTTAGAGCAGAGGACTCATAATCCTTTGGTCCACGGTTCAAGTCCGTGTGGGCCCACCACCTTTGAAAGCCGCGCACTGCGCGGCTTTCGCGTATCTGGCATATGGGTTTAGGCCGTCTCGGTTTCAGTCAAAACCGCCGAAGTGTCCAAGAAGTGTCCAACTTGAAACGCCAAAGGGTTGAGATTGACGACTTCCGCCATGTGTCCAGGACTGAAATGAGCGTACTTCTGAGTCATGGCCAGGGTCGCATGACCAAGCACTTTTTGAAGGGTGATTATGTCGCCGCCATTCATCATGTAGTGGCTGGCGAAGGTATGACGCAAAACGTGGGTCAGCTGTCCCGCCGGTAGATCCAGCTCCGCAATTTCGACAGCCCGCCGGAATATGTCATAGCAAGGCTTGAACGGTAGGGCCTCCAACAGACGCCGCTCCAGCGCCTTGGAGATTGGCACAGTGCGATTCTTGCTCGACTTCGTCTTGTGGTACTGGATGCGCTGCTGGCGCACCTGGCGCGGCTGTAATCCCTCAGCCTCTCCCCAACGGGCACCAGTGGACAAACACACCTCAGATATCAGCAAGGTGTCGCTATCCAAGGCTTTCACACACTCCAGAAAAGGGCCGATCTGTTCACGGAGCAGGTAAGCCATCTCCGTTTCGTCAAATCGCAGACTGCGAACATTGTCCAGCGGGTTCTCCCCGTCCCATTCCCCTAACCGCTTCAACTCGTTGAACACGGCTCGCAAGTAAGCCAGTTCATGGTTGAGCATGTTCGCGCTTACAGGCCTGCCTGGCTGCCCCTCCTTGGTGTACCTGGAGTGTTTTCCCTCGGCCCGCTCTGCGCGGTACTGCGCAAAGTCCGCGGCGCTGAACTGCGTGGCCATAGGGTTGCCCATGCGCTCTGCCATCAGATCCAGCAGATCCTTACGCTGCAGCCCCGTCTTCAACGATTGGCCGTGGAGCTTGAACCAGCGGTCAATCAAGTCCGTCAGCCTTCGCAGGTCGGCCTTGGGTTTCTTCTCATACTCCCCTTTTACCCCCTCCCCCATGATCCGGCGCTCAAAATACAACGCCTCACCCTTGGTCCTGAAAACCTTGCGTATACGCCCGCCATAACCACCTTCCGGGCGGCAGTCGACCTTATAGCGGCCATCCGCTAGCTGCTTGATAGACATAGGTTATTCCGGACTGACTTGCCCACACTCAGACGCCGTTTGGTCAGTCATGAGCCATAGGGTGTATTTCGTGAACCGAGGATGGTTAGCAATCTTCAGAAGTGCGGGCGCCCCTACCTCAATAAACCCAGCTTCATATTTTCTGAAAGTGCTTTCACTGAAGCCCAACAGCTCGCAGAACTCCTTCTGCGTCAACCGCTCAGCTTTTCGAATCAATTTGAATTTCGCGGCGAAGTCCATCAAGCCCTCTTGACATGTTCCTTGTGAGGAATGAACATGTTCCTTGTAAGGAACGCATGTCCCATATTTCCCATAGGGTAACCAGCGAGGGTATCAGAATGAAGATCTGCATAGACACGCCATACGTAACAGTAGCCGAGTTCGTCCGGCGCTCTGGACAGTCCGACTCAGCAATCCGAAAGGCGGTAGATCAAGGAATCTATCTCGTTCTACCACCACCTCCTGGCTCTAAGGCCGTCCTGATCAACATGGTGCACCTGGCTATGGAAGCGGCCGAACAAGCCGAGCGCGCACGCGGCGGCAAAAGCAACAAATCAGCAGGCGAGGTGTAAGTGACCACAGTGACAAACCGCCGCCGGCCGGATTTCGACAGCATCTATAGCAATGAGGTTGTCGATGCCCTGAAAAATGACCTTGAACTGGACTTCAAGAGCATCAGCGAAAAGTCCATGCAGAAAGGTATTTGCCCAAACTGTGGCGAGCGCCGGCTGTTCATCAGCGTCAAGAAACCATGGGTGCTGATGTGCAATCGGGAGAACGAATGCCGTTTCACCGAGAAGACCCGCGAGCGCTACAGCTACCTGTTCGAAAACCTCAGCGAGCGTTTCCCCAAGACGCTGGAGAAACCCAACGCCACGGCCGACGCCTACCTGCAACGTAATCGCGGCTTTGATATCAGCAAGCTGGCTGGCTGGTATGAGCAAGGCCGCCGCCAGATGCCCAATGGAACCTGGGCCGACACGGTGCGGTTTGCCCTGTGCAATGGCTATTGGGAACGCCTGATCGACGCCAAGGCTGTAGAACTGCACGAGGGCAAGAAAGCCCACGTCAAGTTCGGTACCGACTACCAGGGCAAGGGCTGGATGCCACCTGGCATGACCATCGAGAAAAGCGATCGGGTGTATGTCGTAGAAGGCATATTCCACGCCATTGCTCTGTACCTTGCCGGGTTCAAGGCCATCGCCTCGATCAGCTGCGTCAACTTCCCTTGGGAAGTGATTGAGGCCAATAAAGGCAAGTTGGTCACCTGGGTCATCGGTCTGGATGATGACAAGGCCGGCCATAAGTACATTCCCAAGTACCTGCGCCAGCTCCGCGAAATGCGCGAGATTGGTTGGGTTGCCCTGGCCGGCGAGCAGGATTGGGACGACGTGTACCGGGACGGCAAGCTGGACGAGAATTTCATGGATGACGCCTGTTATCGCGGGCGCCTATTCGCTGCTGATAGCGCCCGGAAACTTGCGTACCTGGTCTACCTCCGCCGTCCTTCCGGGTTCTACCTGGTGGAGTTTCGCAACCAGCTGTTCTCTGTTCGCGTCAACCAAGCCGAGCTGACTAAAGCGCTAGGCGATGACAAGTTGGAGGGCAATCGAGAGATTTTCTACAGCACGTCACGCATTGCCCAAGTATCCAACTGCATTCCAGATCTGGACTACCTGGAAAAAGACAGTATCACCGGCGAGCAGCGCTACCACTTCAGCTTCGCGTTTCCGGACCTGAGTAGGAATTGCCAGGCCGCCCTCTCATCTGGAGCGATCGCGGATCCGCGGGGCTTCGTCAAGGGCATGCTCGACTTCACTCCTGGCGGCAACTTCGAAGGGGGGGCACGTGAGCTGGCCATTCTCAAGGCGAAGTGGCTCAACGACGAACGACGGCCTGTACGCACTGTTCGCAGCCTGCCTTTCCTAGGCTACGACGAGGACACCGGAACCTACTGTTTCCCTGAGTTTGGATTCCAAGGTGGCCGCGAGCTGCCGGTGAACAGCCATGGATTTATCGAGGTAAAAGGCCAGGGCATCAAGACGGCTCTGTCCACCATCAGGTTCGAACGGGGCGAAAACTTTGATCCGTCGTGGTTCCCTGACTTCCTGGCTGTGAACGGCATGAACGGCCTGGGCGCATTGTCCTGGTGGACGGCTTCCCTGTTCGTCCAACAGATCGCCAGCGAGCAAGCATCGTTCGGTTTCTTGGAACTGACCGGCGAACCTGGTGCTGGCAAGTCGTCCTTGCTGCGTTTTCTGTGGCGGCTGCTGGGTCGCGAGAATATGGAAGGCACCAAACCCAGCGGCTCAGGTGCAAGCATGGTCGGTTTACTCCGAGCCTTCGCCGAGGTAAGCAATCTACCCATGGTGCTGATCGAGTCTGACCGGACCTATACGGACGCCCAGGGCCGTACCGTGACAGTGCAATTCACCTGGGACGATGTGAAACCCATGTTCGACTATCACGCCCAACTGCGTGTAACCGGCGTAAAGACTGGAGGCAACGAGAAACGGGTGGACATATGGCGCGGTGCGCTGGCGATGTCGCAAAACGCGAGCATTACCGGCGACGAAGCCACCCTATCCCGCATCGTCCACTTCCATTGCACCAAGGACGGCCACAGCTTGACTCTCAAGCCCTTGGCCGACCGCCTCAGGGCCATGAAAGCAAAGGAGCTGGGCGGCTACCTCCGTCACTGCCTGACCAATGAAAAGCTGTGGCTGGAACGCTACTTCGACGCCTTCCCCCGGTATGAGCGTCAGCTGATGGCGAATCCTGCGATCAAGGAAATGAGGATCTACCAGTCCCATGCCCAGGTCATGGCGGCTGCCTTCGCCACGCAGGCCTTCTTCCCGGACTGGACCGATCGGGACACCAACAACCTGGCCAAACACGTTGAAGGACGGGCCATCGATCGCCAGCAGCGATGCAAGTCCGAGGACCCCACGGCCGCGAAATTCTGGCAGATCTATCACTACCTCAATGAGGACGTGGTGGCGATCAGCGATAGCGACGGTGACCGCGAGGAGGTCCGCGAGACGTTGAATCACAGCATCGACAAAGAACTGATTGGCATCAACATCGAGCACTTCCAGCAGCGCTGCAAGCTGGCCGGCCAAGAAATCATTCCAGATGCCCTGCTACGTCGCGCCTTATCCAGCAGCACCACGCACAAATTCATCGAGACACGCAGAGCACGCTCCCGCCTCGAAAAACGACCTCTGAACTTGTGGTTTTTCAGCAAGCGTGAGGGAGGCTGAAAAGTTTGGGGCAGCTATGGCCAGGGGGGGTCCCTTAGGGATCCATGGTTTTTGTGCGAAGTCCCAAGTTCTGTCTGGAACATCCGGAACATTTCTGAATTGATAATAAAAATATCAATAAATACAGGTAGTTAAGCAATAAAAAATGTTCCAGTGGCGCCGGAACACACTGGAACACACCGGAACAAAATCCATTCCACCATGTTCCGGCAATGTTCCGGTTGGAGCTTTTCACCGGAACATGGCTACAGCCCTTATTCCACTTGGGCTGCAGCTATTTTCAGCGGAATTCATGTTCCGGCATGTTCCAGTAATACCGGAACATTTCAATACCGCTGGAGGCCCCGTAAATCAAGGGCTCCAGAAAACCAGCTTTCAAATGTTCCGGATGTTCTGGACGTAAGAAGGGACTACACACGTTTTTATTTGCGCGGGGATTCCGCGTCACCACCAGAGAGAGGTAACACCATGCAAATTGAAGTCATAAGCGGCCCGAGGACAACTGGGAAAACAACGCAACTCCGTGCCATTCAAGCTGAGCTGAAACGCCAGGGCTTACCCGCTGAAATCCACGTCGGGGCGAACTGCACCACTCCCTACTTTGTGAATCTGATCCGCGACCAGGCCATGGCCGGAGCCAAGTACTTCCTGGCCGACGACTGCACACAGTTTCAGATCAAGGCCGTCATGGAACTGAAAACCCAGGGCCTGCACTCCGGCATTCCATCCGACTTTGTGCTGCACCTGGTGCGCCAGGCGTAGGGGGAGAAATGATTATTCGCTACAGCGCCAACGCTCTGGTGGGTCAGCTTTCGTTGCCGTCGGGCTACGTCGATATGCGTACACCCGAGGACCTGGCGGAACTGGCCGCCGTGGCGCACTGGCAGGACCACCCCGAGGAAACCCCGACATTCATAACCGTCGTGCACCTGCAGGACGTAGACGGTCACGACTTGGGATTGTTTGAAGTGCGCTGCGAACAGCGCCCGGTATTCACCGCCAGCCAGTTGCGGCAGGCGTGAAAAGAGACGGTGTCGAGGAGTTGCAGCTCCCCGACACCAACCACCACAAGAGGAGCAACACCATGCAAGCACAGCACCCAAGCAGCAGCGAACACAAGGCTACCACAGCCCCCGCCCAGGCCGCTGGCAACACGTTCAACCCGACGCGCCCGAACCCGGCAACGGCCATGAACCGCCCCACGCCGATCGGCCACCTGAATCCAAA
>CAYNGZ010000227.1:8733-9240 GCA_964396695.1 uncultured Pseudomonas sp.
AAAACAAAAACACGGGAGAAAAAACCCGACACACAAGCAACACAAGAGGAGTGGAAAAAATGGTACCAACGCCCCCCGCCCAGCCCGCTGGAAAAACGTTAAGGCCGCCGCGGCCGATGCTGGCGCTGGCGCTGATCGCCGCCGCGCTGATCGGCTACCTGATTCACAAAACACCGGATGCCCGCCAGCGCCTCGAATGCCTCGCCGAAATGGCCCAAACTCTGGGCGATCTGTCAGAGCGCGACGCCGCCGTGGTCGCGCAGTTGCTGGCCCACCCCACCACTTTGTCCCATACACAGGGAGTGTCCCACTATGTCTGAGCAAGCCACCAAACCTGAATCCCATCAGCAGGATAAGTTCGTTCTCCGCCTCCCTGATGGTCTACGCCCTTCCATCAACACCCAAGCAAGGGCCAACCATCGAAGCATGAACGGCGAGATTATTTTTCGCCTGGAGCGATCCCTGCAGCTTGAGGAGCTGTATGAGAATCAGCGCCGCATGAATGTA
>CAYNGZ010000228.1:0-9228 GCA_964396695.1 uncultured Pseudomonas sp.
ATCACCAGGATCAGCATCGGCAGGTAGATGAACAGCAGGCCGAGCACCAGCATCATTCTTGAAAATCCGAAACGGTTCATGCCCGTCCCTCCATCTCTTTGGCCTGGCTGCGGTTGAACAGGATGATCGGCACAATCAGGATCGCCAGCATCACCACCGCCAACGCGGACGCCACCGGCCAGTCACGGTTGTTGAAGAACTCCTGCCACAGCACGCGACCGATCATCAGGGTTTCCGGGCCGCCCAGCAGTTCCGGGATCACGAACTCACCGACCACCGGGATGAACACCAGCATTGCGCCTGCGATGATGCCGTTTTTGGCCAGCGGCACGGTGATTTTCCAGAAGTTGTTGAAGTTGCTCGAGCCCAGGTCCGATGCGGCCTCCAGCAGGCTGGCGTCATGCTTGACCAGGTTGGCGTACAGCGGCAGCACCATGAACGGCAAATACGCGTACACGACACCGATGTAGACCGCGGTGTTGGTGTTGAGGACTTCTATCGGCTGCGAAATCAGCCCGGTCCACAGCAGGAAGGCGTTCAGCAAGCCGTTGTTGCTGAGGATGCCCATCCACGCGTAAACCCGGATCAGGATCGCCGTCCAGGTCGGCATCATGATCAGCAACAGCAAGACGTTCTGCGCTTCCTTGCTGGCCCTGGAAATCGCGTAGGCCATCGGGAAGCCGATCACCAGGCACATGGCCGTGCTGAGGAGCGCCACTTTCAGTGAGCCCAGATAGGCCGAGAGGTACAGTTCATCACCGGTCAGCATGGCGTAGTTGCCGAGGTTCAACAGCAGCTGAAACTTCTGTTCGGCGAAGCTGTAGATCTCGGAGTAGGGTGGAATGGCCAGGGCTGCTTCGGAAAAGCTGATCTTCATCACCAGGAAAAACGGCAGCATGAAGAACAGGCACAGCCACAGGAATGGAATACCGATCACGACTTTACGGCCGCTCGGCAAAAACCGCTGAAACTGCTGAGTGAGAGTGTTCATGCGCGCAGTACCACGCCGCTGTCGTCTTCCCACCAGACGTAAACCTGATCGTCCCACGTCGGGCGTGTGCCACGGCGTTCGGCGTTGGCCATGAACGATTGCACGATCTTGCCGCCAGGCAGCTCCACGTAAAACACCGAGTGTCCGCCGAGGTAGGCGATGTCATGCACTTTGCCCTCGGACCAGTTGTAACGGGTCTCGGGTTTGACGGTGCCGACCAGCAGTTTTTCCGGGCGGATGGCGTAGGTGATCGACTTGTCCTGCACCGACGTACTCACGCCATGACCGACGTAGATCTTCTGTGCAAGATCCGGGCTGTGAATGATCGCGTGACCTTCCAGATCTTCTACAACGGTGCCGTCGAAGGCGTTCACGTTGCCGATGAATTCGCAGACCATGCGGCTGACCGGCGCTTCATAGATGTCGACCGGGCTACCGATCTGGGCGATCCAGCCCAGGTGCATGATCGCGATCCGCTCGGCCATGGTCATGGCCTCTTCCTGGTCGTGGGTCACCATGACGCAGGTCACGCCGACGCGCTCGATGATCTCCACCAGTTCGAGCTGCATCTGCGAGCGCAGCTTTTTATCCAGTGCGCCCATCGGCTCGTCGAGCAACAGCAGCTTCGGCCGCTTGGCCAGCGAGCGGGCCAGTGCAACACGCTGACGCTGACCGCCAGAGAGCTGATGCGGTTTGCGCTTGGCGTATTGGGTCATATGCACCAGCCTGAGCATTTCTTCGACGCGGGCGTCGATTTCACTGGCGGGCAGACGGTCCTGCTTCAGGCCGAAGGCGATGTTCTGTGCCACGGTCATGTGCGGGAACAGCGCGTAGGACTGGAACATCATGTTGATCGGTCGCTCGTACGGCGGCATCTCGGTGATGTCTACGCCGTCGAGGTAGATGCGCCCGTCGGTCGGTCGCTCAAAGCCTGCCAGCATGCGCAGGAGTGTCGATTTGCCGGAACCCGAACCGCCGAGCAAGGCGAAAATTTCGCCTTGGTGGATGTCCAGGGACACATCGTCTACGGCAACGGTTTCGTCAAACTTCTTGGTGACGCGGTCGACTCTTACCAGAATCTTTTTGGGTTGCTGGTTACCTTCAAGGGCCTTCCTGTAAGTGCTGGAGGCGTTTGCCATGTGAAACTCCCAACAGGTGTCAGTCGTCGGGCCAATGCGGCCTGACTTAATAGTTGATTGCGAACCTGCACTGAGCAGGCCGATTCGGCGCCGCCTTCCTGGCTGCCGGGTGATGCTTTTTGTTTTAGCGTTTTGTTGTATTCGTGAATGGCTGGCGCGCAAGAGCGCACCCGCCGGGCTCACGGGGGCAGTTAAATCGTTGAGTGCTGTTTGAGGTCGTCAGTCAGCGCGTTGACGCAGCGCCGCCCGTTGCCGGCACGCGTCGCCAAACGCCTGGAAGATGCGCAAGTACACCGGGTTGTCCAGCACCTGCCATTCCGGGTGCCATTGCACGCCGAGGGCAAAGGCCTGGCTGTGCTCGACAGGCCCTCTATCAACAGAGAAGGCTTCAATCAGGCCATCGGGAGCGATGGCTTCGGCACGCAGGCCAGGGGCAAGTCTGTCGATGCCTTGGCTGTGAATCGAATTGACCTGGAACACCGGCGGCAATTCCAGCGCCTGGAACACGCCGCCCGGTTGCACGTTGACCACATGAGTCGGTGCGTACTGCACGGCGAGGTCCGGGTGATCCGCTTCCCGGTGATCAAGCATGCCGGGGAGTTCGTGGACCTTCTGATGAAGGCTGCCACCGAGTGCCACGTTCATTTCCTGAAAGCCGCGACAGATACCGAGCACCGGAACGCCGGCGGCAATGGCTGCACGCAATAAGGGAAGGGTGGTGCTGTCCCGGGCAGGATCGTGATCCGTGCCGGGTGCGCTGGCGGGGCCTTGATAGTGGAAGGGCTCCACGTTCGAAGGCGAGCCGGTCAGCAGCAAACCGTCGAGATGCGCGAGCAGTTCATCGATCTCGGTCAGGTCGCCTAAGGAAGGAATGACCACCGGAAGCCCCAACGCCGCAACGCTGACAGCACGCAAGTACTTATCGCCGCTGACGTGGTAGGGGTGCAGGCCAATCTGTTTGACGCACGCAGTAACGCCGATCAATGGCTTGAGTGCCATTTTTATCACCTCGAAGTTTCACACTTGAACGAGCTTTTCCGGAGCTTAGCCTCGTTGATTTTAATTGACAACTCTCATGTAAAAAATTCTAAACGGAAAAGAGGCCGGAGATCTGAGCTGGCGCGGGTTCTGGGCAGTGAAAAGGTCGATTGGCGGCTGAATCGGCCAATAAATTCAACGTGAAAGGCGCTGTGTTCGCTATTGACTTCACTTTCCCTTTCGGATTGACTGGGCTCGTGAAAGGGTGTTGAACATAATAATTAACAGCTTAATAGGTGCATCATGTCGGTCCCCTCGCGTGCCGTTCAACTCAACGAAGCAAACGCATTCCTTAAGAAACATCCTGAGGTTTTGTACGTCGACCTTCTGATTGCGGATATGAACGGTGTGGTGCGCGGCAAGCGCATCGAGCGCACCAGTCTCCACAAGGTTTACGAGAAAGGCATCAACCTCCCGGCTTCTCTGTTCGCTCTGGACATCAACGGTTCTACGGTGGAAAGCACCGGCCTGGGTCTGGACATCGGCGATGCTGACCGAATCTGCTATCCGATCCCCGATACCCTCAGCATCGAACCCTGGCAGAAGCGCCCGACCGCGCAACTGTTAATGACCATGCACGAACTGGAAGGTGAACCGTTCTTCGCCGACCCACGTGAAGTGCTGCGTCAGATCGTCAGCAAGTTCGACGCAATGGGCCTGACCATCTGCGCCGCATTCGAGCTGGAGTTCTATCTGATCGACCAGGACAACGTGAACGGTCGTCCGCAGTCGCCACGCTCGCCGGTGTCCGGCAAGCGTCCGATGTCGACGCAGGTGTACCTGATCGACGATCTGGACGAATACGTCGACTGCCTCCAGGACATTCTGGAAGGTGCGAAAGAGCAAGGCATCCCGGCCGACGCGATCGTCAAGGAAAGTGCGCCGGCGCAGTTCGAAGTGAACCTGCACCACGTTGCCGACCCGATCAAGGCCTGCGACTACGCGGTACTGCTCAAACGTCTGATCAAGAACATCGCCTATGACCATGAGATGGACACCACCTTCATGGCCAAGCCGTATCCGGGCCAGGCGGGCAACGGTCTGCACGTGCACATTTCGATTCTTGATAAAGAAGGCAACAACATCTTTGCCAGCGAGGATCCCGAGCAGAACGCCGCACTGCGTCACGCGATCGGCGGTGTGCTCGAGACCCTGCCGGCGCAGATGGCCTTCCTCTGCCCGAACGTCAACTCGTACCGTCGTTTCGGCGCCCAGTTCTACGTGCCGAACTCGCCGAGCTGGGGCATCGACAACCGCACCGTGGCGGTGCGTGTGCCGACCGGTTCTGCAGACGCCGTGCGTATCGAGCACCGCGTGGCTGGCGCCGACGCCAACCCGTATCTGCTGATGGCTTCGGTTCTGGCCGGTATTCACCACGGCCTGACCAACGAGATCGAGCCCGGCGCGCCGGTGGAAGGCAACAGCTACGAGCAGAACGAACAGAGCCTGCCGAACAACCTGCGCGATGCCTTGCGTGAGCTGGACGACAGCGAAGTCATGGCCCGCTACATCGACCCGCTGTACATCGACGTGTTCGTGGCGTGCAAGGAAAGCGAGCTGGCCGAGTTCGAAAACTCCATCTCGGACCTTGAGTACAACTGGTATCTGCATACGGTCTGAGTCTGCGAAGCCCCTCACCCTAACCCTCTCCCAAAGGGAGAGGGGACTGATCGGGAGATGCTCGGGAACTCCTGCGACCTGACGCTTTTGTGTCGAATCCATAATCGACTGGATCGGTCAGGTCGCTGAATGTCTTGAGACAACTTGGTCAGTTCCCTCTCCCTCCGGGAGAGGGCCAGGGTGAGGGCTGGATCCCCAGCAGAACACATCAGGCAGAGAACCACCCAATTCCCCTGCGTCGAGTCACAACCATGACAAACACTCGCAGCGACTGGGAGCAACGCTTCCAGTCCTTGACAATCGAAGGTCGGGCATTCATTGACGGCCACTACTGCTCGGCATTCAGCCGCGACACGTTTGAATGCGTGAGCCCGGTGGACGGCCGCTTCCTGGCGAACGTCGCCAGCACCGACGAAGCCGACGCGGATCTGGCGGTGCAGGTTGCCCGCCGGACGTTCGAATCCGGCGTTTGGGCCAAACTGGCCCCGGCGGAGCGCAAGCGCATCCTGATTCGTTTCGCCGATCTGATTCTGGCGAACCAGGAAGAACTGGCGCTGCTGGAAACCCTCGACATGGGCAAGCCGATCAGCGACGCCATGAGCATCGACATTCCAGCGACCGCCAACGCGATCCGCTGGAGCGCCGAGGCGATCGATAAAATCTACGACGAAGTCGCGGCGACGCCGCACGATCAGCTGGGCCTGGTCACGCGTGAACCGTCGGGCGTGGTCGCGGCCATCGTGCCGTGGAACTTCCCGTTGATCATGGCCAGCTGGAAGTTCGCACCGGCCCTGGCGGCGGGTAACTCGTTCATCCTCAAGCCTTCGGAAAAGTCGCCACTGACGGCAATCCGCATCGCCCAACTGGCGCTCGACGCCGGTATCCCGAAAGGCGTGTTCAACGTGCTGCCGGGTTTCGGCCACACCGTCGGCAAGGCGCTGGCGTTGCACATGGATGTCGACGTGCTGGCCTTCACCGGCTCGACGGCGATTGCCAAGCAACTGCTGATCTATGCCGGGCAAAGCAACATGAAACGCGTCTGGCTGGAAGCCGGTGGCAAAAGCCCGAACGTGGTGTTTGCCGACGCGCCGGATTTGCGTGCGGCAGCACAAGCGGCGGCTGGTGCGATTGCCTTCAACCAGGGCGAAGTCTGCACCGCCGGTTCGCGGTTGCTGGTGGAGCGTTCGATCCGCGAGCAGTTCATTCCGCTGCTGGTGGAAGCACTGCAAGCCTGGAAACCGGGGCACGCCCTCGATCCGGCAACGACGGTCGGCGCAGTGGTCGATCAACGTCAACTGGAGTCGGTGCTGCGCTATATCAGCGTCGGCAAAGAGCAGGGCGCCAACCTGATTGCGGGCGGCAATCGCACCCTTGAAGACACCGGCGGCCTGTACGTGGAACCGGCGATTTTCGACGGCGTGACCAACGCCATGACCATCGCCCGGGAAGAGATCTTCGGCCCGGTGCTGTCGCTGATCACCTTCGACACGGCTGAAGAAGCGTTGGCGATTGCCAACGACAGCTTTTTCGGTCTGGCAGCCGGGGTCTGGACCCGCAACCTGAGCAAGGCCCACACCTTCGCTCGCGGTTTGCGCGCCGGCAGCGTCTGGGTGAACCAGTACGACGGTGGCGACATGACCGCGCCGTTCGGCGGGTTCAAGCAGTCGGGTAACGGTCGGGACAAATCGCTGCATGCGTTCGACAAGTACACCGAACTCAAAGCGACCTGGATCAAGCTCTAACCCTTATACAGCGGCGGTCGCAGGCGTGTGCCTGCGGCCATCGGAGAAATTTATGAAACAAAGCTCTGTTAAACAAAATCATGTAAACAGCTACTACGCCGCGACCCGCAACGAGACCATCGATTTTCCGGTGCTCGAAGGCCTGGTCGAGTGCGATGTCTGCGTCATCGGCGCGGGCTACACTGGTTTGTCGTCGGCCCTGTTCCTCAGTGAGGCGGGCTACAGCGTCACCGTGCTGGAAGCCGCCAAGGTCGGCTACGGCGCCAGCGGTCGCAACGGCGGTCAACTGGTCAACTCCTACAGCCGCGACGTCGATGTCATCGAGGAACGTTACGGCGACAAGACTGCCGAAGTCCTGGGCAGCATGATCTTTGAGGGCGCGGACATCATCCGTTCGCGCATCAAGCAGTACGACATCAAGTGCGACTACAAGCCCGGCGGTATTTTCGCGGCGCTGAACAAGAAGCAGCTCAAAGGCCTGGCCGAGCAGAAGCGCAGCTGGGAGCGCTACGGCAACAAGAACCTGAGAATGCTCAACGCCAAGGACATCGCCAAAGAAGTCGGCTCGGACAACTACGTCGGCGGCCTGCTGGACATGCAGGGCGGCCACATCCATCCGCTGAACCTGGCACTCGGTGAAGCCTCGGCGATCATCGGCCTGGGCGGCAAGATCTACGAGCAATCGGCGGCGGTGGAAATCACCTACGGCGAGCCGATCATCGTGCGCACCGCCAAAGGCGTGGTGCGTGCCAAATACCTGCTGATCGCCGGTAACGCCTATTTGCCTCAGGACCTCGACAGCCGCGTCACCCGCAAAAGCATGCCGTGCGGTTCGCAAATCGTCGTCACCGAGCCCTTGTCGGCCAAAGTCGCCAAGAGTCTGATCACCAACAACTACTGCGTCGAAGACTGCAACTACCTGCTCGATTACTACCGCCTGACCGCCGACAATCGTCTGCTGTACGGCGGCGGCGTGGTCTACGGCGCCCGCGAACCGAATGACATCGAGCAACTGATCCGCCCGAAAATCCTCAAGACCTTCCCGCAATTGAAAGACGTGAAGATCGACTACCGCTGGACCGGCAACTTCCTGCTGACCATGTCGCGCATGCCGCAATTCGGCCGTATCGAGAAAAATGCCTACTACATGCAGGGCTACAGCGGCCACGGCGTCACCTGTTCGCACCTGGCCGGCAAACTGATCTCGGAAATGATCCGTGGCGACGCCGAACGCTTCGACGCGTTCGCCTCCTTGCCGCACATGCCGATGTTCGGCGGTCGCACCTTCCAGGCCCCGCTCACCGCCATGGGCGCCGCGTATTACGCGCTGCGCGACCGTTTCGGCATCTAGGTTGAACCTTACCGGCGGCCACCGAAAAACGGGGCCGCCGGCTTTTTTTCAGGCCGTTTATCGAAGCTGCTGAGCTGCACGAACAAACGTGATTTAATAGCCGCCTTTCACGGTTCCGGGACAGGGGAACGGCGTGATTCGCGGCCTCCGCGCCCGCCCGCCATCCGCCCCCATTACCCTTAAGTTGCTCTCACATAAGGCTGTCATGGATACGGGTTCTCGACTCAAATTAGTACGCGAAAGCTACAAACTGTCCCAGCGCGAGCTGGCCCGGCGTAGCGGCGTCACCAATGCCACCATCTCCCTGATCGAACAGAATCGAGTCAGCCCCTCCGTCAGTTCTCTGAAAAAACTGCTCGAAGGCATTCCCATGTCGTTGGCGGACTTCTTCACCTTCGACCAACCGCCCCGCGAACACCAATACGTCTTCCGCGCCAATGAACAGCCGGACCTCGGCCGTCATGGCCTGCGGTTGTTGCTGATTGGCGCTTCGGTGCCGAGCCGGCAGATGCGGCTGCTGCGCGAGCAATACGCGCCGGGTGCCAGCTCTGGCGAAGAGCCGATTGTGCACGCGGAAGGGGAGGAGTGCGGGCTGGTGACGCGGGGCACGGTTGAGTTGACCGTGGATGGGCAGATTAGTGTGCTCAACGCTGGCGACGGCTATTACTTTCCGACGACGCTGCCGCATCGGTTTCGGAATATTGGGGCGGATGAAGCTGAAATCATCAGTGCCAACACCCCGGCAAACTTCTGATTTCTAAAATGGACACTGACCTGTAGCAGACTTCGGCCGTTGCTACAGGCACTCTTCAATGTAAATGGACTTCACTTCATGACCACGCAACGCATCCGCCCCCTCGCAATCTGCATCTTTCATCACGATGGAAGGATTCTGGTCAACGAAGCTTACGACCCCGTCAAACAACAGACCTTCTTCCGCCCGATCGGCGGCGGCATCGAGTTCGGCGAAACCAGCGCCCAAGCCGTTGCGCGAGAAGTACAGGAAGAACTCGGTTTACCCATCACGGATGTTCACTTGCTCGGTACGCTTGAAAGCCTCTTCACGTACAACGGCACGCCAGGACACGAAATCGTGCAGGTGTACGATGCACAGTTTGTGGATTCAGGTGTTTACGAACTGCCGCACTTGAACGGTCAGGAGAGCGATGGTGCTACCTTCACGGCGAAGTGGCATTCTTGCGCAAGCTTCACTGACGAATCGCCGTTGGTGCCTAATGGGCTTTACGAACTGCTGAAGAAAGTCGAGTTGCCAGGCTGATGTCTGGAGTCAAAAAATAAATCTGAGAATCATCTAGCCGGCCTCCCCACCTCACGGAGGTGGCGCAA
>CAYNGZ010000229.1:0-9220 GCA_964396695.1 uncultured Pseudomonas sp.
CGCACGCTTCGGTAAACTTGCGCGGGCAGTCAAACCCCGAACCTGCTTAAACGCCTGCTTGATGGGCGCAAGCTGACCTTCAGGCGCTGAAACCTCTCAACGTGGTGTCGCAGTGACTACGCTTGCTGGAGAGGACTGATCGAGCTAACCCATGCAGCCGCTGATCCACTATTTCAAAATGATCATGAACCCTGGTCAGGCAACGTTGCTGTTTGCGCTGAGGACCATGGCGGCCGGACTGTTGACCCTTTATCTGGCGTTTCTCTTCGATCTCGATCAACCCAAATGGTCGATCATGGCGGTGGTGATTGTCAGCCAACCGTTGGGCGGCATGGCGTTGGCACGAAGCTTTGGCCAGGTTATCGGCACCACCCTCGGTGCCGCGGTGGCGGTACTGATCATGGCTATTTTCCCTCAGGCACCGCTGCCGTTCATTGTCACGCTGGCGATATGGCTGGGGATATGCATCGCGGGTGGCACGCTACTGCGTTACACCCGTTCCCAGGCGTTTGTGTTGAGCGGCTACACCGCGGTCGTCGTCGCGACGGTGACAGTGCTGGAGAGCAAAAAAAGCCCCGCGACCGAATGAGACGCGGGGCAAAAATCTGGTTGGTTGCGGCCAACCAAAGGAGCTCTTGAAAGGGTTACCGGCTGGCGACCGTCTCGGGTTGCCAGCCACCGCCGAGCGCCTTGTAGATGGCGACGATGCCACGATACAGGTCAACCTCGGCCTGGGCCTGGGAATCCTCGGCTGCCAGGCGTTCACGTTGCGCGTCGAGCAGCACCAGGAAATCCACGGTGCCTTCGCGGTAGCGAATTTGTGCCAGGTCGGCCGCAGCGCGGCTCGACTCACTCTGACGAATCAGCGAGACCAGGCGTTGTTGACGTTTACCGTAATCGGAGAAGGCGTTCTCCGACTCTTCCAACGCTAGCAATACTTGTTGCTCGTAGGTCGCCAGGGCGCCTTCGGCGTTAGCGTCCGCTGCCCGCAAACGAGCGCGCACGCTGCCCAGGTCGAACGCTGCCCAGGTAATGCTTGGGCCAAGCGCCCAGGCATTGGCTGCCGATGAACCGATCTGCGAACCACGCCCGGCGGTGAAACCGAGAAAGCCGCTGAGGCTGACCCGTGGGAACAGATCGGCCTTGGCCACGCCGATGCGGGCGGTGGCGGCGGCCAGTTTGCGTTCGGCACTGCGGATATCCGGACGGCGTTGCAGCAGTTCACCCGGATCCCCGATCGGCAAGGCCTTGGCAATCGCCGGCAAACTGGCCGGACTGAGGTCGACGGTCAGTTTGTCCGGCCGTTCACCCAGCAAGGTGGCAATCCGGTTACGTTGGCGCGCTTGCACTTCTTGCAGCTGCGGCACGCTGGCTTCGACGGAAGCGAGGCGGGCATCGGCGCGAACCACGTCGAGCTGATCGCCGACGCCGGCATCACGCAGGCTCACGGTGATCTTGCTCGACTCTTGCTGGTTTTTCAGGTTGTCCAGCGCGATCTTTTCCCGCAGTTGCGCACCGCGCAGCTGACCGTAGGCGTCCACCAGTTCGGCAATCATGCTGACTTGCAGTTGGTGCAGATCGGCTTCGGCCACTTGCTGGTCCGCATCGGCCGCTTCCAGGTTGCGCTGGATGCGCCCGAACAGGTCCACTTCCCAGGCCATGTCCAGGCCCAAGTCATACCGCTCGCTGTTGACGCGGTCGGTGGTCTGGCCGGGAATCTGGCCCTTGGCCAAATTGCTGCTGGCGCGGCTGGTGACGTTGGGTGTGGTCTGAGTGGCAGCGTCATCACGAAATGCGCGCGATGCCTTCAAGCGGGCATACGCCACGCGCAGATCACGGTTGCCCTGCAAGGACTGGGTCACCAACTGATTGAGAACCGGATCGTCGAACTGCTGCCACCAGATCCCTTCGAAGCGCGAGCGGTCGAAGTTCTTCTGACCGCTTGCGCCGTCGGTGGCGGCCGTGATGTTGGCCGCCGCAGTCAGAGGGGTCTTGTAGTCCGGGCCGACGGCACAGGCACTCAGGGCCAGTACCAGCAAGCTCGGCAGCAAGGCTTTCAGACTCATTGTTGCGCCTCCAGTTTCAGGGCCCTGGCCGCTTTGCGGGCGTCGCTGCGTTCTACAAAACGACGGATCAATACGTAGAACACAGGTGTCAGTAACAGACCGAAGAAGGTCACCCCGAGCATTCCGGAGAACACCGCCACACCCATGGCGTGACGCATTTCAGCACCGGCACCGCTGGAGAACACCAGAGGCACCACGCCCATGATGAAGGCGAAAGAGGTCATCAGAATCGGCCGCAGACGCAGACGGCAGGCTTCCAGTACCGCGCTGAGCGGGTCCAGACCTTCCTCTTGCTTGTCCTTGGCGAACTCGACGATCAGGATCGCGTTCTTGCAGGCCAGCCCCACCAGTACGATCAAGCCGATCTGGGTGAAGATGTTGTTGTCGCTACCGGAAAGAATCACCCCGGTAATCGCCGACAGCAGGGTCATCGGTACGATCAGGATCACCGCCAGTGGCAGGCTCCAGCTCTCGTATTGCGCGGCCAGTACCAGGAACGCCAGCAGCACGCAGAGCGGGAACACGAACAGCGCGGTGTTGCCCGAGAGAATCTGCTGATAGGTCAGGTCGGTCCACTCGTAGGTCATGCCGTTAGGCAGTTCGTCCTTGAGCAGTTTTTCGATGGCCTTTTGCGCTTGGCCGGAGCTGTAGCCAGGGGCAGCGGCACCGTTGATTTCAGCGGTGATGAAACCGTTGTAATGCATCACGCGGTCCGGACCCGAGGTGTCGCTGACCTTGATGAAGGTCGCCAACGGGATCATCTCGCCTTTGTTGTTACGCACTTTCAGCTGGCCGATCTGATCCGATTCGAGGCGGAACTGCTGCTCGGCCTGAACATTGACCTGATAGGTGCGACCGAAGCGGTTGAAGTCGTTGGCATACAACGAACCCAGATAGATCTGCAGGGTGTCGAAGATGTCGCTGACGGCCACGCCGTGGGTCTTGGCCTTTTCACGGTCGATGGCGGCATCGACCTGCGGCACGTTCACCGTGTAGCTGGTGAACAGCCCGGCCAGTTCCGGCACGCTGCGGCTCTTGGCGATGATGTTCATGGTTTCCTTGTACAGCTCGTCATACCCCAGGTTGCCCCGGTCTTCGATCTGCAGGCGGAAACCACCGATGGTGCCCAGGCCTTGTACGGGCGGCGGGGGGAAGATCGCCATGTAGGCTTCCTGAATCCCGGCGTACTGGCCGTTCAAGGCACCGGCGATGGCCCCGGCCGACTGGCTTGGGTCCTTGCGCTGGTCGAACGGTTTCAGGGTGACGAACACGATGCCGGCGTTCGGGCTGTTGGTGAAGCCGTTGATCGACAGGCCAGGGAAGGCCACTGCGCTTTCCACGCCAGGCTGTTTCAGGGCCAGGTCGGACATGCGCTTGATCACATCTTCAGTGCGGTCCAGGCTCGCCGCATCCGGCAGTTGGGCGAAAGCCACCAGGTATTGCTTGTCCTGGCCCGGCACGAACCCGGTTGGCGTGTTCGAGAAGCCGAGGAACGTCAGCGCCATCAGGCCGGCGTACAGCAGCAGGGCGATGCCGCTGCTGCGGATCACACGAGCCACAGTGCCGACATAACCATGGCTGGCACGATCAAAGAAACGGTTGAACGGACGGAACAACCAGCCACCGAAGATCCCGTCGAGGACTTTCGAGAAGCGGTCCTTCGGCGCGTCATGGCTTTTGAGCAATACGGCAGCCAACGCTGGCGACAGGGTCAGCGAGTTGAAGGCCGAGATCACCGTGGAGATCGCAATGGTCAAGGCGAACTGTTTGTAGAACTGCCCAGTCAACCCGGAGATGAAGGCCGCCGGGATAAACACTGCACACAGCACCAGCGCGGTGGCGATGATTGGTCCGGTTACTTCACGCATGGCGCGTTTGGTCGCTTCGACCGGTGTCAGCCCGAGGCCGATGTTCCGTTCGACGTTTTCCACCACCACGATGGCGTCGTCGACCACGATACCGATGGCCAATACCAATCCGAACAATGACAACGCGTTCAGCGAGAAACCGAACAGGTGCATCACGGCGAACGTACCGATCAACGATACCGGTACTGCCACCAACGGAATGATCGAGGCACGCCAGGTTTGCAGGAACAGGATCACCACCAGCACCACCAGAATGAGTGCTTCGAACAGCGTGTGCACCACAGCCTCGATGGAACCGCGAACGAAAATCGTCGGGTCATACACGATGCTGAAGTCCATGCCTTCGGGGAAGTTCTTCTTGAGCTCGGCCATTTTGCCGCGCACTTCGTTGGAGATCTCGATAGCGTTGGAGCCCGGGCGCTGGAAGATCGGGATCGCCACGGCCGGTTGGTTGTTCAGCAGAGAGCGCAAGGCGTACTGGCTGGAGCCCAGTTCGACGCGAGCGATGTCTTTGAGGCGAGTGATTTCACCGTTTTCGCCGGAGCGAATAATGATGTTCTCGAACTCTTCCTCGGAGACCAGGCGACCTTGGGTGTTGACCGAGAGCTGGAACGCGGTGGCGTTTGGTGCTGGCGGTGCACCCAGGGCGCCGGCGGCCACCTGACGGTTCTGCTCGCGAATCGCGTTGACCACATCGGTCGCGGTCAGATTGCGCGAAGCGGTTTTGTTCGGGTCGAGCCAGACACGCAGCGAGTAGTCGCCCATGCCGAACAGTTGCACGTCACCCACGCCACCCAGCCGCGCCAGCTCATCCTTGATGTTGAGCAGGGCGTAGTTGGACAGGTAGAGCATGTCGTAGCGTTTGTCCGGGGAGGTCAAGTGCACGACCATGGTCAGGTCGGGCGAGGCCTTGTCCACCGTGATGCCGATCCGGGTCACTTCCGCAGGCAGCTTGGGCTCGCTTCGAGTGACGCGGTTCTGCACCTGAACCTGAGCGTTGTCCAGATCGGTACCCAGCGCAAAGGTGATGGTCAGGGTGATCTTGCCGTCAGCGGTGGACTGCGAGGACATGTACAGCATGTTCTCGACGCCGGTGATGGCTTGCTCCAGCGGAGCGGCCACGGTTTCACCGATGACTTTAGGGTTGGCACCCGGGAAATTGGCGCGGACCACCACGGTCGGCGGCACCACTTCCGGGTATTCGCTGATCGGTAGCTGGAACAGCGAGATGCTGCCGGCGATCAGGATCAGCAGCGAGAGCACCGCTGCGAAGATCGGCCGTGAAATGAAGAATTGGGAAAAATTCATCGGAGTTGTCGTCCCTTAACCGCGTGGAGTTGCAGCGGCGAGTTTCACAGCCGTACCCGGCGCAACCTTGGCAGGTGCGACTTGGGGCAGGTTGCTGGCTTCAAGCGCTTGGCGTTGTTGAGCAAGGGCCGCGAGGGTTGCCTGGCTGGCCATCGGAATCACTTCAGGCGTCACCGAGGAGCCCGGGCGTACCCGTTGCAAACCCTTGACGATGATCGTGTCGTCCTTGTTCAGGCCACTGCGCACGATGCGTAAACCTTCGATCTTTGGCCCCAGCTCGACAGCGCGATAGGCGGGTTTGTTGTCGGCATCCATCACCAGCACGAACTTCTTGCCAAGGTCGGTGCCCACCGCTTCGTCATTGATCAGCACGGCGGAGTAGGTGCCACTGCCCACCAGTTTCAGGCGCGCGTAGAGACCGGGGGTGTATTCGCCCTTGCTGTTGTCAAACACCGCGCGACCGCGAATGGTGCCGGTTTTCGGGTTGACCTGGTTGTCGACGAAGTTCATCTGGCCCAGGTGCGGGTTGCCTTCTTCATTGGACAGGCCAAGGTAAACCGGAGTGGTTTGACCGCGTTGGCCCTGGCGGGCGAGCTGGGTGTACTTGAGGTACACACGCTCATCGGCGTCGAAGTAGGCGTAAATCCTGTCGGTGGACACCACGCTGGTCAGTGGAGTGACATCGGCGGTCACCAGGTTGCCGGCCGTGATTTCGGCACGGCTGACACGGCCGCTGATCGGTGCGGTGACGCGGGTGAAACTGAGGTTCAGTTTGGCCAGGTCCAATTGAGCCTGGATCGCGCCGACAGCGGCCCGGGCCTCCTGAGCCGCGCTGCTGCGCGAGTCGGCCAGTTCGGCGGAAATCGCGTTGCTGGTGCGCAGGCGCTCACCGCGTTGGGCTTCGTTTTCACTGCGGGTAGCATTGGCGCGGCCCTGGGCAACCAGGGCTTCAAGACGGCGGACCTCAGCCTGGAATGGCCGAGGGTCGATCTGGAACAGCAGGTCGCCTTTTTTCACCAGTGCGCCTTCGGTGAAAGCGACTTCATCGATCTGGCCAGACACCCGAGGACGAATCTCGACGGTTTCCGGTGCTTCGAGGCGGCCCGTGAAATCGTCCCACTCGTTGACCGGTTGCTCCAGCACCTTGGCTACGCTGACATTGGCCGCTGGCATGGCGGCAGCGGTGCCTGGGGGCTTGCCGCAGGCGCTCATCACCAGCAAGGCCAGAACGGCCAAGGGGAAGCGCAAATGATTGAATGACTGTTCCATGGATGCATCCGCCAAGTGTATTGAGATGGGCGGATGATGCTCGGCGGGGCTTTATCAAACGAATCGAATGAGGCGAAGGTAACTATCATTCGGAATGATATAAGCGCCATGTAAGCCCTCTAGCATGGGGCTTTCGTTAGGCGGCTATCAACATTCGTGATGACAATTCAGCGTTACGGGATGCAAAAGACCGGCTTGAAACTGCGTCGCGATAGGGGCAGTGGTTCTGATACACGACTCGGGATCAAGCCAGGCTGTCCGGATCCCCAAAGAACATCTGAATCCGCGAACGCAGCCAGCGCTCACCCGGATCGTTGTCCTGCGAGCCGCGCCAGGCCATGTGCAACTCGAAGGAGCGCGTCGGCAGCGGCGGATCTTCGGCGCGTACGCCGCCGGCGGCGGTGAGTGCGTCGGCGGTGTAGTCGGGCACGGTGGCCAGAATGTCGGTGCCGGCCAGCAACGTACTCAAACCATTGAACTGCGGAACCGCGAGCACCACGTGACGCTTGCGGTCGAGCTTCTCCAGTTCTTCATCGATGAAGCCACTGAGGTCGCCAGCAAAGGACACCAGTGCATGCGGTCGTGCGCAAAAATCGTCCAGGCTCAAGGTGCCGGGTACACTGTCGGCGCGCAGCAGTTTCGGCATGCTGCGGCGCAGGACTTTGCGCTTGGCGTTGGCCGGCAAATCCGTGGTGTAGCTGACACCAATCGAGATTTCGCCCGACGCCAACAGGCTCGGCATCAATATATAGTTGACGCGCCGCACCACCAGCACAATGCCGGGTGCCTCGGCACGCAGGCGCTTCAACAGCATCGGCAGCAGGGCAAACTCGACATCGTCCGAGAGGCCGATGCGAAACACCGCAGTGCTGGTGGCCGGGTCGAACTCGGCAGCACGACTGACCGCGGTAGAAATCGAATCCAGAGCGGGAGAGAGCAGGGCGAAGATTTCCACCGCGCGGGCTGTAGGCTCCATGCTACGGCCGGTGCGTACAAACAGCGGATCGTCGAACAGACCACGCAGGCGCGAAAGCGCCGCACTGATGGCTGGCTGGCCGAGAAACAGCTTCTCCGCCGCACGGGTCACGCTGCGTTCGTGCATAAGGGTTTCGAACACGATCAACAGGTTCAGGTCGACACGACGCAGGTCATTACGATTCATCTGGAGTCCTGGCAGAGTCATCAAGCTTGACGAGGGCAGCCATATGAGAACAATGGCCGGCATGAATCTTACGGGGAAAGGCTGGTACTCTGCACCGAGTAATTCAGTTTTCCCACAAAGCTGGTTCGGTTTTCTACGTTGAACGACGTATTGCCGGAGCTGCGGAATCAATGACAGGCATGTCGACTATTAATAGCCACTGGTGGTCTTGGCCAGAAAGCCCAGATAGAGTTCAGGGCATTAGAGGTTACTTTGACGAGGTTTGCGATGTCCCGCACGATCCGTTTTCACAAGTTTGGTCCAGCCGAGGTGCTCAAATGCGAAGAGCATGCGGCAGCTCTGCCAGCACCGGGCGAAGTGCAGGTGCGTGTCGAGGCGATTGGCATCAGTTGGTATGACATTCTCTGGCGTCAGAACCTGGCGTCTTCCCATGCGCGGTTACCGTCTGGCCTTGGTCATGAAATGGCGGGCGTGGTCACGGCCATCGGCGAAGGTGTCGATGATCTGGCGGTGGGTGACAAGGTCGCCAGCTTCCCGGCAGAAAGCCCCAATGACTATCCCGTTTATGGCGAGCAAATCGTTCTGCCGCGTTCGGCGCTGACGCGTTACCCGGATGTGCTCAGTCCGATCGAAGCTGCCGTGCATTACACACCGTTGTTGGTCGCCTACTTTGCCTACGCCGATCTGGCACGGGTCAAACCCGGTCAGTTTGCGTTGGTGACGGATGCAAGCCACTGCGCCGGACCGTCCTTTGTGCAACTGGGCAAGGCTTTGGGCGTGCGGGTGATTGCCGCGACCAAAACCGCCGAAGAGCGCGAGTACCTGTTGTCCCTCGGTGCCGAGAAGGTGATCGTGACTGAAGAGCAGGATTTGCTCATGCAGATCAACAAGCTCACCGACAGTCGTGGTGTCGATGTGGTATTCGACGGCCTCGGTGGTCCACAGATGTCGATGCTCGGCGATGTTCTGGCGCCTCGTGGCAGCCTGGTGCTGTATGGCCTGCAAGGGGGGAACCAGACTCCGTTCCCGGCGTGTGCGGCGTTCCAGAAAAACATTCAGTTCTTCGTGCACTGCATCGGCAATTTCACGGGCAAACCGGAACTCGGCATCCTTCAGGACCAGGTCGCGTTACAACGTGCCTTGCGTGATATCAACCAGTTGACGGCTGACCGTGTTCTGCTGCCACTCAAGACCCGGGTCTTCCCGTTCAGCGAGTTTGTCCAGGCGCACCGCTACATGGATGAGTGTCCGTGCCACGAACGTGTGGCGCTTCAAGTCGAACCTGCGTGACCCTTGTGCAAGATTCCGTATTCACGGTCTCTTGCGTTTTGCTGTTTTTTCTTGCATTTTTTTCTTCCGGAGTCCGAGACCGGGGCCGAGAACTAGGCCGCGGACTCGACCGAGAGGTCTTAAATGGTCGCGGCGCATGAGCGCCGCCTTCCTCAGCCCGGAAACCGGCCGAAAAGTCCATAGTCATGCTCCAAAAGAAACGTTGAAAACGCGCCGCAGAATGCGGTGCGGCGGCCGGTTTCCGGCGCGAGTTTTAC
>CAYNGZ010000230.1:0-9211 GCA_964396695.1 uncultured Pseudomonas sp.
CCCCAACTGCCCGGCGGGATAGCCCGGTATGTTGTGCATGGCGAATATCGCATCGCACGGAAAACGCTCGAACAGCCCGTCCTCGAGCATCTTCTGCGCACCGCCCAGCCCTTCTTCGGCCGGCTGGAAAACCAGATTCAGCGTGCCGTTGAAATCCCGCGTTTGCGCCAGGTATTTAGCCGCTGCCAGCAGGGTTGCCGTATGACCGTCGTGGCCACAGGCATGCATCACGCCGTCGATCCGGCTGGCATAAGGCAACCCGGTGGCTTCCTGAATCGGCAGCGCATCCATGTCGGCACGCAGCCCGAGGGATCGGCCAACGCCATTTTTCAGGGTCCCGACCACGCCGGTCTTGCCCATCCCTTTGCTGACTTCATACCCCCACTGCGTCAGACACTGCGCCACCAGCTCACTGGTGGTGAACTCTTGAAATCCAAGCTCCGGGTGCGCGTGAATGCGCTGACGCAGGGCGATCATTTCATCCTGCAGCGCAGCGATTCCCGGCAGGACGTGGTCAGCATTCATGGTCGTGCTCCTCGATCAGATGATTCAGCTGCCCGCGACTCAACCCAGGCGTTGTGGGGTCCGATCTTAGGGAGTGGGCTGTAGGTTGTGGAGGCTCAGTTTGGTTATGATGACAACTTCCAGTTGTCGCCAAGGTGAGCAGATGAAACTGCATCAATTACAAGCGCTGATTGCCAGCGCCGAGACCGGCAGCATCCGCGCCGCCGCACGCTCGCTGGACATCTCCCAGGCCGCCGTGACCAAGGCTCTGCGCGAGCTGGAAACCGAACAGCAGTTACCGCTGTTCGTCAGAACCCCCAGCGGCCTGAACTTCACCGAGTACGGCAAGGTGCTGCTGACGCACGCCCGGCTGGTGCTCAAGCAACTGGAACATGCGCAGACCGAACTCGATCACCTGCGCGGCAAGGCCCAGGGGCGACTCTGCGTCGGGGTCACGCCATGGGTCGCGTTAACCTTCTTGCCCGAAGTGGTCCTGGCCTTTCGGGCACGCATGCCGGACATCCACCTGGAATTGTTCGAAAGCCTGATGGCGGTGGCCCAGCCGCTGCTGCGCGACGGCAGCATGGATTTCGCCATTGGCCAGCTTCACCCGGCACAAGCGACCCCGGAATTTGCCTGCGAAACCCTGCTCGATTACCAGACCTCGGTGCTGGTTCGCCAGGGTCATCCGCGACAGAACGCCCGGTCGGTCCACGAATTGCTCGACCAGGACTGGACCCTGAACTACGCGCCAGACGGTCACGATGCGCTGATGCAGGAGCTGTTCTGGCAGCACGGCGTGCAAATCGATGAACAGCGCATCGTCCGCGCCCATTCATTGGCGATTCTGCAAATGATGCTCGAGCGGGCCGACATGTGCACCTGGGGCCCGACCATCCTGAGCACGGCCCCGCCCTTCCTCGGCCGATTGGTGTCTCTGAACCTGAGCGAGCAGTTCGAGCCGAGGCAATTGAGCATCGTCACCCGACGCAACGGCTCGCTGAGCAATCCGGCGCTGTGTTTTACCGATTGCCTGCTACAGGTGATTCGGCGCCATGCGCGTTCGGCGAAGAAGGACGATCGGCAGTTGTTTGAAACGCTGCGATTGCTGGTGTGAGGGTGTGGGCGGCAACTATGAGATGTCCAGCGGCCATTCGGCCAATGACCGATAGCGACCTTTATGCGATTCGAACAACGCGAAATGCCTGGCACTCAGATGAAAGTCAGGCGGCGTGCCGGATTCCGGGACAGGCTCTCGATAGCCCCGCATCAAGGTCAGGTGCGGACGATATTCCCGGGGAGCGTCCGTGAATCCAAGCGGCAGCATCGCTTGCTGCAAGGCATACACCAGCTGACGCAATGGCAGCGGCGTCTGTGCCGGGACGAGTAACAAAATTCCGGCTCGACGCCAGGTATCCAGACGATCGAGCGAGACCGTCAACGGCTCGCCTGGCGTTTGTACTTCGGCGGCAGCCGCGCAGATGCCCGCAATCTGCGCCACCGCCACAGGCCCCAGGAACATCAGCGTCAGATGGAAACTCTCCGCTGGCACCGGGCGTCCGCTACCCAGCCCAAGAGCGCTTCGCCATTGGGCAATGGCTCGACGTTGTGCAGCAGCGCAAGGCAGCGCGAAAAACAGCCGTTTGAACGGCTCGCAAGGTCCATTACTCATGGCGTGTCCCTCCAGACCGAAGTGAGAGTCACGTTCAGGACCGGCCGCCCAGCGCGACCGACAAGGCGGCATCCCGCCCATAAATATCCGGGGCATAGAGCAACTGACCATGGCGGTCGGCTTGCACGGTCCAGTAACCGAGCAGAATCGGCACCGGCGTAGCCAGCTTGAACTCGTGAGTCAGGCCTGTCGCCAGCAACTCGTTGGTACGCACACGCTCAGCCGGGCTCAACAACAGATCGCGCAGTTGCATCGCTTGCTCGACCCGCACACAGCCCGAACTGAAGGCGCGTGGCCCCTTGTTGAACAGCGATTGGCTGGGTGTGTCGTGCAGGTACACGGAGAACGGATTGGGGAAGCGAATCGCCATCTGTCCCAGCGGGTTCTTCGGCCCGGCGTCCTGGCGCAAGAGGATGTTGCCAGGGTTATCCCAGTCGATATCGTCCGCCACCAGCGGATGGCCATCGCGATCCAGCACCTGCAGGTTCTGTTTACTCAGGATCGTCTGATCCCGGCGGATTTCCGGCAGTTTGTCTTCACGCATGATGGTCGGCGGCACCGTCCAGGTCGGGTTCAGGGTCAGGCGCGTGACCTGCGATTTCAGCAGCGGGGTCTGTCGCTCGGCACGCCCCACCTGAGTGCGCGTCTGCCAGACCGGCACACCGCCCCGATAGACGGTCAACTGCGCCGCGGCAACATTGATCAGCACGCCGTTGGGCTCCAGATCCTGCGCCAGCCAGCGAAAGCGCTCCAGGTTGATGCGCAGTTGTTCGCGCCGCGTGGCCGGGCTGACATTCAACTCAACCACCGTATCCGATCCAACCACGCCATCGGCTTGCAGCGAATGGCTGAGCTGGAAGTTTTTCACCGCGCTCACCAGTTCCGTGTTGTAGGCGGTGCCGACACTCGCGGAAACGCTGGCCAGATAGCCCTCGCTGAACAACCGCCGCGCCAGCTCAGGTATTCGCGCATCATGCGCGCCCGGGCGCAACAAAGGCCCGCTGGCGACCGCCGGCCAACGGGGCAACGCCTGCTGGCGCTCGCGAGCATAAACGCGGCGCAAACTCTGATAGAGCTCAAGGCTTGGGCGGGCCTGCTGAAAAGCCGCCGCCATGTCCTGCAGACCTGGCGCGGCAATGGCAAGTACCTCGGCAAGTCGATCCTGCGGCAACGGTTGCGCATGCCACAGCGGCTCGAACCGCGATTGCAGCAGGCGACCGTAATGCAGGTCCTGCAACGCCTGCAGGTAATGCGCACTGATGCCGATGTCGACGCACAGCGCGTCACCCTCGGTATTGCCCGTCGGCAGGTTGTAGCGGCTTGGGTCCAGGCCGTCATCGGCCAACTGCCGCAACTGTGCCTGCAATGCCGACAAGCGTCCGCTGACAGGCCAGATCAGGTCGTAATGCTGCTGCTGATAAAACGCCTGCAACAGCGTTTGTGCTGGTGCGCTCAAGTGCACGGCCAGGCGTGGACAATCGACCGGCAATTGAGTGAGCGCCAATTGCAACGGGCTGTCGTGATCAGCCAGCTCGTTCTGGGCCGTCGCAACCAATGGCGCAACGAGCAGACAAAGGCTCAAGTAACGTGCGAGTTTTTTGATCAACTGCGTTACTCCACAACCAGGCGTTGTATAACAGCCTCGCGCAGGCCGCGCCGGAACTCAATCCCCAATCATGTTTTCCAGGTCCCCCGACCGGCGCTGGCTGAAATCCTCGGCGCACCTCAACGGCCGGCCAGACCAGATGGCCATAAACCCTTAAGCTCCGTACGAAAACTGCCTGCGCGTCGACCAGTCGTGCACAATCGGGCGATTGAAAAAGAGTCTGCACAATGTTGATCGACGAAGAATTGTCCCTGAAAAAACTCGAGGTGTTCCTAGTCTACATGCGCACCGGCAACCTCATCGGTAAAGTTTGAGCATTGCATCAGGGCTGAAAACCACCCCTCACCCTCTCCCCAGAGGGGCGAGGGAATTGATCAAGGTGTTTTTCAGAAATGTTGCGACCTGAGATGTCAAGTCGAACTCAGGTTGGAAAACTACACAGGTCGGCTCCCTTTCCCCTTTGGGGAGAGGGCTGGGGTGAGGGGTGGTTTTCAAGCCAAACGATTAATGCCCTGCAGCCTCCGGCCCCGCCTTCGCCGCAAACGGCGGTTTGGCCAGCCATACCAGCAGAATCAATCCCATAAAGCCCCAGCCCAACAGCGTGAAGTAATCCACCGTGGAGAGCATGTACGCCTGGCTGGTCAGCAGGTGATCGAGCTGCGCATACGCCGGATTACCCGCCCCGCCCAAGGTGTTCAACGTATCGCGGGTCGCCGGATCGAAGGTGCTCAGGTTTTCGCTCAGGTAAGCGTGATGCTGATCGGCACGACGGATCCAGATCCAGGTGGTCAGCGATGCCGCAAAGCTGCCGCCCAAGGTCCGCAGGAACGTCGCCAGGCCCGCACCATCGGCGATCTGATGCGGGGGCAGGTCCGACATCAGAATGCTCAGGGTCGGCATGAAGAACAGCGCCACGCCAATCCCCATGAACAACTGCACCATCGCCACGTGCTGGAAGTCCACCTCATTGGTGAAGCCGGCGCGCATGAAGCAGCTCAAGCCAATGGCCAGGAACGCCAACCCGGCCAGCAGTCGCAGATCGAACCTGTGCGCGTACTTGCCGACAAAGGGCGACATCAGCACCGGCAGAATACCGATCGGCGCCACCGCCAGACCGGCCCAGGTCGCGGTATAGCCCATCTGGGTTTGCAGCCACTGCGGCAGTATCAGGTTGATGCCAAAGAAACCGGCATACCCTGAAACCAACACAACAGTGCCGATGCGGAAGTTGCGATAGGCGAACAACCGCAGGTTCACCACCGGGTGCTTGTCGGTCATCTCCCAAATCACGAACACCGCCAACGCAATCGCTGAAATCACCGCACCAACAATGATGAAGTTCGACTCGAACCAGTCCAGGTCATTGCCCTTGTCGAGGATAATCTGCAGCGCGCCGACACCGATGATCAACATCAGCAGGCCGACGTAATCCATCGGCTGACGACTGATCACCACCGGACGCTCCTTGAGCTGTTGCTTGACCACCATCACCGCAAACACGCCAATCGGCACGTTGATGAAGAAGATCCACGGCCAGCTGTAACTGTCGGTAATCCAGCCACCGAGTATGGGGCCGGCAATCGGCGCCACCACCGTGACCATCGCCAGCAACGCCAGGGCCATCCCCCGTTTCGCCGGCGGATAGACCGCGATCAGCAGCGTCTGCGTCATTGGGTACAACGGCCCCGCCACCAATCCTTGCACCACCCGGAAGCCGACCAGCTCGGGCATCGAGGTCGAGATCCCGCAGAGGAACGACGCCAGCACGAACAGAATGGTCGCCCACAGAAACAGCTTCACCTCGCCAAAACGCCGGCTCAGCCAACCGGTCAACGGCAGCGCGATGGCGTTACTCACGGCGAACGAAGTAATGACCCAGGTGCCCTGCTCCGAACTCACGCCCAGGTTGCCGGAAATGGTCGGCAAGGCCACGTTGGCGATGGTGGTGTCGAGCACCTGCATGAAGGTCGCCAGCGACAGGCCGATGGTGCTGAGCACCAGGCTGGGCGGCTTGAAAGACGCGTTATTGCTCATCGCGAATCCTTTGGAGCGAGGCAGTCGCTGCGACCGTTACGGCCGCAGCTGACGGATTGGTGAATCAACGCTGAGCGGTTTTGCTCGCCACTGAACTGTTGTCGTGGATCAGACGGGTGATCATCGCGTCGGCGTCAGCCAACTGACGGTCGTAGACGTTGGTGCTGAACGAGGCTTTTTGCGGCGGCTGTTGCGCCAGCACCGGACCGCTCTGGTCGCGCAAGTTGACGTTGACCATCGTCGACAGGCCAACCCGCAACGGGTGCTCGGCCAGTTGTTCGGCGTTGATGTGAATCCGCACCGGCACCCGCTGCACAATCTTGATCCAGTTACCGGTGGCGTTTTGCGCTGGCAGCAAGGCAAATGCACTGCCGGTCCCTGCACCGAGGCTGTCGATGGTGCCGCTGTATTTCACTTCGCTGCCGTAGAGGTCGGCTTCGATGTCCACCGGCTGACCGATGCGCATCTCACGCAACTGGGTTTCCTTGAAGTTGGCGTCGATCCACAGTTGGTCCAGCGGGATCACCGCCATCAGCGCGGTCCCCGACTGAACCCGCTGGCCCAGCTGAACAGTGCGCTTGGCCACATAACCGGTGACCGGCGCGATCAGCGTGCTGCGCGCATTGGTCAGGTAAGCCTGACGCACTTGTGCGGCGGCGGCCTGGACGTCCGGGTGAGACGAAACCACAGTGTCGTCGACCAGCGCACTGGTGGTGTTGAGTTGCTGCTGCGCATTGGCCAAGGCGTTTTGCGCCGAGCTCAGGTCATCCCGAGCGTGGGACAGTTCTTCCTGAGAGATCGCCCCGCCCGCCGCCAGATTCTTCCGGCGATTGAAGTTGTCCTGAGCCTTCTGCACTTCGGCTTTCTGGGCGTTGACCCGGGCTTTCATGCCGTCGACGTTGCTGTACAGACCGCGCACCTGGCGTACGGTGCGGGCCAGATTGGCCTGGGCATTTTGCAGAGCGACTTGCGCGTCGTTCGGGTCGAAGTTGACCAGCACCTGGCCTTCGTGCACCAGATCGCCGTCGTCGGCACCGATGCTGACAACCGTGCCGGTAACCAGCGGCGTGATTTCCACCACGTTGCCGTTGACGTAGGCATCGTCGGTGCTTTCATTCCAGCGCCCGTAAAGTTCGTGCCAGCCCCAGACACCGAGGCCGCCAACAATCACCAGGATCGTCAGCACCAGCAGCATGAATTTGCGTTTACCGGGATTGCTCGTGTCTTGGGCGTCTTCCGGGGTTTGTCTGGTTTCGACAGTGGCCATGACAAGTACCTTGAATTATTGATTCGCTGGGGATGGAGTGGCCGCGGCCAGGGTGTCGGCTTGAAACCCGCCGCCCAGTGCCTGCATCAGTTGAATCGACAGATCGATCTGCTCGGCATTCAGGTTCGCCAACTGGCGCTGGGCCTGGAGCAATTGCTGCTCGATGCTGAGCACGTCCAGGTAGTTACCGATGCCGGAACCGTAACGCTGGACCACCGTGTTGTAAGAGTCCTGGGCAATGTCGGTGGCGTGTTGCTGTGCACCGATCTGCCGGCCGATGTCACGCAATTGGGAAATCGTGTCGCTGACATCCCCCAACGCTTTCACCAGCGTCTTGTTGTACTGCGCCACCGCGAGGTCGTAATCGGCGTCGCGTGCATCGAGGTTGGCGCGCAAGCGACCGCCATCGAAGATCGGCAACGACACGGTCGGCACGATATTGAAGAAGCGGCTCGCCGAGCCAAACATCGCGTCACCCAACAACGACTCGGCACCAGCCGCCGCGCTCAGGTTGAGGTTCGGGTAGAACCTGGTTTTACCGGCGTCGATGTTTTTGCTCGCAGCCTCGACTCGCCAGCGCGCGGCGATCAGGTCCGGGCGACGACCCAGCAACTCGGCCGGCAGTATCGACGGCAACGCCACGGCACTGGCCTGAAGGACTTTCGGCCGGGCAATGTCGTTGCCGCGATCCGGGCCTTTACCAAGCAGCACGGCCAGGGCGATTTTCGCGCTCTGAAGGGTCTTTTCGGCGTCGATCAGCGTCGCTTCGGAGCTGGCTTCCAGGCTTTCGGTTTGCTGGTACTGGTATTGGCTGTCGATGCCGGAGCTCAACCGACGCTTGCTCAGGTCGAGCATTTGCCGGGTGCGCTTGAGGTCATCATTGGCCAGGTCATGGACGATATGAGCCTGCCCCAGGTCGCTGTAGGCGCGAGCGACGTCGGCCGACAAGGTCAGCTGCGCGGCTTGCCGATCGACTTCGGCAGCGCGGGCCTGGCCCAGCGCGGCTTCCCAGGTGGCACGCTGGCCGCCCCAAAGGTCGAAGGTGTAATTGAAGCTGGCGCCGATATTGCGCACCGTGGAATAAGTGCCACCCTTCCCGGTCGGGTCCTTGTCACGAGCCAGGCGCGAGCGACTGACGCTGGCGCTGGCATCGAGGGTCGGCATCCGTGCGGCATCGGCTGCATAAGCGGCGGCGCTGGCCTGGTGGGCACGGGCATCGGCGATCTGCATGTCCGGGCTGTCGTGCAGCGCTTCGTGGATCAGGCCGTCGAGCTGCGGGTCGCCGAGACTCTTCCACCAGTCGCTTTTTGGCCAGGCCGCCGGCGACAGGGTGACACCGTTGAGAGACTGCCCGGCCTTGAGGGTTTTCGCATCGAGGCTCACGCCTTGGGGGTTCAGGCCACTGTAGTTGGCGCAACCGGCCAGGCTCATGGCCAACAGCACCAGACTGACGCGGGTACGCAAGGTGTTACGGCTCATTTGTCACCTACCCGCAGCAGGGTGATCGAGTCACCGGCCGCCAGCAAAATTTTCTTCAAGATCTGTTCCAGGGTTTTCAACTCTTCTGGCGTGATGGCACCTGCCAGCTCATTCATCGCCTCGGCACCGATGTGCGGCAGACGGTCGGCCAGCTCCTGCCCTTCCTCGGTCAACACCAGCCGAACCTGACGACGGTCGCCTTCGCAGCGTTGGCGGACGAGAAAGCCCTTCTGTTCCAGACGATCGAGCATGCGGGTCATCGAACCGCTGTCCAGCGACAGGTGTCGGCACAGTTCAGCCGGGGTATCGACGCCGAACTGGGCCATGATGATCAGCACCTTGAACTGCGCGGCGGTGATGCCGTGGGGTTCCATGTGCGTGTCGATGATCCGGTCCTTGAGCAGCGCTGCGCGCCCGAGCAAGAGACCGAGATGGCAATTCTGGAATTCGTCTGGCGTGAAATGTTTCATCTGACCACCCATTAGCTGCCTAGGCAGGGAAAGTATGTCCAGATATTACTGCCTAGGCAGCGAATGTCAACGTAATAGTTAGGAGGCTTTGTAATTGGGTGATAAATGGTGGGTCCCGAAAGCAAAAAGATCGCAGCCTCCGGCAGCTCTTATGGAACAAAAAATAACTTATTGATTTA
>CAYNGZ010000231.1:0-302 GCA_964396695.1 uncultured Pseudomonas sp.
CTGAACATCTTCCTCACCGACCTGAGCCACTTCGCCAAGGTCAACGAGATCATGGGCAAGTACTTCGACCAGCCTTACCCGGCTCGCGCTGCCATCGGCGTGGCCGCCCTGCCAAAGGGTGCGCAGGTTGAAATGGATGCCATCCTGGTCATCGAGTAACACGCACGGCGCAGCCTCCCGGGCTGCGCCGACTTCGTTCTGTAAGGATCTCCTCATGCGCAAAGCGCTAGCTCTCTCGTTGCTCGCGGTAGTTCTCGGCGGCTGTGCCAGCAACCCTGCCGACCGCGACATCAGTGGCACCT
>CAYNGZ010000231.1:312-9162 GCA_964396695.1 uncultured Pseudomonas sp.
CGGCACGGGCGCAACACCGACTTTCCCGTCGGGCGGGATCGATCCGAAAGGCATGATGGCCGCAAGAAACCGCATCGAGCGCGGGGAAAAGATCGGCCCCAGGATCATGAGTTCGGGTCCGTATTTCGGCTCCGCGCGTCCGGGCTGGAGCGCCGCCGTGGAAACGCCGGAACAGATTCGAAAAGAAGTCGATGAGTGGGCGGCCCGCGGCGTGAAGGGCTGAAAGCCTATGGCCCGAACCTGGAGTGGGACGTCAACACCAAGGCCGGCCAGGCGCGTTACAGCAATGGCTTCGAGAAGATCGAAGGCAAGGTACTGGGCGAACAGTCCGGCGCCTGGAAAATCGAGATTTATGGCAGCCCTGCCACCGAATTGAAGCGCGACGGCAAACAATTGCAGCAAGTGGCCAACGACAACGAGCCAGGGCAAGTGTTTGACCGCGCCACAGATGCCGTTCCTGAAGGCGCACCACTGGGTGCCAGCTTCGAACGGGCGTTGTACTCAGCCTATCTGGGCGGCAGCTGGAAGATCGTCAACGGTCCAGGCGAAGGCAGCACCGTTCAGTTCCAGGCCGATGGCGCCGTTCAGGGCCTGCCCGGCGCTGACCGTTACGCACTGTGCCTGGCGGGCGACTGCGCCTCGATGAGTGGCGGCCACGACACCGTCTGGCTGCAACTGAGCGGCCAGGGCAACCCGTGGATCTTCACCCGCAACGGCAAGCAGATGGAGATCTTCCAGGCAGTCAACGGATCCCATGCGGACGAAGTGCCTTCGTTCTCCCCCGGCAATCGCCAATGGACACTGGAAAAACAGTGATTCCAGATTAAAAGATCGCAGCCCGTAGGAGCTGCCGCAGGCTGCGATCTTTTGCTGTATCAGCAAGCCCCTTCAATAATCGCCGCATACCCTTCACGAAAGCTCGGATAACGCGGCGTCCAGCCCAGCGCCTTGGCGCGGGCGTTGCTGCAACGCTTGCTGCCGGTGCGGCGCACGCTGGCATCCTCGGCCCACTCGGTCACCCCAAGGTACTCGCGCAACCAGTCCACCACGTCCGCCAGTGGCGCGGGCGCATCGTCGACGCCGATATAGCAATCCTCCAGCGGCTCACCACGTTCTGCACGCAGTAACAGAAACGCCAACAACCCGGCCGCGTCATCCACATGAATCCGGTTGGCATACAGCGGTGGGTCAATCGCGACGCGATACCCCTGACGCACCTGACTCAACAGCCATTCACGACCCGGGCCGTAAATCCCGGTCAGGCGCACCAGACTGGCAGGGATGCCGCTGTTCAAAGCAACCTGCTCGGCTTCCAGCATCACTCGTCCGGAATAACCGCTCGCTTGGGTCGGCGAAGTCTCATCGATCCATTCGCCATTCTGCTGCCCGTACACACTGCTGCTGGAAACGAACAGCAAGTGCTTCGGCGCCTGACCGTAGTCGTTCAGCCACCCGAGCACATGCCGCAAGCCCTGGACATAAGCGGCGCGGTAGCCGGCTTCATCGTGATCGGTGGCGGCCGCGCAATACACCAGGTAATCCACCGCACCGACCGGCCAGGTCGCCGGACAGTCTTCATCGAACAAGTCGCCGGCAATGCCAATAACGCCCTCGGGCAGGCGCGAGATGTCACGCCGCAGACCATGAACCTCCCACCCCGAAGACAGCAATCGAGTGGCCAGACGGCCGCCGACATCGCCACAACCGGCGATCACAACAGAAGGCGCGGACATCAACATTCTCCCATCAGAAAGGTACAGGCTAGCCTCGGCATTGGACGTGCAGCTAGCAATCAAAGAAAAAAAGAGACTCTATTACTTTTGCTAACAAGAATTACTTGCAATAATGCGGGCCACTTTTGTTCTCGGCCCGCGAGGCCTGGAAGGACATTAACCCTCTTCTTCTCTCAGGTCCGGCCAGCATGACACGTAATCCTCTCTCCGCTTCGCCAACCACGCTTGCTCGTCCATCTCGCGCCCTGAGCGCGGTCGCCGCGCTGCTGTTCAGCCTGCTGCTGGCCCCGACCGCCACCTTCGCCGATGAGTCGACTACCGCCAACGCTCCGGCTGCAACAGTCGCGCCAGCCGCTGCCGCTCACGGCAATGCTGACCACGCCGCCCCGGTCGGGACGCCCGTTGCCGCAAACCCGGCACTGGCCACCGAAGGCGCTGCCGCTGACGCACCTGAAGTCCTCGAAGCCGACAACTCCCTGGGCATGGCCCACGACCTGTCGCCGTGGGGCATGTACAAGAACGCCGACATCATCGTGAAAATCGTGATGATCGGTCTGGCCATCGCCTCGATCATCACCTGGACCATCTGGATCGCCAAGGGCCTTGAACTGCTGGGCGCCAAGCGCCGTCTGCGCGGTGAAATCGCCGGCCTGAAAAAAGCCACCACCCTTAAAGAAGCCAGCGTCAGTGCGGCCAAGGAAGGCACCCTCGCCAACCTGCTGGTCCACGACGCCCTCGAAGAAATGCGCCTGTCGGCCAACAGCCGCGAAAAAGAAGGCATCAAGGAACGCGTCAGCTTCCGTCTTGAGCGTCTGGTCGCCGCCTGCGGCCGCAACATGAGCAGCGGCACCGGCGTGCTCGCAACCATCGGCTCCACCGCACCGTTCGTCGGCCTCTTCGGCACCGTGTGGGGCATCATGAACAGCTTCATCGGCATTGCCAAAACCCAGACCACCAACCTCGCCGTCGTCGCTCCCGGCATCGCCGAAGCCCTGCTGGCCACCGCTCTTGGCCTGGTGGCCGCGATTCCTGCGGTAGTCATCTACAACGTCTTCGCCCGCTCCATCGCCGGTTACAAGGCCCAGGTTTCCGACGCTTCGGCGCAAGTCCTGCTGCTGGTCAGCCGCGACCTCGACCACCTGCCGGCCGAGCGCACCACCTCGCAACCGCACATGGTCAAAGTAGGGTAATCCGCCATGGGCTTGCACTTAAAGGAAGGCGCGGGCGACGACCTCGCCGAGAACCACGAAATCAACGTCACGCCGTTCGTCGACGTGATGCTGGTGCTGCTGATCATCTTCATGGTGGCCGCGCCGCTGGCCACCGTGGACATCAAGGTTGACCTCCCCGCCTCGACCGCCAAACCGGCGCCGCGGCCAGAAAAACCGGTGTTCCTCAGCGTCAAGGCCGACCAGCGCCTGTACCTGGGCGAAGACGAAGTCAACGCCGAAACCCTCGGCGCGACCCTCGATGCGCGAACCCACGGCAAGAAGGACACGACCATCTTCTTCCAGGCCGACAAAGGCGTGGACTACGGCGACCTGATGCACGTGATGGACACCTTGCGGGCCGCCGGCTACCTGAAAGTCGGCCTGGTCGGACTTGAGACGGCAGCCAGGAAATGATCACGACGCGCCAAAAGCTGACGCGTTACGGCGGTAGCCTGGCCGTGGTGCTGGGCGTCCATGCGGTCGCGATTCTGCTCGCGCTCAACTGGAAGTCCTCACCGCCTGTCGAGCTGCCGCCCATGGCGATGATGGTCGAGTTGGCGCCGCTTCCGGCACCGCCGCCACCCGCACCGCCCAAGGTCATCACGCCGCCGCAACCTCCGGCCCCGGTCGAAGAACTGCCGTTGCCGAAACTCGCGCAAGCACCAAAACCGACGATCTCGGTGCCCAAGCCGGTCAAACCCAAGCCCAAGCCTCAACCGCCCAAGCCGGTGGAGAAAAAGCCCGAGCCGCCGAAGGAAAAACCGGCCGAGGAAAAACCGAGCGACGCACAACCGACCAACGCCCCGACGGAGAAATCCACACAGCCGGCCCCCGGCCCTACACCTTCGCAGACTGCCGCCAAGGAAAGCTGGCAAGGCACACTGTTGGCGCATCTGGCCAAGTACAAGAAGTACCCGCCGGCCGCCCAGTCGCGTGGCAAGGAAGGCCTGAACCGTCTGCGCTTCGTGGTCGATGCCCAAGGCCAGGTGCTGTCGTATGAACTGGTAGGACGTTCGGGCAATGCCGATCTGGACCGGGCCACCCTGGAAATGATCCGCCGCGCCCAGCCACTGCCCAAGCCGCCAGCCGAGATGCTGAACAACGGCTCGATCGAGATCGTCGCGCCGTTCGTGTACTCGCTGGAAAAACGCCGACGTTAAAGGCAGCGCCGCTCCCACAGGGTTATGCCGCAGCCATAAAGGCACCGAAAGGTGCCTTTTGCATATCTGCCAGCGCCAAACAGGCATTGGCCGGTGTCGCGGTGCGCCCTCAGTCTGATAACGTGCGTCTATCGATTGCAGCCGGTATGCTTGGCCGCATCTTCATGGACGCCCGCTATGACCCTCACAGAATTACGCTACATCGTTACCCTCGCCCAAGAGCAGCACTTCGGCCACGCAGCCGAGCGTTGCCACGTCAGCCAGCCGACCCTGTCGGTGGGCGTGAAAAAGCTTGAAGACGAACTCGGTGTGCTGATTTTCGAGCGCAGCAAAAGCGCGGTGCGCCTGACCCCGGTTGGCGAAGGCATCGTCGCCCAGGCCCAGAAAGTCCTCGAACAGGCCCAAGGCATTCGTGAACTGGCCCAGGCTGGCAAGAACCAGCTGACCGCTCCGCTGAAAGTCGGCGCGATCTACACCGTCGGCCCGTACCTGTTCCCGCACCTGATTCCACAACTGCACCGGGTCGCCCCGCAGATGCCGTTGTACATCGAAGAAAACTTCACGCACGTACTGCGCGACAAACTGCGCAACGGCGAGCTGGACGCGATCATCATCGCCCTGCCGTTCAGCGAAGCCGACGTGCTGACCCTGCAACTCTACGACGAACCGTTCTACGTCCTGATGCCGGCCCAGCACCCGTGGACCGAAAAAGAATCCATCGACGCCAGCCTGCTCAACGACAAGAGCCTGCTGCTGCTCGGCGAAGGTCATTGCTTCCGCGACCAAGTGCTGGAAGCCTGCCCAACCCTGGCCAAGGGCAACGACGGCGCCAAGCACACCACCGTTGAGTCCAGCTCCCTGGAAACCATTCGGCACATGGTTGCCTCCGGCTTGGGCATCTCGATCCTGCCGCTCTCGGCCGTCGACAGTCACCACTACGCGCCCGGTGTGATCGAAGTGCGCCCACTGGCGCCGCCGGTGCCGTTCCGCACTGTGGCCATCGCCTGGCGCGCCAGCTTCCCACGGCCGAAAGCGATTGAAATCCTCGCTGACTCGATCCGCCTGTGCTCGGTGGCCAAGCCGCCAGCGGTTGCGGGTTAAACGTTAGCAATGGCTGAGCTGTCGCAAGTGTCGGTCACGGCACTCAAGGGTGTCGGCGAAGCCATGGCCGAGAAATTGGCCAAGGTCGGTCTGGAGAACCTCCAGGACGTGCTGTTCCACCTGCCGCTGCGCTACCAGGACCGCACCCGCGTAGTACCGATCGGCCACTTGCGGCCGGGTCAGGACGCCGTGATCGAAGGCACCGTCAGCGGCGCCGACGTGGTCATGGGCCGGCGCCGCAGCCTGGTCGTGCGCCTGCAGGACGGCACCGGCGGGCTCAGCCTGCGCTTCTACCATTTCAGCAACGCGCAAAAGGAAGGCCTGAAACGCGGCACCCGCGTGCGCTGCTACGGCGAGGCCCGGCCCGGTGCGTCGGGGCTGGAAATCTACCACCCGGAATACCGCGCCATCACCGGTGACGAACCGCCGCCGGTAGCTGAAACCCTGACCCCGGTCTACCCACTCACCGAAGGCCTGACCCAACAGCGTCTGCGCCAACTGTGCATGCAAACCCTGACCCTGCTTGGCCCCAGCAGCCTGCCTGACTGGCTGCCGCAAGAGCTGGCGCGGGACTACCAACTGGCGCCGCTGGCCGACGCGATCCGCTACTTGCATCACCCACCCGCCGACGCCGATGTCGACGAACTCGCCCTCGGTCATCACTGGGCGCAGCACCGCCTGGCCTTCGAAGAACTGCTGACCCATCAGCTGTCGCAGCAACGCCTGCGCGAAAGCCTGCGTGCGTTGCGGGCACCGGCCATGCCTAAAGCCACCAGGCTGCCGGCGCAGTATCTGGCCAACCTGGGCTTCCCGCCGACCGGCGCGCAGCAACGGGTGGGCAATGAAATCGCCTACGACATGAGCCAGCACGAGCCGATGCTGCGGCTGATTCAGGGCGACGTCGGCGCCGGTAAAACCGTGGTCGCCGCCCTCGCCGCCTTGCAAGCGCTGGAGGCCGGTTATCAAGTGGCGCTGATGGCGCCTACCGAAATCCTCGCCGAACAGCACTTCATCACCTTCAAGCGCTGGCTCGAACCGCTGGGTCTGGAAGTCGCCTGGCTGGCCGGCAAGCTCAAGGGCAAGAACCGCGTCGCCGCGCTGGAACAGATCGCCAACGGCACGCCGATGGTGGTCGGCACCCACGCGCTGTTCCAGGACGAAGTGCAGTTCAAGAACCTCGCACTGGTGATCATCGACGAACAACACCGCTTCGGCGTCCAGCAGCGCTTGGCGCTGCGACAGAAAGGCGTCGGCGGGCGGATGTGCCCGCACCAGTTGATCATGACCGCCACGCCGATTCCGCGCACCCTGGCCATGAGCGCCTACGCCGACCTCGACACTTCGATCCTCGACGAACTGCCGCCCGGCCGAACCCCGGTCAACACCGTGCTGGTCACCGACACGCGCCGGGTTGAGGTCATCGAGCGAGTACGCGCCGCGTGCGCCGAAGGGCGGCAGGCGTATTGGGTGTGCACGCTGATTGAAGAGTCGGAAGAGCTCACCTGCCAGGCCGCCGAAACCACCTATGAAGACCTCACCGCCGCCCTCGGCGAGTTGAAGGTTGGCTTGATTCACGGGCGCATGAAGCCCGCCGAAAAAGCCGAAGTCATGGCCCAGTTCAAGGCCGGCGCGCTGCAACTGCTGGTGGCAACCACAGTGATCGAAGTCGGCGTCGACGTGCCCAACGCCAGCCTGATGATCATCGAAAACCCCGAACGCCTCGGCCTGGCGCAACTGCACCAGTTACGCGGTCGGGTAGGCCGGGGCAGCGCCGCCAGCCACTGCGTGCTGCTCTACCATCCGCCGCTGTCGCAGATCGGCCGGCAACGCCTGGGCATCATGCGCGAGACCAACGACGGCTTCGTGATCGCCGAAAAAGACCTCGAACTGCGCGGCCCCGGCGAAATGCTCGGCACCCGCTAAACCGGCCTGCTGCAATTCAAGGTCGCCGACCTGATGCGCGACGCCGACCTGTTGCCCGCCGTGCGCGATGCGGCCCAGGCATTGCTGGAGCGTTGGCCGCACCACGTCAGCCCGTTGCTCGACCGCTGGCTACGCCATGGGCAGCAATACGGCCAAGTGTGAGCAGTGTCTCAGTTTCCGGGCGATGGTTTTAAACAAGCTGGTTATACTCCTGCAATTGTTTGAAAACGGATACAGGTCATGACCGAAGTTGCCCTCGCACCCGAAGCCCCGCACGCTCCGTCTGTTATCCGGCTGCTGCTCGGCAAGCTGGGCATCAGCTACGCCGAAGTGCTCGATCGCCCGGGCCTCAACCCCGCCCGCAAGGTGCAAGCGGTGTTGGTCGACGACGCTGTCGGCGCGCTCATGGTGCTGTTCCCGCAGAGCCAGTTGCTGGACCTCAACCGCCTCGCCGAACTCACCGGCCGCCGGCTCACCGCCGTGCCGACCGAACGCCTGGAGCGCATGCTCGGCAAACACAACCTGAGCTTTCTGCCCGGCCTGCCGGCACTCACCAGCTCACCGTGTCTGTATGAAGAAAGCCTGCTGCGCGAACCGCAGTTGCTGATCAACTCAGGCGAGCCGGGCGTGCTGCTGGAAATCGCCAGCGAAGACTTCAAAAGCATGCTGACCAAGGCCAGCGCCGCGAACTTCGGTGAAGCCCTGAGCCGCATCCGCCCGAACCTCGACCGCCCCGACGACGACCGCGAGGAAATCACCCAGGCGGTACAGGCCTTCACGGCGCGGCGCATCCAGCAACGCCTGGAATCGACCATCGAAATTCCGCCGCTGGCCGAAACCGCACAAAAAATCATCAAACTGCGGGTCGACCCCAACGCCACCATCGACGACATCACCGGCGTCGTCGAAACCGACCCGGCCTTGGCCGCGCAAGTGGTGAGCTGGGCGGCGTCGCCGTACTACGCCTCGCCGGGCAAGATTCGTTCAGTGGAAGACGCGATCGTCCGCGTGCTGGGCTTTGATCTGGTGATCAACCTGGCGCTGGGCCTGGCCCTGGGCAAAACCCTGAGCCTGCCCAAGGACCACCCGCAACACACCACGCCCTACTGGCAGCAATCGATCTACACCGCCGCCGTCATCGAAGGCCTGACCCGCGCCATGCCGCGCGCCCAGCGCCCGGAAGCCGGCCTGACCTACCTCGCCGGCCTGCTGCACAACTTCGGCTACTTGCTGCTGGCCCACGTGTTCCCGCCGCACTTCTCGCTGATCTGCCGCCACCTGGAGGTCAACCCGCACCTGTGCCACAGCTTTGTCGAGCAGCACCTGCTGGGCATCAGCCGTGAACAGATCGGCGCGTGGCTGATGCGCTACTGGGACATGCCGGACGAACTGGCCACCGCGCTGCGCTTCCAGCACGACCCGAGCTACGACGGCGACTACGCCGAATACCCGAACCTCGTCTGCCTGGCCGTGCGCCTGCTGCGCAGCCGTGGCATCGGCTCCGGCCCCGACGAAGAAATCCCCGACGCCCTGCTCGACCGCGTCGGCCTGACCCGCGACAAAGCCAACGACGTCGTCAGCAAAGTCCTCGAAGCCGAAGTGCTGCTGCGCGAACTGGCCTCGCAGTTCAGCCAGCCCTGACCGGCACTTGATCGTTCCCACGCTCTGCGCTCATCGTTCTACACAACTCTCGATGAGCGCACGCTGGGCTTCTAATGCGAT
>CAYNGZ010000232.1:0-9122 GCA_964396695.1 uncultured Pseudomonas sp.
AAACGGCCCCAGATACACGGCTTTGGGTTTGGCGGGCGGATTACCCGCCAACAACCCCAACGCTTTAGCGGTCTGGATGTTGTGGGCGATGTTGTGATTGCACTCAATGGCCCGTGCCAGCGAGCCCGCCGACCCTTGGCCGATGCCGAGCAGTGAAGATCCGTTGGTCAGGAACGCCAGGAAGGCAACAACCATCAGTTTGCGCCCTTTCATGCCCCTACCGCCCCTAAAACGTCTGACGACTCAACACCGACGTGCTGCGTGCGATGTTCAAACTGGATGGTGGGATAGGCGACCTGAATCGGCGCTTCAACGACACGTTGCGATTGGGCCGAGAGGCTGACCACCAGAACCATCGCCACGTATAAACCGATGGCAACGTAAGCACCGTGTTTGGCGGAAGAAAGGATTGCGCTGGCCATGGGATTCTCCGTGGGCATGTTTCAGTGCCCACAGAATCAATCAAATAACCGACGATTAATAGCGACCATTATGCATAGTAGCTATCAGTTTAATTGATCGATAATCCGACGTTTTTCAGTCCTGCAGGAAGCTCATCAAGTGCTCGCGCGCGGCTTCAGGCTCGCCGTCCACGGGCCGGGCAGCCGAGAGAATCGGGGTGGAGTAGAGAAACAGCAGCACCACAGCCAGACGCATTGCCATGTCATCGATCCTTGGAAAAGATTGAGTCAATAAATTAGCGTCAAATTAAAACACATGGCCATGTGATATTACACGGGGTATTTGTTCTGACCGGAGGCGGTGTCGCAAATGCTTTATGCAGGAGCGACATCACTTTTGTCTTTGCGGCGACTAGGGCGCGCCGATCGGATCAAGTGACTTCGCTCCTGCATAAAGTCGGCAGGGCTGGAATCTCAGTGTTGGATCTTGTGATCCAGCGCGGCATAGAAGTTGGCGCTTTGTTGCAGGTATTTCTGGGTGTAGCTGTGGGTGCCGGATTTTCTCGAGCTGATCTCAACGCTGGCACTGGCTGGCAGAGCAACGCTGGCGGAGATGGCGGAAGCGGCAATCACGGAGAAGAGATTGAAGTTCATGGCGGTAACCCTCGTAGATTCAGTTAGCTTGCTTGCCTGTTCAGGCCGTGGAGCAAACTTACGCCCGAGGGTTGGTGCACTTGAAATCTTTTGCAGCAGTAGCGGATATCACTCCGATTAATAGAACCGCACAGGCCCCGGTGTACGGGGCCTGCAGCCTATTGACGCAGGAAGAACCTGATGTCGCTGGGCGCATCGAACGGCAGTTTTTGCACGGTTTTACCCAACAGACCGGTCTTCATATCACGCTCGATGATGACGATCTGGTTGCTTTTCTGGTTGGCGATCAGCACAAACCTGCCGCTCGGATCGAGGCTGAACTCACGCGGGTGATCCCCCTCCACCGAACGCCGCTGAAGCGCCTTGAGTTCGCCACTGACCGGGTCGATGGCGAACACCAGCAACTCGTTAGCCGTACCACGGTTACTGACATAGAGGAACTTGCCATCTGCCGAGGCATGCAGCGCAGCGGCGGCTTTCTGGGGCTGGGGCTGGCCAGCCGCCAGGTCGACGATCTGCCGCTGGGTCAGCCTGCCGGCCTGGTAGTCGAACACCGCCACTTGCGCGCTCATCTCCATGGTCAGGTAAGCGTGCTTGCCGTCACCACTGAACAGCAAATGCCGCGGCCCACTGCCGGGTGGTAACGGGACCGATGCCGGTGTGGCAGCTGTCAGCGGTCGTTCCGGATTGGCCTTGGGGTCATAGCGGTAGACAAAGATCTGGTCTGCGCCCAGGTCAATGGAAAACACGTACTGACCGTCCGGCGAAGACACCGTCGCATGCACGTGGGCCGACATCTGCCGCTCGGGATTGACCCGGCTCGACGGATGACTGCTCAACTGCACGGGAGGCGCCAGCTTGCCATCGCTACTCACCGGCAACACCGCCAGGCTGCCGCCCGGGTCTTCGACCACTGAATAATTACTGACAAACAGGTGCTTGCCATCAGCGCTCAGACTGGAATGGGTCGGCTCGTTACCCAGGCTCTGCACCTGACTGATCAGGCTCAGCGCATGGGTTTTCGGCTCGACCGCAAAACTGCTGACGCGCCCGACCGGATCGGCTTGCCCCGGACCGTTTTCGTTAACCACAAACAGTCGCCGCTGGTCGCCGGATAGGGTCAACCACGACGGGTTGGCGCTCTTGACCACTTGCAACGGCGTGGCATCGAGCTGACCGCTTTGGCTGTCGAATTTGAGCCGATAGATCCCCTGGCTCTGGCCCTGGGTGTAGGTGCCGACCAGCAGATCATGGATGTCGGCGGGAGCGGCTTGCACCCCCATCGCACCGACGCTGCCCGCCATCAACAGGGGCCAGAAATTACGCATCCTCATGCTCGTCGTCCCCTTCGTCACCACCGCCGAACGCGCTCATGCATACCAGTCGGTGTTCGCCGGAATCACCGGTGATGGTCCAGCTCTGCAAGGTCTGATCGAAAACTGCCGCCTGCACCTGGGTCAGGCTGAACACCCAGTGCTTGGCCGCTCGGCCATCCATGCATTCGATGTGCAATTGATCGTCCTCATCCAGCGAGAAATCAAAGGCGTGCAGCCCATCGATTTCCAGCATGTCGCAGGCTTCAAGGGCAGTCAGCAAGGTGTCGGTAGCAGCAGTCATGGCAATCAATCATCTGTTGGAAAGCGCTAATGATAGGTCAAATCGCAAAGCGGACCTAAACCCCCGTTTTCAAAGCAAAAAAAACCGCAGCCTGGGCTGCGGTTTTACCTGGCATCCGACAGACGCCGATGCTTAGTGAGCGAACAACGAGTTGCCTTTCTGCCCGGCCAGTTTCTCGGGCTTGATCAGGAACCGCGCCAGCGCCGGCAACAGCCACAGTGCGCCGAACATGTTCCAGAGCAGCATGAAAGTCAGCATCAGGCCCATGTCGGCCTGGAACTTGATCGCCGAGAAGATCCAGGTGCACACGCCGATGGCCAGGCACAAACCGGTGAACAGTACCGCTTTACCGGTGGACTTCAGGGTCTGGTAATAGGCCTCTTGCAGTGGCAGGCCGGCACGCAGGAAACTTTCCAGACGGCTGTAGATGTAGATGCCGTAATCCACGCCGATCCCCACCCCGAGCGCCACCACCGGCAAGGTCGCGACTTTCACACCGATGCCCATGAACGCCATCAACGCGTTGCCCAGCACCGAGGTCAGGACCAGCGGCAGCACGATGCACAAGGTCGCCGCCCAGGAACGGAAGGTGATCATGCACATGGTGGCCACGCAGATGTACACCAGGATCAGAATGGTCAGTTCCGACTCCTTGATCACCTCGTTGGTGGCCGCTTCGATCCCGGCATTACCGGCGGCCAGGATGAACTCCAGACCATCCTTGTTGTTTTCCCTGGCGAACGCCTGCACGGCACGCACCGCGCGGTCGAGGGTTTCAGCCTTGTGGTCGTTGAGGAACACCAGCACTGGCGCCAGCGAGCAACTGTTGTTGTACAGCCCATCAGCGCGGGCGATGGAGTTGTTCAGCACGTCCGGATTACGCGACAGGGTTTCCCACTTCAGGTTGCCCTCGTTCATGCCCTTGATCATCTGCTTGGAGACGGTCACCAGGGAAATCGCCGACTGCACGCCCTCGGTGTTCTGCATTTTCCACATCAGTTCGTCGATCGGCGCCATGGCTTCGTAACGCGAGCAGCCTTCAGCCTTGGTCTTGACCATCACCACCAGCACATCGGAGCTGGTGGAGTAGTTATTGATGATGAAGTTGTTGTCCTGGTTGTAACGCGAATCCGGCCGCAGCTCCGGCGCGCCTTGGTCAAGGTCGCCGATTTTCAGGTTCTGGCTGTACCAGAGACCGCCACCGAAGGCGATCAGCGCCAGCAGGATCGAAACCGGAGCGACCTTCGAGCTGGCAAAGTTCGACAACAGACGCCAGAACGAATGTTCGCGGATTGCATCTTTCTTGCTGCGCTCGACTGCACGCTTGCTGATGCCAACGTAGGAAATCGCTACCGGCAGCAGGATCAGGTTGGTGAACACGATCACCGCCACGCCGATGGACGCGCCGATAGCCAGCTCACGGATCACCCCGATATCGATGATCAGCAAGGTAATAAAACCCACCGCATCCGCGAGGATCGCAATCATCCCCGGCAGAAACAGCTGACGGAATGTGCGGCGGGCGGCGGTCAAGGCGTTGTCCGCCTCGCTGGACTGCAAGGCAATCCCGTTGATCTTCTGCACGCCATGGGAAATCCCGATGGCGAAGATCAGGAACGGCACCAGCATCGAGTACGGGTCCAGGCCAAAACCGAAGGCGTGCATCAACCCGAGCTGCCAGACCACCGCTACCAGGGTGGTGCTCAATACCGCCACGGTGCTGCGCAGGCAATTGGTGAACCACAGCAACAGGAGCAGGGTAATGATGAAGGCCACACCGAAGAACATCACCACCATGATCAGGCCGTCAATCAGGTCACCGACCTTCTTGGCGAAACCGACGATGTGGATCTGTACGTTGGGGTTCTGCTTTTCGAACTTGTTGCGGATCTTTTCTTCAAGTTCGTGGGAAAACCTCTGATAGTCCAGTGCCAGCAATTTGCCCTGATCCTGCGGGTCCGGGTAGGACTCCAGCAGCGGAATATCGACGATGCTCGACTTGAAGTCATTGGCTACCAACCGCCCCACCTGGCCGGACTTGAGCACGTTGTTGCGCAGCAGATCGAGGCTGTCGGCCGAACCGTTGTAGCTCTGCGGAATGACTTCACCGCCGGCAAAACCTTCCTCGGTCACTTCGGTCCAGCGTACGCTCGGACTCCACAGCGACTTGAGGCCCGAACGGTCAACACCGGAGATGTAGAACACCTCGTCATTGATCTGGCGCAGGGTCTCCATGTATTCCCTGGAGAAGATGTCGCCATTGGTGGACTCCACGGAAATACGCACGGTATTGCCGAGATTGGCCAGGTCGTTGCGATGCTCCATCATCTTTTCAATGAAAGGATGCTTAAGCGGGATCATTTTTTCGAAACTGGTGGACGGCCGGATCAGCGTTGCCTGCCAGAACAGGAACAAGCTGACCAGCAGGCAGATGACGATCACTGCCGGGCGGTTGTTGAAAATCAGGCGCTCAAGAAGCGTCGCCTTGTCCTTATGATGACTGCTCATGGATGTCATAGCTCCGCCTCTTGTTATTTGCCCGGCTCGGCGCCGATTGGCGAAGTAGCGCGAACGCCGCCCTGTCCCACCAGAATCAGGTTGCCATTGCCTGCCGCGGTGACCGCCGAAACGGAAATGCGGTCGGGACGGTTGAATACGCTGAAGGTCACGCCGTCATCGCTGCTGCGCACCACACTGCCGCCGTTGCCGACGATCACGATGCTGCCGTCGTCGAGCAAGGTCGCACCGGACAGGCCGAACTCCAGCGCACCGCGCGCAGCCTTGAGCTCGACCTGCTCCCAGGTGCTGCCAAAGTCCGTGGAGCGATACAGATTGCCGCGCAGACCATAGGCCAGCAATGTGGCCGGTCTGGCCGTGCCGATCACCCCGAACAGCGAACCCTTGTATGGCCCTTCAAGACGTTCCCAGGTTTGGCCCCAGTCAGGGGAACGGAACATGCTGCCCTGCTCGCCCACGATGAACAGCCCGGAATCCTTGACCGCCGCGATGGCATTGAGGTGGAACTGATCCGGGTTATCGAGGCGATCGCCGACGTCGTTCCAGTGCTTGCCGCCGTCGTTGGTTTCCAGCAGAGCGCCGTAGGCGCCCACGGCAAAACCGCTGTTGACGTCCTTGAACCAGACAGCCAGCAGCGGCGCTTCGCGCTTCAGGTCTTCGAATTGTTTGGTCCAGGTCACACCGCCGTCTTCGCTGGCGAGTATTTGCGCGTCGTGGCCAACGGCCCAGCCGTGCTTGTCATCAACGAAATCGACCGCAGTCAGCAGTTGCCGACTCGGCACTTTGGCCTGGGTCCAGGTCTGGCCCTGGTCATCGGAATAGAGAATGTGCCCCCGATCACCGACCGCTACCAGGCGTTTGCCGGCGTGCGCGATATCGAGCATCAGGCCCTTGGCGGACTTGGCGGACTCAATCGAGTAGACAGTGTCGGATGCAGGCGCATCTGCGGCCACGACGGGCGCCGACAGCGCGGCAGAGCCCAACAGCGAGAGCGCTGAAGCCAGCAACGCGAATTTGCGTAACGCCGGCGGGCGGTAAAAACCCACACCCATGACAGGCTCACTCATAGACCTTCCCCCATTATTATTGTTAGGTCGTTCAACCTTTCAGGGCGCCGCAGGGCTGCTCACAGCGATTGTCAGTTCTGGAACATAGTCCTGAAACGCGCAATCTAGAGCCCCTTCGGAAGCTGGCCTATCCTATCCAGCTTTCGAAAGGTCTGACAATCGACGCCACGTTATCTTTTGTTAACTGGAGGGATAACAGGTACGGCTGAATAGACAGGCATTGGGGAGGAGGATGTGAATCAGCAAGCGAGCTGAAATTTCCGACACAGCGTTTTGAGCTTTGGCTCTTGATCTGGCCTTTGATCCACCCGCCCCTTCGGCAGGCCGAGTGGAGGCGTTCATCAGGGGGATGGCGCGCAGCGCTCCCACAGGGTCCGAGTGAACACCTGCGGGAACGGTGATGGGCTTACGCCAGGCTTTTGCTGACCACTTCAAACACATCGCTGGAGAGCTGACCGGAAGCACGAATGCGCTCCAGCTCAGCCTTCATCAGCGCCTGACGGGCGCTGTCGTATTTGCGCCAACGCGTCAGCGGCGCCAGTTGGCGGGAAGCGATCTGCGGGTTGAGACCGTTCAGCTCGATCACCAGGTCCGCGAGGAAGCGATAACCCGAACCGTCGGCCGCGTGGAAGTTGATCAGGTTCTGCCCGGCAAACGCGCCGACCAGCGCCCGCACCTTGTTCGGGTTCTTGATATTGAACGCCGGGTGCTCCATCAACTGACGAACCCGCTGCAAGCCACCCGGCAACGTGCTGCCGGCCTGTACGCTGAACCATTGGTCCATGACCAGCGGATTGTCCTTGAAATGCTCGGCAAAACTGGTCAGCGCCTTGGCCTTCTCGGCTTCGAACGGTGAATTCACCAGCACTGCCAACGACGTCAGACGCTCGGTCATGTTGTCGCAGGCATCGAACTGCTCAAGGGTCGATGCCAGCACTTCGGGCTTGCCACTGAGCATCAGGTAGGACAACGCGATATTTTGCAGGCTACGACGGGCGAAGTGCTCGGCTTCGGCAACGTAAGCGGTTTTCTTCGACAGCTCGCGATTGGCCTGATAACGCAGCCACAGCGCGTCGAACAGGTTGTCCGCCAGTTGCTTGCGGGCGAACTCACGCGCGGTGTGGATCGCATCGACATCAGCCACTTCGCTGATTTCGGTCAGGTAAGCCTCACTTGGCAGCGAGAGCATTTCGGCGACCATGGCCTGGTCCAGGGTTTCGTCCGCCAGCACCGTGCGCAACGCACCGATCAGTCGCTGATCCAGCACCAACGCCTGACCCGCTTGATGCTGAGCAATCAGCTCCTGCAACACCTGCACCGACAACTGCTGGCCGGCTTCCCAGCGGTTGAAGCCGTCGCTGTCGTGCTGCATCAGGAACATCAGTTGATCGCGGTTATACGGGAAGCTCAGTTTCACCGGCGCCGAGAAGCCACGCAGCAGTGATGGCAATGGTTGTTCAGCGATATCGACGAATGTGAAGGTCTGCTCGGCCTCGGTCACCGACAGCACGCGGGAGGTCCCGGCAGCGGCCGCTTCACCGGCCAGGCGCAGAGCGATCGCCGCGCCTTTGCTGTCCAGCAGGCCCACTTCGAGCGGAATCACGAACGGCCGTTTTTCAACCTTGTCCGGGGTCTCCGGGCAGCTCTGACGGAAGGTCAGGCTGTAGGTTTTAGCCGCCGCGTCGTAAGACTCGCTCACCGCCAGACGCGGTGTACCGGTCTGGCTGTACCAGCGTTTGAACTGGGTCAGGTCGACGCCATTGGCATCTTCCATGGCCTTGATGAAATCGTCGCAGGTGACCGCCTGGCCATCGTGACGCTCGAAATACAGGTCGCTGCCTTTACGGAATCCTTCAGCGCCGAGCAAGGTGCGGATCATGCGCACCACTTCCGAACCTTTCTCGTAGACGGTCAAGGTGTAGAAGTTGGAAATCTCGATGAACGCATCCGGGCGCACCGCATGGGCCATGGGACCGGCGTCTTCGGCGAACTGATGGGTGCGCAGGTACGCCACGTCCTCGATGCGCTTGACGGTGCGCGAGTGCATGTCGGCGGAGAACTCGGCATCACGGAACACCGTGAAACCTTCCTTGAGCGACAGCTGGAACCAGTCGCGGCAGGTCACGCGGTTACCCGACCAGTTGTGGAAGTATTCATGGGCGACCACCGCTTCAACTCGCTGGTGCGCGGCGTCGGTCGCGGTTTCGGCACGGGCCAGCACGCAGCTGGAGTTGAAGATATTGAGGCCCTTGTTCTCCATGGCGCCCATGTTGAAATCGTTGACGGCAACGATCATGAAGATGTCCAGGTCGTACTCGCGACCATAGACTTCTTCGTCCCAGCGCATGGACTTCTTCAGGCTGTTCATGGCGTGCTGACACTTGTCGATGTTTTCCGGCTCGACGTAAATGCGCAACGCCACACTGCGCTGGGTCATGGTGATGAAGCTGTCTTCGACACACCACAGGTCACCGGCCACCAGCGCGAACAGGTAGGCCGGTTTCATGAACGGGTCTTCCCAGGTCGCCCAGTGCCGACCGTCTTCACCGGGACCTGAGGCAATCGGGTTGCCGTTGGACAGCAGCACCGGGTAGCTGTGCTGCTCGGCGACCACCGTGGTGGTGAACTTGCTCATCACGTCCGGGCGGTCGAGGTAATAGGTGATCTTGCGAAAGCCCTCGGCCTCGCACTGGGTGCAGAACATGCCGCCGGACTTGTACGGGCCTTCCAGCGCGGTGTTGGTTTCCGGGTGAATCCTGACGCTGGTATCGACCGTGAAGCTGGCGGTCTTCGGGTGCAAGGTCAGGTGGTTTTCCGTCAGTTGATAGTCACTGGCGGCAAGCTCGGTGTCACCGCGTTACTTGCG
>CAYNGZ010000233.1:0-9113 GCA_964396695.1 uncultured Pseudomonas sp.
ATGTTGCCGAAGAACTGCACGGCGCCAAACACCATGCTCGGCGCGGTGTCGAGCAGGTCACGTACCTCTTTCGGCAGGGCCTCCTTACCGACAGCACTTTTCAGGAAGTAATTATCGGGCGGCGGGGTCGTCGGGTCCTGCTGGTAATGCCGGGCGAAGTACTGCGCTTCCTCTTCCATCATCGCGCTGGCGGTAAGCAGGAACCCGCGTATGGTGTACACCGGCAGCAGCTGGTTGTAGATGATCAGCACTACGGCAATGACCAACAGCAGACTGCCGCTGATCACCCACTTCAGGCTCAGGCCTTTGCGCATGTCGCCCCCAACTGAACACCTGGATCGACAAGAAAAGACAGTATTCGGCCATCCACTCGCTCGCGTGTGGCAACGGGCAGGGCGCCTTCATCATCGACCCCAGCGGCAAGCGCAATAATTGCTATTTTGTTGAAGAGGCCGAGGCTGCTAAGGCTAAATAGCGCGAAACGCGGGTGACATCCGCGTGCCAAATTCAATCGCAAGAAACGTAGTTCTTGCGATTGAACACACAATTACTCTGAATACGTCCTCTGACACAGATGAACGATCGCCTTCAACGCCCAACGACGTCTGAAGCCCCCGTCGGATCAAGGAGTCAACCCATGTCGTACGTATTCAAACTGATGAAATCCCCCGTCGGCACCCTCACCCTGGTCGCCAAAGGCAGCAAGCTCTGCGCCATCCTCTGGGAAAACGAAAAGCTCGACCGGGTTCGCATCGGCCCGTTGCAGGAAGATATCCACAACCCCGTCTTGCTGGAAACCGAGCGCCAACTCAATGAGTACTTTGCGGGTGAGCGTGTCTGTTTTGAGCTGGAACTTGATTTTGCCGGGACAGAATTTCAGCAAAAAGTGTGGCAGGCGCTGCTGACCATTCCGTTTGGTGAGACGCGCAGTTATAGCCAGATTGCCCAGCAGATTGGTAACCCGAAAGCGGTTCGTGCGGTGGGGGCGGCGAATGGGAAGAATCCGCTCTCGATTGTCGCGCCGTGCCATCGGGTGATTGGGGCTTCGGGGAGTCTGACCGGATTTGCGGGTGGGTTGGGGGCGAAGCAGTTTTTGCTGACGTTGGAGGGGAAGGAGACGTTGCAGCTGGCGTTTTGAGGGTGATCTTGGCCTATGAGCCTGTGGAGACACCAAGTCAGCGCCATGCTATGGTTTGATCGTAAATAGAGGGCTTTCCGATGACCCAAACAGCCGTTGTCAGTGTTGCAAGTCAAGTCCGCAGGCTAGCTAAAGCCCACAAGGTCACTGCTGAACCTGACAGCATGAGTCGTATGGCCGTGACCATTACCTGTCTGGCTGGCGATGTCGTCGAGCTGGATGGCGTCGAGCAGTTGCTCGTCAATCTCAAGAGGAAAGGCGTTCTGAGCAAGTCTGAGATCCTGGCGCTCCAAGGACGCTACCTTCAGGAGAAGAGGCTTTCCAAGAAACGTAGCGCATGAGTTTTGATCCGTTCGGCGATTTTGAAACGGTTGGATATCTTCAAAATTCGCTACAGCTGAAAGATCCTGCTGAAGTAAAAGAATCAGAGCATCTTTCGTTCGAATTGAGTATCGAAGATGCTCTTGCCTATTTGGCCAAGAAGAAGTCCATTGACTACAAGGCAGTGCTCAAAGTTCACGAGATCCTATTCTCCGACTTCTATCACTGGGCAGGAAAAGATCGGAACGAGCTTATACCTCACCTGGCAGTCTTCAAGGGCTCACACGACGATCCCCGTAGCACCGTCTTCGAACGCCCGGACTTCATCAAAATGTCTGTCGACTATGCACTTAAGCTGGCGGCTGACAAGAAGCGTTTCAAAGAACACCCTGGCGAGGTGATGGGCCAGCTGGCTTTCGCGCACCCCTTCCTGGACGGCAACGGGCGCACGATTCTACTAGTCTTTATGGAACTCTGCTATCGGGCCAAGTTTGCCATCGGCTGGTCAAAGACAAGTAAGGAGGACTACCTGCGGGCACTCAGTGACGAGATCCGAGAGCCTTGTAAGGGATATCTCGATAACTATCTGAAACCGTTCATAGTCGATATAGCCAGTCGTGACGAGTGGCCAGAGACCATCAGTGGTATCAGAGGATTGGATGGTCTAGACAAGGAAGGCATCACGTACGAGAGCCTGGACAACCCAGAAGTTCAGCAGATCTACAAGACCTACAGAGCACAGTCACTACCTCCTGAATCGGATGGCTGAAAAGGCGAGCTGAATCGTCTCTGGTTTCGTAGGTGCCGTGAAGTGCCGCAGCCCATAGCTCTGCCTCTCGACTGTTTTGTAACAGGACAGCCATCTGCAGGGCGAGTGGGCTTTCGTTGCGTTTGTGGTGAGGAAACCAAGTGATAAGGCCAGTTAACTGACCTTTTTGCGTATCAATGCGCTGAAAAAAGCTGTTGTTGTAGTATGCCGTCCTGGGAAGCGACGATTTCGGTGCCGAGTTTCAGCACGCCGCCGGCTTGCCAGAAGTGCCATGGTCGGCGGCAGGCACTTTGTGTAACATTTGTTGAACAGTTGTTTTTTACAAGGATGTTCACTATGTCTGGCAAACCTGCTGCCCGAGTCACAGATCCCACTTCCTGCCCGCTTCCCGGACATGGCGTAAACCCCATCGCCGCCGGCTCCCCCGATGTTTTTTTTGACGGCTTGGCTGCTGCCCGCCAAAACGACAAAAGTGCTTGTGGTAGCCCCATTGTTGGGGAAGTTGCTTCTACCGTTCTTATCAACGGCCTGCCTGCCGCGACAGTGGGTAGCATCGGTGCTCATGGCAACAACGTCATAAGCGGTTCCAGCACTGTCATCATTGGCAATTCGCATACCCCGGCAGAATTCGTCCCACCTTCACCAATGCCGCTGTGGGCGATGGTATTCGATGAGCAGTTTCGTATTGTCGGAAGCGACGGCAAGCCACTCGCCAATGTGCCCTATCACATCAAAGATGAGGCCGGCAGGGTTTACACCGGTTTCTCTGATGCATCAGGACATACGCCGAGAATTGCTACGAGCAAACAAGAAACGCTAGAAGTCACAACAGGTGTTGCAGCACTCGAAAAGTGGAGTGAGGCATGACCGAGTTCTCTTGCAAGGTTCCAACAAATAAACAGGCTGGCTCGGTAAGTAATGTGCCTGGTTACTCAATGCCAGCCAATATCCATCTGTTTGTTGTTGTCGATGAAATTGGTAAAGATGGATTTTTGGTCAGAAAAATATATTCATCTCCCGATAACCCTCACCTAGTCGCAAAAAATCTTCCGGAATTTCAAATAAAACATGAAGTCTGGCCAGAGAAATTTGGCATGCGACCTGTTGCTCCAAATTCTACTGCTACAGTAGCAGAACACGTTTACAGCAGCAGGAAATACCCATCCAGCTATCTCTCCACCAGTTCTGAATTTCCCAATGGCTCGCCACGGTTTGATGGAAAAACCGTTTACATCGACATTGAAAAAGCCAAGGCTGCCGGTGCGAAACTTGTTACCACGGAAGAAATATTGAAGTCCCTGGAAGAGTATAAAAAGTCGCACCAAAAAACGTCTCTAAAATTGATCAGATCGCAAGCTGGGTGAAAAATATAGATAAGGAGGTACTGGTTCAGGCTGAAAAAGTACCACCTAAGGCTGTCTTTACCCCTGGCTCATACAAAGCTACAAATATGCTGATCAAAGGTGCGAAGGTGGTAAGAGTGTTTGCCATTGGTTTTACGGCATATGATTTAAAACTCGCTGCCGAGGAATCAGTCAAACAAAATAGCGTAAAGCCAATTTCTGTTGAGGTTGTCAAACAGGCAGGTGGCTGGGGTGGCGCGATGGCTGGAGCAAGGATAGGTGTTGTCGCGGGGCCGCAGTCGGGATTGAGACGGGGCCAGGGGCAATAGTGAGTGGGGCTATTGGTGGAATTATATTCGGTACAGCTGGTTATCTCGGGGCGACTTGGCTAACTGAATATCTCCAGAAATGAGGGTGGTTATGAAATTTTTTAGTCGTATCAAGGCCTTTATAAAGCAAGATCCCAAGGAACAAATTATCGGGTATTCCATATCCGAGCTCAAAGCAGTTTTTACTGAGCCTATGTTGCACACCAGTCGCGCTCTGCCCGACCAGCCGAGAGCTGTATCTTTGGAAGATGCAGGTGTTCCAGCTTGTTACGCTTCACTCCTAATCGATGGAGATGATATTCATAAATTTTTGGCGCTTGTCGAGTCCAGCTTCAAGCTTGCAAATGAGAGAACATTCAACGGCCTCCCAGTTAAGCGCTATGAGGGCGCTCAAAAAAATGAGCACTTGATTTTTTCTACATCCACTAGGGAATTCAATTCCGTCACTATGCGGCTGGTTACGAACAGCACTGATTTCCTGAATGCTATTTGTCGTGAAAAATTCGTCGTACCTCCACCCTGGATAGCCTTTGAGGATTACGACCCATCTTGGTGGGGCGGAAATATGCAAGGTGCTCAGGGCTACTACAATGATAATTACTTCTTCCCGTTTTTCACAAGATTAACCGAAGCAGAAAGACGAGCTTATTATGCTAGGTACAGCGCTACAGATGAATGGATAAGCAGTTTGGGGTTGATGTCCGATGAGTGAAGCTAGTAACTGAACTTAAGAGGGCAGGGATAGAACACGGTTTGCTCAAATCCATGATCGTGGTCTGTCCCCGCATTATCCTAAGTGGTGCATTAAGCTATTTCGTCCAGTGTGCGTACGCTGCTGCTGCTTTTGCAGGAACTGTCGAAATATCTATGAGTTGCACTAAGGCCTTGTATCTATTAGCGCAGGCTGCACTGATTTTAAGCCTTTCATTCAAGATCCCTTTTTTTGTCGGAAGACTGAGCATTATCTCGACCTCGGCAGGAGAGAATCCTTTGATCATTTTGTGAAAGTATGGGACTGCCGCGTTTGACACGCCATACGGATTTCCGGTGGCACAGGTCAGGACCGTTTCTACGAGTTCATCCTTGACTGTGTCGGGAACGGCAACCTGCTGTGATAATTGCAACAGCCGTTCAGCAAAAGACGGCTCGTTGTAAAAATTATCGAAGGACTGATGCACAGTCATTAGTCTTTTGCACGCATTGGAAAGCAGCGAGTGGACCTCATGCTCTCCGAGTAAGGCGAGCATTCCCAATTTTTCGAAGAACTGCTGAGACGCTTTATGCCGTTTCTCATCGCCCTTCGCTATGTAGTCGTGGTGGCGGTTTATTAAGTCTGAACGGGCTTTGGGCGTGAAGTGGGGGGCGAATTCGGCAGCGACAGAGAGAGCATTGACTCGGGCTTCCTCGTTGCTAGCGGGGTCGCTGTATATGCCATGGAGGGAACCGAAGATAAGATACTGTTGAGCTTCATGAGTCTGCCCGATTCGGTGAACCCACTGGTCCTTCTGCTCTCTGGAAAATTTCCCTCCTTTGATTGCAGCCATAAAGGCAGCGAGGTTGACACCAATCAGATTGTGCTCATTGCCGAGAGCATACTTTGCACATCGGTTTGCGAATCCGATAAATTCATGGTCGTCAATTTTTCCAACGACGGGGTGTGCTGCAGAAAAATTGTTCCGGATGTCTCGGCACTGATCTAGAAAGAAATATCCGTCTTCGGTGATCAGGTTTAGCTTCAAGCACAAGTTGAGCAGTTCGGCATCCTTTAGATCGAGTAGCGCCTGCTCATCGAATGCTGTTTTTCCGGTGATTTGTTCGACCACGTTCAGACCAAAGCGTTTTACCTTCTCCCGTAGCTCAATTATTGAACAGTTCCAGACATAGTTGATTGCACTGTCGAAGAGCCCAGACGCGACGGCGACACACATGCGAGCCATCCCTTCGGTTCGAAGAGCAGGCGGGATTTTTTTCAGAATTCCCGGGAGATTTATCCATGCGGTTTCTATCTCACCTGGCGAGGCGAGAATATCCCGTGGAACTCCTAGAGCTTTGGTTAATTGATCGAGGACGGGCAGCGTATTCGCTGCAATTGCAGGCAGGTGTACGTCAGTCATCTGGGTTCTTCCTTGTCACAACGATGAGAAGATCAAGCCGTTGAGCGTAGCTGTCGACGCTACTATTTTGATATCGGCCTGTCTACCGACAGTCATCTTTTGGCAGATTCTGTTGAAAAAGTCGGCTTCGGTTTCCACGACAAAAAAGTACGCGTCTGAGATTGAAATCTGAACTTTAAGCAGAGGGTTCAGGGCTCAGATTTGGCGCAGCGGCGTGCAAAAAAGGCATTTTCACTGCTCAATGCATGGGCAGTCTGGCGGGTCGATTTTTTCAACACAATCGGCAGTTTCCTGTCAGTCGTAACCGGCTGGATATGAAGCTCTATGAGGACACCCATTAGTCGGCCTGTCCTAGGAGGCGACTACAAATATTTCGGTTTTGGGAGATTTTTCCGACACCTTTTCAAGGTTGCCGGGTGGGAAGGTGTGTGGATAACCTCCGGGTGTCGCTGCCAATTCAGCGACCGGGTTTAGCGACCCGAACAGGTATAGGTGCTACAGCACCCCAAAACTTTGTTGCAGGTGTTTTTTTATGCCCGCAATATCGCGTCTTGGCGGCTGTGCGTGGGAGACCTTCGGGTCTGCCGGGCTCCTATACCCCCGGTTCGCTAACCTGCGTACGGTCGCCACCTTTTCTTGTTTAGCGACGGGGTTTGGTGGTTCCAACTCAGGTATAGGAGATTCACCATGCACAAGGTCACTCCAAATCCACCAGAAACCCCAGGCACTTCCCCTTACGCCACCACCGATTCCAAAAAACTCCACGACGCCGCCGAGCGGGCGCTGGATCATTACCTCAAGCCGCCGTTTGTTGAGGCGCCGCTGTCCGATAAGCGTCCTTCCAATATTTTTACGGTGATTCCTGATCTCGACAACGAGACGCTGTTGGCGCATGCCTCGGAAACGTTGGCGTCGTTGAATGTGATGGCCAGTGATTTGGCGTTTGAGCTGGAGGGCACGCGTCGGCATGTGGCGTTGGCGATTCAGCAGATGATTTCGTTGGGGGAATTGTTGGTGAATCGGGCGTTGGATAGTTTTGATCAGCCGGAGGCTCCGTAGCAGCGCGTTGTTCTGATGCCAGAGAGTTAAGCCGTCAGATGATTTGTAGGCGCTGCCGCAGGCTGCGATCTTGGTGATGGGATGGGTTGCGACAAGATCAAGGTCAAAAGATCGCAGCCTGCGGCAGCTCTTATGGAACAAAAAATAACTTATTGATTTATATATTATTTTTAAGGGCTGGCTTGCCAGCCCTGGCCCATGTTCCTTGCGCGACAGCGCGGCCTCGAAGAGGGGGCGGCCCCTCCTACGAAAGGGGCGGTGTTGTGGGGGCAGGATGTCCGTTTTGTAACAGGACAGCCATCGGCGGGGCGGGTGGGGTGTGCCAGAATAGGCGATCCATTTTTTCAGGAACGCCCATGGACGCTGCCAAACCCGCTCTGATCCGCGAAACCTTTCCCGTTGGGCCGTTGCAGTGCAACTGCACGATCATCGGTGATCCGATCACCAGGAAGGCCATCGTTGTCGATCCGGGTGGCAATCATGAGTTGATTCTGGCGCGGCTCGAGGCGTTGGGGTTGAAGGTGGTGAGCATTATTCATACGCACGCGCACCTGGATCACTTTCTCGCGTCGGGCCAGTTGAAGGAAAAAACCGGCGCGACGTTGCACCTGCATAAAGAGGATCAGTTCCTTTGGGACAATCTGGAGATGCAGTGCCAGATGTTCGGCGTGCCGTACACGCCGGTGCCGTCGCCGGATCGTTGGTTGGCCGATGATGAAGCGCTGGCCTGCGGCTGTGGCGTGGCGTTGCACACGCCGGGTCATACGCCGGGCTCCATGAGCTTTTGGTTTTCCGAGGCTAAGCTGCTGATTGCCGGTGACACGCTGTTTCGTCGAGGGGTAGGGCGTACGGACTTGTGGGGCGGTGATCAGGCGACCATCGTGCGTTCGATCAAGCAGCGTCTGTACAGCCTCGATGAAGAGGCGACGGTAATAACCGGACATGGTCCCGATACCCGTCTGGGCGATGAAATGCGTGAAAATCCTTTTGTGCGAGCCTGATTTTCCGGGCGGCGGAACGACCTGATGGAATTTTTGCCTTAGGCCGTGTTCCAACGCCCGCACGGGTTTATTGCCAACGTCCGTTGCACCACAGAATGTAAAAGTAGGAGCTCTCCATGTTCACCTCGAGTCGTTTGATTATTGTCGCTACTGCCGTGGCCATGCTGGCTGGCTGTGCGAACCAGAACCCGTATGACAATCAGGGTCAGGCCGACGGCGGCTCCCAGGGCATGAGCAAAACCGCCAAATACGGCGGCCTCGGCGCCTTGGCCGGTGCGGTGGCGGGTGCTGCCATCGACCACAACAACCGTGGCAAGGGCGCGCTGATTGGTGCTGCGATCGGTGGTGCTTCCGCCGCCGGTTATGGCTACTACGCCGACCAGCAGGAAAAGAAACTGCGCGCCAGCATGGCCAACACCGGGGTTGAAGTGCAGCGTCAGGGCGATCAGATCAAGCTGATCATGCCGGGCAACATCACGTTCGGTACCGACTCGGCGAACATCGCCCCAAGTTTCTACCAGCCGCTGAACAACCTGGCCGGTTCGCTCAAAGAGTTCAGCCAGAACCAGATTGAAATCGTCGGCTACACTGACAGCACCGGCAGCCGTCAGCACAACATGGACCTGTCCCAGCGTCGTGCGCAAAGCGTGGCAACCTACCTGACGTCGCAAGGTGTCAGCGGTGCCAACCTGTCGGCGCGTGGTGCAGGCCCGGATAACCCGATTGCCAGCAACGGCGATGTCAATGGTCGGGCGCAGAACCGTCGTGTCGAGGTCAACCTCAAGGCGATTCCGGGTCAGCAGTATGGCCAGCCTGCCCAGCAGCAAGGTCAGCAGTACCAGTAACAAAAAACCTGACTGAACCCCAGGTGTAAAAAGCCCGCCCGATTCTCAGCAGATCGGGCGGGCTTTTTCTTGCCTGTTCTGACGCCATCGCGAGCAGGCTCGTGATGAGGCCCTAACAGACGATCAAACCCTCAGAAACAAAATCTATGGTCACCCCCATTTTTGCAATACTGATTAATGGGTGAAGTGGTTGG
>CAYNGZ010000234.1:0-9088 GCA_964396695.1 uncultured Pseudomonas sp.
TGTTCCTTACGCGACAGCGCGGCCTCGAAGAGGGGGCGGCCCCTCCTACAGGGGAGCGACGTACACCCGCAGGCTGCGATCTTTTCAATCCGGCCAGTTCCACGCAGGTTCATCCAGCCTCCCCTGTCCGACGATCCCGGTCTGGCCGAAATTTTTCTCCAGCACGATGGCATTGCATTCGGGGGCTTGCTGCAACGCCGCGATCAAGCGGCTGGCGTGAGACACCACCCACACCTGGCACTGTTCCGAGGCGCGGACGATCAGTCGTGCCAATGCCGGCAGCAGGTCCGGGTGCAGGCTGGTTTCCGGCTCATTGAGCACCATCAGCGTCGGCGGCCTTGGCGTCAGCAGGGCGGCGATCAGCAGCAAGTAGCGCAAGGTCCCGTCCGACAGCTCGGCGGCGGACAGCGGTCGCAATAATCCTTCCTGATAAAACTCGATGGCAAACCGCGCTCCTTGCAACGGCTGGATGTTCAGCCTGGCGCCAGGGAACGCGTCGCCGATCGCCGCGTGCAGAGCCTCCGGATTACCGATTTCGAGGATGGTTTGCAACGCTGCCGCCAGGTCGCGGCCATCGTGGTGCAACACCGGCGTGCGCGTCCCCAGTTGCGGTTGACGAACCGGCGCTTCGGCGTCGCTGCGAAAATGATCGTAAAAGCGCCAGCGGCGAATGAACTCACGCAACTGCAATACTTCCGGTGAGGCGCGCAGGCTGCCGACCTGATCGAACAGGCTGTCGAAGGTCGGCGTGTGCTGGGCCAGCACATCCCAATCGCGCCCGCCCCGCGAGCGAATCATCGGGCCGGCGCGATTGACCAACAGGCTGGCCGGGCGGTACAGCAGCCCTGACCAGATACATTCACGCTTGATTTCCGGGTCCAGGGAAAACGCTGAGCCCGACGGTTCCGGCAGGCCCAGAGCGATCGCGTAACTGAATTCCTCACTGGCAAAGCCCAGCCGCAAGCGCTTGGGCGACTGGCGCAGGCTGGCTTCGACCGCCACCTCACCGTTGCGCATGCGCCGGCTGATGTTTTCCGGACCGGCCCAGAAGGTCGAGTCCAGCCCACCCTCGCGCGCGAGTGCGTTGACCACGCCGCCCTGAGCGGTCTCGGCCAATAGCCGCAGAGCGCGGTAAAGGTTGGATTTGCCGCTGCCATTGGGCCCGGTGATCAGATTCAAGCGCCCGAGCGGAATCACCAATTTATTGATCGAGCGGTAATTGGCCACCGCGAGGGTTTTGAGCATGGAAGACTTTCTCTGTGGCCCTGGGTCGGCATCAGGATAACTGCGTTAGTGAATTTGCGACGTAGGAGCTGTCGCAGGACCCTATCAGACCGAAGCGAAACTGAAACCCTGATCTAAGCTCTCAGTCATGTCATCATTTGTCCGCTCGCATCACGCCTGCCCTTACCACCCAAAGGAGTCTGCATGGCTGGTCCCGGATTGAAATGCATCGTCGGCCTGAGTTTCTTTGCCCTGCTGACCGCGTGTGGCGATAAGAAACCGGTCGAAAAGGAACGCCCACGGGTGTTTGTGCAAGAGGTCAAACCCACAGAGTTTGCCGCCTCGGTCACCTTGACGGGGGATGTTCAGGCGCGGGTTCAGACCGATTTGTCGTTTCGCGTTGCCGGCAAGATCATCCAGCGCATGGTGGACGTCGGCGATCGGGTTTCCGCTAAACAAGTGTTGGCCAGGCTCGACCCGAAAGACCTGCAGACCAGTGTTGATTCGGCCCAGGCCCAAGTGGTCGCCGAGCAGGCGCGGGTCAAACAGGCCGCTGCCGCGTTCGTTCGCCAGCAAAAGCTCTTGCCCAAGGGTTACACCACCCAAAGTGAATATGATTCCGCCCAGGCTACATTGCGCAGTAGCCAGAGCGCGTTGACCGCCGCGCAGGCGCAATTGGCCAATGCCCGAGAACAGCTGAGTTACACCGCGCTGATTGCCGATGCGCCCGGCGTGATCACGGCGCGTCAGGCCGAAGTCGGCCAGGTGGTGCAGGCTACGGTGCCGATTTTCAGTCTGGCTCGGGATGGCGAGCGTGACGCGGTGTTCAATGTCTATGAGTCGCTGTTGAGCGCGCCGCCATCGGACCGGTCGGTGGTGGTCAGCCTGCTCGACAACCCGGCGATCAAAACCACCGGCACGGTGCGCGAAATCACCCCGGTTGTGTCGGCGCAAACCGGTACGGTGCAGGTCAAGGTCAGCCTCAGCGCATTGCCCGAAGGCATGCAACTGGGGTCGGTGGTCAGTGCCACGGCCAAGGTGGCGGGCAAGTCTGTGGTCGAGTTGCCCTGGGATGCGCTGACCAAAAACATCAGCGAGCCAGCCGTGTGGCGGGTGGATGCCAATGGCAAGGCGCAATTGCAGAGCGTCAAAGTGGGTCGTTACCTGACCGGCAAAGTGGTCATCAGCGAAGGCCTGAACGGTGGCGAGAAAGTCGTCACGGCCGGCGGCCAGTTGCTGCACCCCGACGTCCTGGTCGAGATCGTCACACCGCCCGCCGAAGGTTCGACAGGAGCGCTGCCATGAAGCGCGTATTGCTGCTGTTGTCGGCGGGCCTGCTGTTGGCCGCCTGCTCGAAAAAGGAACCGCCGCCGGAGCCTGTGCGTCCCGTGCTGTCCATCGAAGTGCAATCGTTGGATCAGCAAAGCCTCGGGCGTTTTGCCGGGAGCATTCAGGCGCGCTTCGAAAGCAACATTGGTTTCCGTGTGCCGGGACGTATCGCCAGCCGCAATGTCGATGTCGGCAGCGAGGTTCGCAAGGGGGCGTTGCTCGCCACCCTCGACCCGACTGATCAGCAGAACCAGTTACGTGTCGCCCTGGGCGATCAGGCGATGGTCGAGGCGCAGTTGATCAATGCCCAGGCCAATGCACGCCGTCAGCAGGAACTGTTCAATAAAGGGGTCGGCGCTCAGGCGCAGCTGGACAATGCCCAGACCGACCTGAAAACCACTCAGGCTTCACTGCAGCAGGCCAGGGCGGCGGTCAGTCAATCCAGGGACCAGCTCGGTTACACCGAACTGCGTACCGACCACGACGCTATCGTGACGGCCTGGAACGCCGAAGCAGGGCAAGTGGTGACGGCCGGTCAACAAGTGGTGACGCTGGCACGACCGGACATCAAGGAGGCGGTCATCGATCTGCCGGCGGACCTCGTCGAGCAGTTGCCCGCCGATGTGGTGTTTGAAGTCGCTGCGCAACTTGACCCCAGTATCCACACGACCGCCAACATCCGCGAGATCGAGCCGCAGGCGCAAAGCGCGACCCGTACCCGTCGCGCCCGTCTGACCCTGGCCGAGACGCCGCGGGGCTTTCGTCTCGGCACGGCAATCAGCGTAACCTTGAGCTCGGCCATCGAGCCGCGTATCGAACTGCCGTTGACGGCCTTGCAGGAAGTCGACGGCAAAACCCGTATCTGGGTCATCGACAAACAGACCGGGACCGTATCCCCGCGAGACGTCACCCTGCTCAGCCGCAGTGCTGCAAGCGTGATCGTCGGGCACGGGGTCAAAAGCGGTGAGCGTGTGGTCAGCGCCGGTGTGAACAGCCTCAAACCGGGGCAAAAAGTCAAAGTCGACGAGGACAGCCCACGATGAAAGGGAGCTTCAACTTATCCGAATGGGCCATCAAGCATCAGTCCTTCATCTGGTACCTGATGTTCATCGCCTTGCTGATGGGCGTTTTCTCGTACCTCAACCTGGGGCGCGAAGAAGACCCGTCGTTCACCATCAAGACTATGGTGATCCAGACCCGTTGGCCCGGTGCGACCCAGGAAGAAACCCTCAAGCAGGTCACTGACCGCATCGAGAAAAAACTCGAAGAACTCGACTCGCTCGACTATGTGAAGAGCTACACCCGTCCCGGCGAATCCACGGTTTACGTCAACTTGCGTGACACCACCAGTAGCAAGGACATTCCGGAAATCTGGTACCAGGTACGCAAGAAGATCAACGACATTCGCGGCAGCTTCCCCCAGGGCATACAGGGGCCGTCGTTCAACGACGAGTTCGGTGATGTATTCGGCTCGGTGTACGCTTTTACCTCCGACGGCCTGTCGATGCGCGAGTTGCGCGATTACGTCGAGCAGGCCCGCGCCGAGATCCGCGACATACCAGGACTGGGCAAGATCGAGATGGTCGGCCAGCAGAATGAAGTGCTCTACCTGAACTTCTCCACCCGCAAACTGGCGGCACTCGGCATTGACCAGCGTCAAGTGGTGCAGAGCCTGCAAACCCAGAACGCGGTGACCCCGGCCGGGGTGATCGAGGCCGGTCCGGAGCGGATTTCCGTGCGCACGTCCGGGCAGTTCGCCTCGGAAAAAGACCTGGAGACGGTCAATCTTCGGCTCAATGACCGCTTCTACCGTTTGGCCGATATCGCTGAAATCACCCGCGGTTACGTCGACCCGGCATCACCGATGTTCCGCTTCAACGGGCAGCCGGCCATTGGCCTGGCGATTGCCATGCAGAAGGGCGGCAACATTCAGGCTTTCGGCAAGGCGCTGCATCAGCGCATAGACGAATTGACGGCCGAGCTGCCGGTAGGCGTCGGTGTGCACAATGTGTCGGACCAGGCTCAAGTGGTGGAAGAGGCGGTCGGTGGCTTTACCAGTGCGTTGTTCGAGGCGGTCATCATCGTGCTGGCGGTCAGCTTCATCAGCCTTGGCGTGCGTGCCGGGCTGGTGGTGGCCTGTTCGATTCCGCTGGTGCTGGCGATGGTCTTCGTGTTCATGGAGTACAGCGGCATCACCATGCAGCGGATTTCCCTTGGTGCGCTGATCATCTCCCTCGGGCTGTTGGTGGACGACGCAATGATCACCGTCGAGATGATGGTCACGCGCCTGGAAATGGGGGAAACCAAGGAACAGGCGGCGACCTTCGCCTACACCTCGACCGCGTTTCCGATGCTCACCGGGACCCTGGTGACGGTCGCCGGCTTCGTGCCGATTGGTCTGAACGCCAGCTCCGCCGGTGAGTACACCTTCAGCTTGTTTGCGGTCCTTGCCGTGGCCATGCTCGTGTCGTGGATCGTCGCGGTGCTGTTCGCCCCGGTGATCGGTGTGCACATTCTCAGCGCCAACGTAAAACCGCATTCCGAGGAGCCCGGGCGCATCGGCAAGGCGTTCAACAATGGCTTGCTGTGGAGCATGCGCAACCGCTGGTGGGCTATCAGCATTACGGTGCTGTGTTTCCTGCTGGCGGTGTTTTCCATGCGTTTCGTGCAGAACCAGTTCTTCCCGTCGTCGGATCGCCCGGAAATTCTCGTCGATCTGAACCTGCCGCAAAACGCCTCGATGGATGAAACCCGCAGGGCCGTCGACCGTTTCGAAGCGACCCTCAAGGGCGATCCGGACATCGTGCGCTGGAGCAGCTACATCGGCCAGGGCGCGATTCGTTTCTACCTGCCGCTCGACCAGCAATTGCAGAACCCCTACTACGCGCAACTGGTGATCGTCAGCAAGGATTTCAAAACCCGGCAGGTGCTGAGCGAGCGCTTGCGCGAACGCCTGCGCAAGGACTTCGTCGGCATTGGCAGCTTCGTGCAAGCCCTGGAAATGGGCCCTCCCGTAGGCCGGCCGATCCAGTACCGGGTCAGTGGCAAAGACATCGATCAGGTGCGCAAGCACGCCATCGACCTGGCCAGCGAACTGGACAAGAGCCCGCACATCGGTGAGATCATTTTCGACTGGAACGAACCGGGCAAAGTCCTGCGCATCGACATCGCCCAGGACAAGGCGCGGCAGCTCGGGTTGTCGTCCGCAGACGTGGCGAACCTGATGAACAGCATCGTCAGCGGCTCGGCGGTGACCCAGGTCGATGATGATATCTACCTGATCAATGTGGTCGGGCGCGCCGTGGACGCCGAGCGCGGTACGCCGGAAACCCTGCAAAACCTGCAAATCATCACGCCCGGCGGAACCTCGATCCCGCTATTGGCCTTTGCCACCGTGCGTTATGAACTGGAGCAGCCGCTGGTCTGGCGTCGCGATCGCCAACCGACCGTCACCATCAAGGCGGCGGTGCGCGACGAGATTCAACCGACCGATCTGGTGACGCTGCTCAAACCGGCGATCGAGAAGTTCACTGCCGGGTTGCCGGTGGGCTACAAGGTCGCCACCGGCGGTACGGTCGAAGCAAGCGGCAAGGCCCAAGGGCCGATCGCCAAAGTTGTGCCGCTGATGCTGTTTCTGATGGCGACGTTCCTGATGATCCAGTTGCACAGCGTGCAGAAGCTGTTTCTGGTGGCGAGTGTCGCGCCGTTGGGCTTGATCGGTGTGGTGCTGGCGCTGATTCCGACGGGGACGCCGATGGGTTTTGTGGCGATTCTCGGGATCCTGGCGCTGATCGGCATCATCATCCGCAACTCGGTGATTCTGGTGACTCAGATTGATGAGTTCGAGAGCAACGGATATTCACCGTGGGACGCCGTGGTGCAAGCCACCGAGCACCGTCGCCGGCCGATCCTGCTCACCGCCGCATCGGCCTGCCTGGGCATGATCCCGATTGCCCGGGAGGTGTTCTGGGGGCCGATGGCCTACGCGATGATTGGCGGGATCATCGTCGCCACCTTGCTCACGCTGTTGTTCCTGCCGGCGCTGTATGTGGCGTGGTACAAGATCAAGGAGCCGAAGAAAACTACCGTTTGACGACCGCTCCCACGCACAAGCGTGGGAAGGGTCTGACTTACAGCCTCATCCAATTGCATTACGCTGCGTCCCTGGAATGGAAAAGGGACATCCCATGGCGTCCATCGCTCGCTGTCTGCTGCTGATCTGCCCCCTGTTTCTGTCTTCCTGGGCAGCGGCCCGCACGGTTTTGGAAAACGCGCTGTGGCGTGTCGAACTCAATCCCGCCACATTGGCGATCCGCGTCACGCCGGCCCGGGATCAGACGGTGCAGGCCTCCAGTGGTATCGCTGCGCATCACGTTGGTGACCTGCGTCAGAGCGCCAACCGCGTCGACTGGCAATGGGACGACGGCGCCTGGACCCTCAGCGCCGAACTCAAACAGCGTGATCTCTTGCTGTCGATCAAGGCTCGAGCCCCTGGCGAACTGGGTTTTCTCAATCAGCCCGGCGGTGCCATGGGCAAGGGGTTGATCTGGCCTCTGGCCGAAGGGCATTACGTGCCCAGCGGCGATGCCGTCTGGCAAGCCTTCCTCATCAATCAGGGTGAACTCAATACTACCCAGGACCTGAGCCTGCCGTTGTGGGGTGTGGATCACGGCAGTTTTACGTTGAATTGGCTGATGACCAATCCCTATAACAATCGCCTGACCCTCAGCGCCGAGCGCAAGGCCCTGGCGTTGGCCGCCAGCCATGAATTCGTTTCGCTGGATCTTTCAGTGCCGCTGACCTTCAGTCTGTCTCTAGGGGATGCCGATCTGCTGGCTGGCGCCAAGCGCTATCGACAATGGCTGATCGACAGCGGACGTTATGAAACCCTCACTGACAAACTGCGGAAAACGCCCGAGGCCAAAAAGCTGCTGGGTGCCAGTCATGTGTACGTGTGGGGCAACGACTTGTTGGGCCTCAACGATGTTCACAACTGGCCTGAATTGCTCAAACAGCTGCGAGGTAACCACACATTGGCTCGCGAGTTGCGTGCGGGCCTGGACCGCGAAGCAGCGCAAATACTCGCCAGCACTACGCCAGCGCTCACTGCCTGTCAAAAAACCACACTGCTGCGCAGCCTCAATGGCGCGCTGAACAAATACGCTCGCAAAAGCTGGCAGGCCACCCAGGAGCCGGACATGCAGCGGCTCGCCAGTCGCTATGGTGAAGTGCGCGCAGAACTGGCGAGCACTTTCTCGGCGGCGTTGACACCGGCGCCTGAACGCTGGGGCAGTACCTTGTCCCTCGCGACCCTTGAGCAGTTGCAGTCGGCCGGGCTATCACGTTTGTGGCTGGGGCTCGGCGAAGGCTGGGAAGGCGGGCTTTGGCATCCCGAAGCCGTGCGCGCTGGCGTGGCGGCCGGGTATTTGATGGCGCCCTATGATTCCTATGAGACGGCGCTGACACCGGCTGAAAATCCGGACTGGACCACCGCGCACCTGGGCTCCGGGGCCAACATCAATTGTGCGATTGTCTTGAAGAGCGGGGCCTTCAAAAGCGGTTTTCAGCAATCCGGGCATTACACCGATCCGAAGTGTGTCCGCCCCTTGCTCGAAGCTCGGGTCAAGGCAGTACAGGCCAAGGCAGGTTTCAACAGTTGGTTCCTCGATGTCTATGCCACCAGCATGGTGTTCGACAGCTACCGTCCAGGGGCAACAATGACCCAGGCGCAAAATGCCGAGGGCAATATCGATGCCTCGCGCTGGATCAATGAGGTATTGAAACTGCCGGCAGGCTCCGAGGACGGCAACGCCGTCACCGCGCAAGGCATCCTGTTTGCCCACGGCATGCAAACCCCGGTGATTGGCTGGGGCGACCCGGACCTGAGCCAGAACAAACAGTCGCCGTATTACCTGGGCAACTGGTACCCGCCGGAACAGCCGAGCGTGTTCTTCAAATCCGTGCCGATGAAGGAACCTTATCGTGCGGTTCACTTCGACCCGACCACTCGGTTGCCGTTATATCAGGCGGTGTTCCACGGCTCGGTGATCACCACTCATCACTGGCTGTTCGACAGCCTGAAACTGAGCAATGTGCGGGCCGACAATGAGCTGACCCAGCTGCTTTATAACGTACCGCCGCTGTATCACCTGAGTGCGGTAACGCTCAAACAACGATTGCCGCTGATCCAGCGTCAGGACGCGTTTTTTCGCCCGCTGCATGAGCGGCTGGCGACGCACGCACTGACGGATTTCCATTACTTGAGCACGGACCGACAGGTGCAGCAGACCACCTTTGCCGATGGGACGCGGTTGGTGGCGAATTTCGATTCAACACCGCAGGAGGTTGATGGAAAGCGGCTGGCCGGACTGAGCATGACGGCGTTTGGGGCAGACGGCAGCGTGGTGGATTATCAGGTCGACTTGAAACCCTGAAACCCACTCGCAGTCATCCTTTACGCCAAACGCTGGCCAACCAAGGCTGCTGATCCCTCGGCAATCCCGCTGGCCGGTAGTAATGCTCCAACTCGACAAAC
>CAYNGZ010000235.1:0-9044 GCA_964396695.1 uncultured Pseudomonas sp.
TGTCAAACGCATGCTGCCCTTGATTCGTCAGGTGTTGGCTGAGGCTGACTGTGTGCCGACGGAGATCGATGCCATTGCCTACACCGCAGGTCCTGGCCTGGTCGGCGCCCTTCTGGTGGGGGCTTCCTGCGCTCAGGCGCTGGCGTTTGCCTGGGGCATCCCTGCCTTGGGTGTACACCACATGGAAGGTCACTTGCTGGCACCGATGCTGGAGCCGCAACCGCCCGAATTTCCGTTCGTCGCTTTGTTGGTGTCTGGCGGTCATACGCAGCTGGTTCGGGTCGACGGAATCGGTCAGTACACACTTTTGGGCGGGATACTTGAGGATGCTGCCGGAGAAGCATTAGACAAGACCGCGAAGATGATGGGCCTCAATTATCCTGGCGGCCCGGAAATCGCACGACTGGCTGCGCAGGGCGTTGCCGGACGTTTTGTCTTTCCGCGTCCGATGTGTGATCGGCCGGGTCTGGATTTCAGCTTCAGTGGCTTGAAAACCTTTGCCTTGAACACATGGCAGCAGTGCGTCAGCGCTGGGGACGACGGCGAGCAAACCCGCAGCGACATCTCGCTGGCCTTCCAGCAGGCGGTGGTGGAGACTTTGACCATCAAATGCAAGCGCGCTCTGAAACAGGCGGGCCTCAAACGTCTGGTGATCGCTGGCGGCGTCAGTGCCAACAAGGCCTTGCGCGTTTCCCTGGAGAAAATGCTCGGCGACATGAAGGGCGATGTTTACTACGCTCGGCCGGAGTTCTGTACCGATAACGGCGCGATGATCGCTTTTGCCGGGTGTCAGCGGCTACAGGCCGGTCAGCAGGAAAGCCTGGCCATCAGTGTGCAGGCGCGCTGGCCGATGGAGCAGTTATCTCCGTTGTAAAGGTCGAGGGCTCGAGTCGTACTTGAACAACCGTATTTAAAAATGCCGTTCGCGCCCGGCAAACAGGTCGCGTAGATTGCCGCGATGGCGCCAGACGATCAGTGCTGTCAAAGCGCTCATGGGCAGCAAGGCTCCGGGCTCTTGCCAGGCCAGCAGTGGCAGGGTCAGCGGCGTGGCGATCAGGGCGGCCAGTGAGCTGGTGCGGGTGAGGTAGAAAGTCAGTAGCCAGGCGCCGATGGCCAGAAGCGCTGCCGGAGGGTAAAGCCCCAGCAGCATGCCGGCTGCCGTTGCAACGCCTTTGCCGCCGCGAAAGCGGAAGTACAGCGGAAACAGATGGCCGATGACGGCATAAACGCCGACCCAGGCTTGTTGTTGTACCGAGAGCCCTGCAAGCCCTGCGACCAGCACGGGCAGCAGGCCTTTGCAGAGGTCGCCGAGCAAGGTCAGGACGGCGAGTTTTTTGCCGGCCAGGCGTAACATGTTGGTGGCGCCGGCATTACCCGAGCCACTCATTCGCGGATCGGGGCTTCCGGTCAGGCGACTGAGCAAAATGGCGAAGGACAGAGAGCCAAGCAGGTAGGCGAGGATCGCCAGTAACCAAAACATGCTAACTATTCCGGGCGAGGACGCCCTGATTCTAACGGCGCATTGCGCCCTTGTCGTGCTGCGGAGAAGAGTGCTTGGACAGAGTGTTTATCGAGGGCCTGGAAGTTGACACGGTGATCGGTGCCTACGACTGGGAGCGAGGCATCCGTCAGTGCCTGCGTCTTGATCTGAGCTTCGCCTGGGACAATCGCCCGGCAGCGGCGGGTGATGACCTGACCCTGGCGCTTGACTATGCCAGTGTGACAGCGCGTATTCAGGCGTTCGCCGAGCAGGCGCAGTACCAACTGGTTGAAACCTTTGCCGAGCGCCTGGCCGAAGTCTTGATGAGCGAATTCAGGATTACCTGGCTACGCCTCAAGCTGACCAAGCCGGGAGCCATCCCGACTGCAACGGGCGTGGGCGTGGAGATCGAGCGCGGATGTCGCTAACTCAGGTATTTCTTGGGCTTGGCAGCAATGTCGAGCGCGAAGTTCATCTGCAAGCGGGGCTGGAAGCGCTTGCCGGTTTTCTGGTGGATATGCGCTGCTCGGCAGTGTTCGAAAGCCAGCCGGTCGGGATCAAGAGCGGGCCGTTTTTCAATTTCGTGGTGTCGGCATTTACCGACCTGCCATTGATGGAGCTGGACCGTCGGTTGAAGTTTATCGAGGCCGACAACGGTCGTTATGCTCCCGATCGCAAAGGCTTGCCGCTCGATATCGACGTGCTGCTGTATGGTGATCTGGTGGGTAATTTCGACGGGTTGATCCTGCCGCGAGCGGAAATCCTGAAAAATGCCTTTGTGCTGTGGCCGTTGTCGCTGATTGCGCCGGACAGGGTTCATCCGGGTGTCGGTAAAAGCTTTGCGACACTGTGGAGTGAGGTGCGGATCGATCAGGTTCTGGCGCCGGTGGCATTCGAGTGGCGCGGCCAATCGTTGACCCCGGCCGATCTGCTGTAAAGCAAAAGATCGCAGCCTGCGGCAGCTCCTACGCAGGCCGTGATCTTTTGATCTTGCTCAGGCTTTTTCTTGCTCCTTGTAAGCCTTCAAAGCCTTGAGCCGTTCGCGCTTGAGCGCCTCGCCCAGCTCCGGGCCTTTGAACCCTTGTTCCAGCAACGGCTGAACTGCCACGGTGCGTGCGGCCGTTGCCGCGCCTCGCAAATAATCCGCTTGTGGATAACTTCTCTGCTCAAGGCCCTTGCGGCCCCGGGCGTCCATTTCGCAGGCCGCGATAAACTCTTCAAAACGCTGCGGCCGTCGGTAAATGTCGAAGCTTTGCAGCAACTCCAGCAATGTCGACGGTTTCAGTTCCAGCGCGCGATGACCATGGGTGTGGTATTCGCCCACCAGCAACGCCAGTTCCTGGCAGTCGCGGGGGGCTTTGAAGCGTTCGTTGACCGCTTTGATCAGCTTCAGGCCCTTGCGCTCGTGAGCGATGTGTTTGGGCCACTGGCTCTCAGGTGTCAGGCCTTTACCCAGATCGTGCAGCAAGCAGGCCCAGCGCACGGTTAGCGGCTGTTTGTGCAGGGCGGCCTGTTCGAGAACGCTCAGGGTATGCACGCCACTGTCGATTTCCGGGTGGTGGGCTTCGGGCTGTGGCACGCCGAACAGCGCGTCAATCTCGGGGATCAAGATTTTCAGGGCGCCGCAATCGCGCAGGACCTGGATGAACACCTGTGGCTGGTCTTCCATCAGGGCGCGGGATATTTCTTTCCAGCTGCGTTCTGCGGTCAGAGCTTCCAGTTCACCTGATTCGCTGAGCTGACGCATCAGTTCCAGCGTCTCGGGAGCTATCGTGAAGCCGAGTCCGGCATAGCGCGCAGCGAAACGGGCAACGCGCAGGACCCGGAGGGGATCTTCGGCGAATGCGGGGGAAACATGGCGAAGCAGGCGGGCTTCAAGGTCGCGCTGGCCGTGATACGGATCGGTCAATTGACCGTGATCGTCTTCGGCCATGGCATTGATCGTCAGGTCTCGACGAATCAGGTCTTCTTCCAAGGTGACTTCGGGGCTTGCGTGGAAGGTGAAGCCGCCATAGCCGTGTCCGCTTTTGCGTTCGGTGCGGGCAAGTGCGTATTCCTCGCCGCTTTTGGGGTGAAGGAACACCGGGAAGTCGGCGCCTACCGGGCGATAACCCTTGGCGAGCATTTCTTCGGTACTGGCGCCCACCACGACCCAGTCGATGTCGGTAACAGCCTTGCCGAGCAGGCGATCACGGACTGCACCGCCGACTTTATAAATCTGCATAAAAAACCTCCGTTAGCCCGACAGGATAACCCTTGCGTCGAGCTTTCGGAGGTCTGGGTGACATCAAAGATGAATGACGGCGAGGTCCATCCGCCCGTATTCGCCCTCGCTATGCTCGCCTTTGGGCGGGATGTGATGGGTTTTCATGATCTGGTCACCTTGCAGGGTTTCCAGGTGAATATCGAAGCCCCAGAGGCGGTGCAGGTGCTTGAGCACTTCCTCGGTGGAGTCTCCGAGTGGCTTGCGATCGTGTTGCTGATGACGCAGCGTCAGCGAGCGGTCGCCACGACGGTCGATGCTGTAGATCTGTATGTTCGGTTCGCGGTTACCCAGGTTGTACTGCGCTGCCAGGGTTTCACGAATGGTTCGATAACCTTCCTCGTCATGAATGGCTGGCACCAGCAGGTCGTCCTTCTGGTCGTCATCGAGAATGCTGAACAGCTTCAGGTCACGAATCACCTTGGGTGACAGGTACTGCAGGATGAAGCTTTCATCCTTGAAGCTGCTCATGGCGAACTTGATGCTCGACAGCCAGTCGGTCCCGGCTATTTCAGGGAACCAGCGGTAATCCTCTTCAGTGGGCGCTTCGCACATGCGCCGAATATCGCGGTACATGGAAAAACCCAGGGTGTAGGGGTTGATGCCGTTGTAGTAAGGGCTGTCGAACCCGGGCTGGAAGACCACGCTGGTGTGGGAGGCCAGGAACTCCATCATGAAGCCGTCGGTTACCAGGCCCTCGTCGTACAGGTCGTTCATCAGGGTGTAATGCCAGAACGTCGCCCAACCCTCGTTCATGACCTGAGTCTGACGCTGTGGATAAAAGTACTGCGCGATCTTGCGTACGATCCGCACGATTTCCCGTTGCCATGGCTCCAGCAGCGGGGCGTGTTTTTCGATGAAGTAGAGGATGTTTTCCTGCGGTTCTGCCGGAAAGCGAGCGTTGTCCTTCTCGTTGTATTTGTCTGCACCTTTTGGAATGGTGCGCCACAGGTCGTTGATCTGTTTTTGCAGGTGTTCTTCGCGATCCTTTTGCCGGCGCCGCTCTTCTTCCGCGGAAATCGGGTAAGGGCGTTTGTAGCGGTCGACACCGTAGTTCATCAGGGCGTGGCAGGAGTCCAGCAGGTCTTCCACGGCGTCGATGCCATGGCGCTCTTCGCATTGCATGATGTACTGCTTGGCGAACACCAGGTAATCGATGATCGAGCTGGCGTCGGTCCAGGTGCGGAACAGGTAGTTGCCTTTGAAAAAGCTGTTGTGGCCGTAGCAGGCGTGGGCCACCACCAATGCCTGCATGCAGATGGTGTTTTCTTCCATCAGGTAGGCGATGCACGGGTCCGAGTTGATCACGATCTCGTAGGCCAGCCCCATCTGGCCACGACTGTAGGACTTCTCTGTGCTGAGGAAGTGTTTGCCATAGGACCAGTGGTGGTAACCCAGAGGCATGCCGACGGAAGCGTAGGCGTCCATCATCTGCTCGGCGGTAATCACCTCGATCTGGTTAGGGTAGGTATCCAGCGCGTAGCGAGCCGCAAGACGGCTGATTTCCCGGTCGTAGGCCTGGATCAGCTCGAACGTCCATTCGGAGCCTGTGGAGATGGGTTGGCGCTTCTGCTCTTTGGCGGTCATGTCACTAACCTGCGCTGGAAGAGTTCACGGAAGACCGGGTAGATATCCGCGGCCGAAACCAGTTGTTGCTGGGCAAACGTGTCGGAAAAGGCTTCGCTGATACGCTCGTATTCGTACCATAGGGCCTGGTGTTCGCGCGGGGTAATCTCCACATAAGTGTAGTACTGCACGAATGGCATGATCTGGTTGATCAGGATGTCGCGGCAGATCGGCGAGTCATCGTTCCAGTTGTCACCGTCGGACGCCTGCGCGGCGTAAATGTTCCAGTCGTTGCTCGGATAACGCTCGGCCATGATCTCCTGCATCAGCTTCAGGGCGCTGGAAACGATGGTGCCGCCGGTTTCGCGAGAGTAGAAGAACTCTTCCTCGTCGACTTCCCGGGCGCTGGTGTGGTGACGGATGAACACCACGTCGATTTTCTCGTAGTTACGCTTGAGGAACAGGTACAGCAGGATGAAGAACCGCTTGGCGATGTCCTTGGTGGCCTGGGTCATGGAACCGGAAACGTCCATCAGGCAAAACATGACGGCTTTTGAGCTGGGGTTGGGTTGCTTGATCAGCAGGTTGTACTTGAGGTCGAAGGTATCGAGAAACGGCACGCGGTTGATGCGCGCACTCAATCGCTCGATTTCTGCCTCGATGTCCTGAATATCGCCGAAATTGTCCGGCTCTTCCTGCTTGAGTCGCGCCAGCTCCTCTTTGGCCACCCGCAATTTTTCCCGGCTGCTGCCCGATAGCGCGATGCGCCGCGCATGAGCCGAACGCAGGGTGCGGATGATATTGATCCGTGAAGGGTTGCCTTCGTTGCTGATACCGGCACGCACGGTTTTGAAGGTGTCGGTGCCGCTCAGGTTGCGTTTGACCAGGTTAGGTAGCTCCAGGTCCTCGAACATGAATTCGAGAAATTCTTCCTGGGTGATCTGGAAGACAAACTCGTCCATGCCCTCGCCGGAATTGCCGGCTTTGCCGGGGCCTCTGCCGCCGCCACCTCCTGGTGGGCGGGCAATATGCTCACCGCTGGTGAATTCCTTGTTTCCAGGATGCACGATGGTCTGTTTGCCACCGCGACCATGGTGAAGCACTGGCTCGTCTATATCGCGGCCGGGAATGCTGATCTGCTCGCCGTGTTCCATATCGGTAATGGAGCGCCGGCTGACCGCCTCTTCGACGGCCTTCTTGATGTGATCACGGTAGCGCCGCAGAAACCGCTGACGGTTTACCGTGCTCTTGTTCTTGCCATTGAGACGTCGGTCGATCACATAGCTCATGACTGCTCCTTAGAAGCTGCCTTGAGAAATCGCGAGCAAGTCTGGCCATAGTGGGCGCGGGGCTGGGGGCGCGGTTTTGCGCCTCCCGTACCACCTGCGCGTTGCCTGGGCTTCGCTATCGATTTCCAAACACCTTCCTGAAACCTGTGTAACAGAAATTCTCTGCACAGGCTCCGGGCTAACGACAACCGGTCTGACCGGCAGCGGTTTACTGCGATTTCCTGACCCGCAGGTACCACTCGGAGAGCAGTCGTACCTGTTTGTCGGTGTAACCGCGTTCGACCATGCGTGTAACGAAGTCGTTGTGTTTCTGTTGGTCCTCTTTGCTGGCCTTGGCGTTGAAGCTGATCACCGGCAGCAGGTCCTCGGTGTTCGAGAACATTTTTTTCTCGATGACCACCCGCAGCTTCTCGTAGCTGAGCCAGGTTGGATTCTTGCCGTTGTTGTTGGCTCGGGCACGCAGGACGAAGTTGACGATTTCGTTGCGGAAATCCTTCGGATTGCTGATGCCCGCCGGTTTTTCGATTTTTTCCAGCTCTTCGTTGAGGGCCACGCGGTTGAGGATCTCGCCGGTTTCCGGATCACGGTATTCCTGATCCTGAATCCAGAAGTCCGCGTAGAGCACGTAGCGGTCGAAGATGTTTTGCCCGTATTCGCTGTAAGACTCCAGGTAGGCGGTCTGAATTTCCTTGCCGATGAACTCGATATAACGCGGCGCCAGGTACTCTTTCAGGAAGCGCAGGTAGCGTTCGCGGGTTTCCGCCTGGAATTGTTCCTGCTCGATCTGTTGTTCCAGCACATACAGCAGATGCACCGGGTTGGCGGCGATCTCGTGCGGGTCGAAGTTGAAGACTTTCGACAGGATCTTGAAGGCGAAGCGAGTCGAAAGACCGTTCATGCCTTCGTCGACGCCAGCGGTGTCGCGGTATTCCTGGATCGACTTGGCCTTCGGATCGGTGTCCTTGAGGTTTTCGCCGTCATACACCCGCATTTTCGAGTAGATGTTCGAGTTTTCCGGCTCCTTGAGGCGTGAGAGCACGGTGAACTGGGCGAGCATCTTCAAGGTGTCGGGTGCGCAGTGAGCCTTGGCCAGTGAGCTGTTGAACAGCAGCTTGTCGTAGATTTTCACTTCGTCACTGACCCGCAGGCAGTACGGCACTTTGACGATGTAGATCCGGTCGATGAAGGCTTCGTTGTTCTTGTTGTTGCGGAAGGTATGCCACTCCGATTCGTTGGAGTGCGCCAGCAGAATCCCGGTGAACGGAATCGCGCCCAGGCCTTCGGTACTGTTGTAGTTGCCTTCCTGGGTGGCAGTCAGCAATGGGTGCAGCACCTTGATCGGTGCCTTGAACATTTCGACGAACTCCATCAGGCCCTGGTTGGAGCGGCAGAGGGCGCCCGAGTAGCTGTAGGCATCGGCGTCGTTCTGCGGGAATTCTTCCAGCTTGCGGATATCGACTTTACCCACCAGCGCCGAGATGTCCTGGTTGTTTTCGTCGCCCGGTTCGGTCTTGGCCACGGCGATCTGGTTGAGGATCGACGGGTAGAGTTTCACTACCCTGAACTGGCTGATGTCACCGCCGAATTCGGCCAGTCGTTTGGTTGCCCAAGGCGACATGATGGTGTTCAGGTAGCGCCGCGGAATGCCGAAATCCTCTTCGAGGATCGCACCATCCTCGGTGGCGTTGAACAGCCCCAGCGGAGACTCGAACACCGGAGAGCCCTTGATGGCATAGAAGGGCACTTTTTCGATCAACTGTTTGAGCTTCTCGGCCAGAGACGATTTACCGCCGCCGACGGGGCCGAGCAGGTAGAGGATCTGCTTCTTCTCTTCCAGGCCCTGAGCCGCATGGCGGAAGTAGGAGACGATCTGGTCGATGCATTCTTCCATCCCGTGGAAGTCTTCAAAGGCCGGATACCGGCGGATCACCTTGTTGGAAAAGATGCGCGACAGTCTCGAGTTGGTCGAGGTGTCCAGCAGTTCGGGCTCGCCGATTGCCAGAAGTAGACGCTCGGCGGAGGACGCGTAAGCGCTGCGGTCCTTTTTGCACAGCTCGAGATACTCCTGCAGAGTGAGCTCTTCCTGGCGAGTGGACTCGAAGCGTTGTTGGAAGTGGCTAAAGATACTCATGACGTCACCTCGCTCGATACGTGGAGCCGACGTCGGATCAGTCAGTCGATGCTGGCAAGCAACTGAAAGTGCAGTTGCCTTTACCCCCCAGAACACCTTCAAAGCTATCAACCCTGAAAGCTACTCCCGATGACCCGTGCGCCGGTGTACCGGCTCTCCCCTGTTTTGGATGGCCTGAGGCTAAGGATAGTTCGGAATCGGCAAGGTAAAGGGGCAATGCGTAATTTGTTATGACTGACCGTTCGTCAGCCCACGGCGGACGCTCATCGTTCTACATAACTCTGTTTTCAAGTTACCTTTGAAACTCATAGAAAT
>CAYNGZ010000236.1:0-9027 GCA_964396695.1 uncultured Pseudomonas sp.
ACAAGTCGGGGCATTTGCTTTAAACCGCAGCAGACTGCGTTTTCACACAGCCTGCGAAGCCGGTTTTTCATTTCAGCGCCTTCAGAACTAAGCGTTCTGCAGGTCGTCCAGGTAACGCTCTGCGTCCAGTGCGGCCATGCAGCCGGCGCCGGCCGAGGTGATCGCCTGACGGTAAACGTGGTCCGCCACGTCACCGGCAGCGAAGATGCCTTCGAGGTTGGTCGCCGTCGCGTTGCCTTCACGGCCGCCCTGCACCACCAGGTAACCGTCTTTCAAGGTCAGCTGACCTTCGAACAGCGACGTGTTCGGGGTGTGGCCGATGGCGATGAACACACCGTCGACTTTCAGTTCGTCGAAGCTGCCGTCGTTGTTCTTCAAACGTGCGCCGGTCACGCCCATGTTGTCGCCCAGCACTTCGTCGAGGGTCGAGTTCAGCTTGAGGACGATCTTGCCTTCGGCAACCCGTGCGTGCAGCTTGTCGATCAGAATCTTCTCGGCGCGGAAGGTTTCGCGACGGTGAATCAGGGTCACTTTGCTGGCGATGTTGGCCAGGTACAGCGCCTCTTCAACAGCGGTGTTACCACCACCGACCACGGCCACTTCACGGTTGCGATAGAAGAAACCGTCGCAGGTTGCGCAGGCCGACACGCCTTTGCCCATGAAGGTTTCTTCCGACGGCAGGCCCAGGTAACGAGCGCTGGCGCCGGTCGCGATGATCAGCGCGTCGCAGGTGTACGTGGCGCTGTCGCCCGTCAGGGTGTACGGCTTGGCGGCAAAATCGACGGCGTTGATGTGGTCGAAAACGATTTCGGTCTCAAAGCGCTCCGCGTGCTCTTTCATCCGCTCCATCAGGGCCGGACCGGTCAGGCCGTGCACGTCGCCCGGCCAGTTGTCGACTTCGGTGGTGGTGGTCAGTTGACCGCCAGCCTGCATGCCAGTGATCAGCAATGGCTTGAGGTTAGCGCGGGCCGCATAGACCGCCGCGCTGTAACCGGCAGGGCCGGAACCGAGAATAATCACTCGCGAATGACGTACATCAGACATGACTCACTCCTATCGACCGGCCGGAACCACCTGGCGCGGAATGCCGGATGACCGGCTGGAATTAAAAAAGGACTGTGCAAGCACTTGGGGAAGTGCCGTCATTGGACAGCCCTGAAAAATAATGGGTGCAGCGTATCGAGGAGGCGAAGATTAAGGAAATACGGTTTAACAATCCAGCTCATAGGCGGTCTCTATTCCCAAGCGGTCGATTTAAAGGCACCTTTGTTACAGCCCCTTTGTTGTTAAAGCTAATGTCGATACCGTCACCGCACTTTCGCCTGTGTGGCAAAGCCGGTAAGGTCGGCGCGTTTTCTCATTGCTCGGAGCACCCTATGCCCGCCCCCGTTCTGTCCGGCCCGCACTACCTGCGCGAAGGCCTGAAACTGGTCTTGAGTCCCGGCCTGCGTTTGTTCGTGCTGTTGCCGCTGGCCATCAACCTGGTGCTGTTCGTCGGATTGATCTACCTGGCCGGCCATCAGTTCAGCCTGTGGGTCGATACCCTGATGCCGTCATTGCCGAGCTGGCTGAGTTTTCTCAGCTATGTGCTCTGGCCGCTGTTCGTGGTTCTGGTGGTGTTGATGGTGTTCTTCACCTTCACCCTGATCGCCAACGTAATCGCCGCGCCTTTCAACGGTTTTCTTGCGGAGAAAGTCGAAGTGGTGGTGCGTGGCACGGACGACTTCCCGGCCTTCAGCTGGGGTGAGCTGATCGCGATGATCCCGCGCACCTTCGCCCGGGAAATGCGCAAACTCGGCTACTTCCTGCCCAGAGCCATCGCACTGCTGATCCTTTCATTCATCCCGGTGGTCAACCTGGTCGCTGCACCGCTGTGGCTGGCGTTCGGCGTGTGGATGATGGCAATCCAATACATCGACTACCCGGCGGATAACCACAAACTGGGCTGGAACGAGATGCTCGCCTGGCTGCGCGAGAAACGCTGGCAGAGCATGAGTTTTGGCGGCATCGTCTACCTGGCGCTGCTGATCCCGGTGGTCAACATCCTGATGATGCCGGCCGCCGTGGCTGGCGCGACGCTGTTTTGGGTGCGTGAGCGTGGGGACCAAGCACTGAAGAAAAGCTCTGTCTGAGCAAGAGCCGCAGACAGTTACGTAACTGGCGACGCAGCACTCAAAAAGAAGCCCACGCAAAGATCTTGCGTGGGCTTTGGTTTGAACGACTGCCCTCTATCTCACCTTAAGGGTAAACACTGGGGAAGGTTTCCCAGCAGGGATTTCCTCAACACTGATGTAATGGTCTCCCTTGCCAAAGGTCATGGACCTGGTGGCCTCGCCCACTCCATTCACAGAAAAGGGGCCGTCCGAGACCATAGCGCTAACAATCTTGCCCTGTTTTCCAGGTGTAATCTTCACCGTTACGTTCACACGGCCATCCGTGATGATGTCGTCATCGAAGATAGGGCTTCCTCCATTGGCGTATGTCATTTTGGTGATTTGCGGGATTACACCGCTGGCCTGCACTGTTACGGTCCAGGTGGCTGATTCCGGCAAATTGTCATGCTGCCCTATCGCCTTGAACACATACGCTTTGGGAGACAACGCCAGCGTATCGAACTCCCACGTAGTGAGCCCCGTCGACTTGCCGTCGCCCAGTGGTGTGGCACCGTCATAAATCTTGACCTTTTCCCCCGAAGCCACCGTGCCGGTGAGCTTCAGCGGCGTTTTGGTGGTCGTGCCGGGATTGCTGATCGTCCCGCCTGCGGAGTCCTTCACTGCACCAATCGTCGGTGCCACCACCGCCACAACATTTTTAACGGTATAGCTTCGCACCTCCGAGAGGTTCGCCTTGTCCTTGTCATCAACCTGATCAAACGCAACCCTGTACTGAAGCGTCGCGTCCGTCCCATCGCCCAACAGCATCAGCTCACTGAAAAGAACAAGCACCTCGATGTAGCCAAGGGTGATCCAGTCCTGATCGACCTGCCCCTCGAACAGGGTTAGCTCGTAGGGATCACCGTTCTCGTCCTCGCCCGTCAGCACGATCCAAAGCCATTGCCCGACGGCAATCAGCGGCCAGATCTCAATGCGTGCCGTCCGGTCGCCGGTGTCGGTGGTCAGGTCCAGCACGGGCCCAGTACCGTCGTCATTCTTCCCGAACATCACCCCTGCCGTCAGGTCCTCCGGAGCAAGGTCGAGGGCGTTCAATTCGAGCACCTCGGACGTTACCGACGTTTCACTATCACGATTGACGGTGTATTCCACTTCGATCTTGTGGCCCAGATTAAAAGCAACGAGCTTTTGCTCCAGATTCAAGGTCCTGAGAGCTGGCGCCCCAAATTTCAACACCGGACTTTCGTACGAACCGCGCGGTTCGAGGGGGTTCCAGCCCTTGACTTTGACGGAGAACGTATCGGTCTCCAGCAGCCCCTGCAGCGCCCGTTTGATTTCTGCCGTCAGCCGGCCGGTGGTGTCGACCTCCTTCGGGCTCAGGTTGATGCCATCCGGCGCCTGCCTGATGCCCGGTTCTTCAAGAGGATCCGGGATAGGAGCGGTAACGCTTGTTTGGGGCGCGGTAACTTGAACGGTCATGAGCAATCTCCATCTCGCAAGAGTCGCCGCAATATCAGCGGCAGGGCTGACGCTCATCTAACACCCGATTCCGAGGCACTGACCACTGTCAGAAATAACAGGTAGGCAGCGGTTTCCGACCAGCGGTGAGGAGCGCTTGATGGTCAGATATGAACGGGCAGGCGAAAGCAGCTCCGGGTGATTGCGCACAGTGGCGGGTTCCGGATTTTGTGTAAACGAGCGAGTTAATATGCAGCTTCAGCACGGCGCATTGAGCAGGTGAAGGGAAACGGCAGGCAATCAACCTGCCGTGCTGTGCGCAATGAACTGAGTACTACTTAGTGACGCGAAATTCAATCATGCCGCTGGTGTCAGACGTTTCACCCGGAACGATTTGCCTCACCTTAACGTGCTTTAGGCCAGTGCCAACATCGAAGACACGCTCGAAAGACCAGGTGCTACTGCCTGCCTGTCTCGTGGCGATGCCCAATTCACTATTGTCATGATTCAGCACTCGAACCTCCGTCGCCTCGGTCCAACAGCTTCCCTCGATCTGAATCTTCCCTTCCTTGAAGGACTGTCCATCCACCGGTTTCGTAATCAGCGGTGCGCAGCGTCCCACGGTGACTCTGAACTCACGCTGGGGACTGGGCACAGAAGGCGCCCCTGCCACGATTTGCCTGACCTTGACATGCTTGTCGCCTGCATCCCATTTGCGACTATAAAACCAGCGCGTGCCTGTGACAGTGGCATCGGCCAACTTGGTATTGTCATAGTTCAATACTTCAACCTTGGCGCCCTGCAAGCAGATCCCCTCAAGAAACACACGGCCGACGATGTGTTTGCTTCCCTCCAAAGGCGCAGTAATCGTCGGCGGGACGGGGGCAGACGTGACCGCACCCTCTCCGGCGTCGGAGAGGCTGGTTGCTGGTTTGTCGGACTTCGGTTTTTTAGGCGCTTTTTCTCTGGCAGTCATGATCGCGATGCTCCTGCTACCCGGCACAATTGCCTGCGGCTTCCGGGGAATTTCTATCGCCGACACACACATAAAACTACCTGTAAGAACTGACAGTTCAGACGAACGGCTATCAACACAAGCAAAGCTGAAAACTCCCCATAACGATTTTTTACCCAGACCTAGTATTTCTTACAGTAGCCAGCCGCAAGCACTAGGTATCCAATGAGTCGCAAGGGCTCACCCACGTCGAGAACCTTCAAGCATTCAGGGATGAGTCACGACCTCAACATATGGAGATCCGGTTCAATGACAACGTCCATCCAAAGCTCCGTCGCTGCCACCATGGTGGCCCCCGGAAATCTCGCTAACGGAAATCAAAACGTGCGTTTTCCCTGGACCGACCTGAGTCCGGCCGTACTGCACGCGGAACCCAAAGCCGGTTTTGTCTACGTCATCAGTGCGAGTACGCGCATTCTCATCGGCGATGAGAGCCTGCGTCCTTTGGCGACACGGTTGGCATTCGGCTTCGCCCTCGCCGCCGGACTCGCAAAGCAGCCCGCCATTGAACTCGTGTCAGGGGGTAACCCCCAGCCAGGTAATGGCGATGTAGAACTGACACTGTCAGCCCCGGATACCGCTAACGTTCAGATTCCAGTCAAAGGCGTACCCGAGACCTACCGAATCGATATCACCAACACCATCCGCGTCACCGCGAAAACCCTGCCGGCCATGTCCCTGGCTCTGACGACCCTGCACAAAGCGGCACTCGTTTCGACCAGTCTTGAACCAGGGGTTGTAATCGATGCACCCGCTTATCCCGAGCGCTCGGTGCTGCTTGATGTGGGCCGCAAGTATTACAGCCCTGAATGGATGTTAAACCTGCTGTGGGAGATGGCCTGGAACCAGCTCAACACCCTGTATTTGCACCTCACCGACGATCAGGGAGTGCGGGTCATCTTCCCTTCCGCCCCGGAGACCGCCAGCCCCGATGCCTGGAGCGCAGAGGACCTCAAGAAAATCCTCGACGCCGCAGCCGCCCTTCACATTGAGGTCGTCCCCGGAATGGAATGGCCTGGGCACATGAACTGGATTCTGCGAAACAGACCGGAATTTCAGCTTAAGCTCACAGGCGGCACCGTCGTGTCAAAAGCGCTCGATTTCAGCATCCCGGCCGCTCGCGACTTTCTCATGGCGCTCGTCAGCGACCTTCTCGATCTGTTTCCGGATTGCACCCGTTACAATCTGGAGGCCGACGAGTACTTCCTCTCTCCGGTCACTCCGCACAGCACACCACAACTGGCTCGGTACGCACAGGAGAACTCCGGGCCGCCCAACGCAGACTCCCGGGATGGTGTAAGGAAATTCGTCAACGAAGTAGCGAGTTTTGTGCAGCAAAAAGGCAAGGTTGCGCGAATGTGGAACGATGCAGTCGTTGAAAAAGATCAAAAGATTTCTGTGGATAAAAACGTTGTAATCAAATGCTGGAGTATCTGGGGCAGCAAGCGCAACGAGAAGAACGTGCAAGCGCTGATCGATGAGGGGTATCGCGTGCTAAATGCCCACGGCGACTTTTATTTCGTCATTATGCCGGGCTGGGAAAATCTTTTTCATCCCCTGCACTCCCCCCATGGTCTTTATGATCACTGGCGCCCCAACATTTTCATGGACGACGCGGGAGCCGGGCATACCATCATAGATCCAGCCCATCCCGCCGTGCTGGGAGGAGGTATACAGATATGGGCCGACGGAGCGGCACACATGTCACCTGAAATGGTCTGGTCGCATCTGATTCAGTGGATGTTGCCACTGGGGCAGCGCTCATGGGGTTCACCGAACGCAGCGCCAACCTATAAAGCCCTGTCACTGATCGCCCGTTCGGTTCGCTACGCCCCACCACGCCCCTCATGAAAGAATCCCGGTGGCCAGCTAGAGATTCAGCGCCTGCGAACGCGCTCATCGTCACAAATCCATCATCGCACTGACACAATGGCGACATGGCCTCAGCCGACACTGAGGTCATGACGACAGCTCTGCATATCACCCTGATCACCGAAACCTTCCCTCCGGAAATCAACGGCGTGGCCAATACTCTTGGCCGTTTGTGCGAAGGCCTGCGCGCGCGCGGGCACCTGGTGGAACTGGTGCGACCGCGCCAGGGCAGCGATCAGACCCGCCTCAGCGACGACGGGTTGCTGCTCTGCCGCGGCTGGCCGCTGCCAGGTTATCCGGGGCTGCAATGGGGGCAGTCGTCGATGCACAAATTGCTCAGGCGCTGGACGCGTCATCGCCCGGACGTGCTCTACATCGCCACCGAAGGCCCGCTGGGTTTGTCGGCCTTGCGCGCGGCACGGCGGCTGGGTATTTCGGTGGTGAGTGGTTTTCACACCAACTTCCAGCAGTACTCCAACCAGTACGGCCTCGGACTGTTGACCCGGTTACTGACGCATTACCTGCGCTGGTTTCATAACCGCTCCAAACTGACCCTGGTGCCCAGCGCCAGCCAACGCATGGAGCTGGAACGTCGGCACTTCGAACGCCTGGCGTTGCTGCCCCGTGGCGTCGACAGTCAACTGTTCCACCCGGCCAAACGTCTGGGTTCGCTACGTGAAAGCTGGAGGCTGGATAACGACGATATCGCAGTGATTCATGTCGGTCGGCTCGCTCAGGAAAAGAACCTGGGTCTGCTCAAACGCTGTTTCCAGACCTTGCAGTCGACTTATCCACAGCGCCGGATGAAGCTGATCGTGATCGGCGATGGCCCGCAGCGAGCGCTGCTGGAAAAGGAGCTGCCCGAGGCAATCTTCTGCGGCTCACAACGCGGCGAAGCTCTGGCCTGTCACTATGCGTCCGGGGACCTGTTTCTGTTTCCGAGCCTGACCGAAACCTTCGGCAATGTGGTACTCGAAGCCCTGGCCTCCGGGTTGGGCGTGGTGGCCTACGATCAGGCCGCCGCGGCTCAGCACATTCGCCATGGCTACAACGGCGTACTGGCGATGCCGGGAGACGAAGAGGCGTTTTGCGATGCCGCCCGTTGGCTGCTGGAAGAAGCAGAAACCTTGCGCTGCGTACGACTCAACGCGCGTCAGCACGCCAGCCGCCAGGGTTGGGGGGCAATCATCGAGCAGTTCGAGGGACAGTTACGCGGGGCTTGCGAGGTGCAAGCAGGGGCACAGCCTTTGCTGGCCATGCCCCATTCGATCACACCAGCGTCATCAACGCCTCACGACTGAACGGCAGGATGTCCTGCTCGCGACCTTCGCGGACTTTCTGCGCCCAGTCCGGGTCAACCAGCAAGGCGCGCCCCACGGCCACCAGATCGAACTCATCATTGTTCAAGCGTTCCAGCAGTTTCTCCAGACTGGCCGGCTGCGCGACTTTGTCGGTGTTGACCATGAACTGCAGGAACTCACCGTCCAGACCCACACTGCCCACGGTAATGGTCGGCTTGCCTGTCAGTTTGCGGGTCCAGCCGGCCAGGTTCAGCTCGGAACCGTCGAACTCCGGCTCCCAGAAACGCCGCGTCGAGCAGTGGAAAATATCCACGCCGGCATCGGACAGCAGCTGAAGAAACTCGCCCAGCGCCTCCGGGGTTTGCACCAGACGCGCGGTGTAGTCCTGCTGCTTCCACTGGGAGAAACGGAAAATGATCGGGAAGTCCGGACCGACCGCCACGCGCACAGCCTGAATCAGTTCAATGGCAAAGCGCGAACGATTGGCCAGGCTGCCACCGTATTCGTCGGTGCGCTGGTTGCTGCCTTCCCAGAAGAACTGGTCGACCAGATAGCCATGGGCGCCGTGGATCTCCACGCCGTCCATGCCGATGCTTTGCGCATCTTTGGCGGCCTGAGCGAAGGCCGCGATCACGTCCTGGATATCCTGTCGGGTCATGCCGTGAACCACGACCTGACCGTCCTTGAGTTTTTCCGAAGGGCCGTAGCCCGGCACGCTGGCGTCCGGCTCGGTGCCGATGCGCCGTACGCTGCCGACGTGCCACAGTTGCGGAACGATCTTGCCGCCTTCGGCGTGCACCGCATCGACGACTTTCTTCCAGCCAGCCAAGGCCGCTTCGCCGTAAAAATGCGGGACGTTCGGGTAACCGTTGGACGCCTTGTGGCCCACCGTGGTGCCCTCGGTGATGATCAGCCCCACCCCCGCGGCGGCACGGCGGCGGTAGTACTCGATGACTTTCGAGTTCGGCACACCGCCCGGGGAAAACGAACGGGTCATCGGCGCCATGACCACACGGGTCGGCAGCTCCAGGGCGCCGAGGTTGAACGGTTTGAACAAGGCTTTGATTGGCATGGGACGCTCCACGTGAAAATGACTTTATGACGGCGATAATATGGAGACTTGCCAGCCTTGAATAGCACTATTGATTTAATTGATCAAGGGTTAGAAACGAAAAGATCGCAGCCTTCGGCAGCTCCTACGAGGAAATGTGAACACCCGTAGGAGGGGCCGCCCCCTCTTCGAGGCCGCGCTGTCGCGTAAGGAACATGG
>CAYNGZ010000237.1:0-3859 GCA_964396695.1 uncultured Pseudomonas sp.
TTGTAGTTTTTCCCAGGTTTCCTGGTTACGGGTGTTGAGTACTGGGACGTCGACGTTGAGCGACTCCACCACGGCGGTTTGCTCCTCGGTGGCGGTTGCCACCGACTGGTTCATGCCGTCGATCTCGCCGATGCGCTGGGTCACGCTGTTCAGGCGTTCACCGGCGAGGTTGGCGATCTCTACGCTGTCCTGGCTGTGACGCTGGCTGTCGCTCATGGTACTGACCGACTCGCGGGCGCCGACTTGCAGCTCCTCGATCATGGTCTGCACTTGCTGCGCCGACTCCTGGGTGCGGTGTGCCAGGTTGCGGACTTCATCGGCGACCACCGCGAAACCCCGTCCGGCCTCACCGGCCCGTGCCGCTTCAATGGCCGCGTTGAGCGCCAGCAGGTTGGTTTGCTGGGAGATGCTGGTGATCACTTCGAGAATCTGCCCGATATTCACCGTTTTGCTGTTCAGCGACTCGATATTGGTGCTGGAAGCGCTGAGCATGGTCGACAGCTGATTCATCGCCGCGATGCTGCGATCCACCACTTGCTGGCCGTCTTCGGCCAGGCTGCGGGCATCGCTGGCCTGCTGAGAGGCCTGCGCTGCGTTATGGGCAATTTCATGAGCAGCAGCGCCCAACTGATTGATCGCGGCCGCCACGCTGTTGGTCCGGGTCGATTGTTCGTCGGAATTGACCATCGACGAGTTCGATGCGCTGACGACTCGCAGGGCCACTTCGTTGACGTGCTCGGTCGCCGACGACACTTCGCGGATCGAACCATGGATACGCTCGACGAAGCGGTTGAACGCGCTGCCCAGGATGCCGAATTCGTCCTGGTTCTGAATGGTCAGGCGGCGGGTCAGATCGCCTTCACCGTCGGCAATGTCCTGCATCGCGCGGGTCATGACGTGCAGCGGCTGGATCAGGATACGGATCAGCATGCCGAGCAAGGCCATGATGATTGCCACGGCAATGATCGTGGCAATGATGGCCGAGGTGCGGAAACTGCTGAGCATCGCGAAGGCTTTGTCTTTGTCAATCGACAGGCCGACATACCAGTTGACCGATGGCAGACCTTTGATCGGCGTGAAAGTGACGATACGGGTTTTGCCGTCGACCTCGACTTCACTGATGCCGCCGCTGATGCGCGGGGTGTTCTTCGGGTAAGCCTCGCTGAGGGACTTCATCACCATGGCTTTGTCCGGATGGACCAGGATCTTGCCGTCGGCACTGACCAGGAAGGCATAGCCCATGCCGCCGAAATCACGCGCGGTCAGGGTGTCGATCAGGGTTTGCAGGCTCAAGTCACCGCCGACCACCCCCACGCTTTGCCCGGCTTTTTTCGAGGCGGTGGCGATGGAGATGATGGTCTGACCGGTCGCCGCATCGATATAAGGTTCGGTCAGCGTCGAGTCGTTGCTGTTGACCGCGCCTTTGTACCAGGGGCGGACTCTGGGGTCGTAGCCGTCCGGCATCTTGGAGTCCGGGCGGTTGATGAACCTGCCGCTGGCATCGCCCAGGTACCTGGCCATGAAGGTCGACGCCAGGGCGTTCTGCTCGAGCAGGTTGGCAACGTTGGTCTGTTCGGGGTTGAGCGCGATGTTCTGGGCCAGGTTTTCCACCATGAGAATCCGCCCGGCGAGCCAGGACTGGATATTGGAGGACGTGACATCGCCCATCTCATGCAGGTAATTGTCCAGGTCCTGGCGAATCGCGTTGCGCTGTAAATAGTCGTTGTACAGCGTGAACGAAGCGAAGGCGGCAATGACGATGAGGGCGGCGGCAAGCAGGATCTTGTGGCTGAAGCGCAGGTTTTTGTTCATGGCTTGTGGTGTCCGCTAAGGTCTTGTTGTTGGGGCGTCTTGCTTGAAAAAGGCGCAAACCGGGCGCTGTCGTACGTAAGCTGATATTTCCGTCTTTCCTTAGGGAATTATCCGACCTGATTTTCGGTCTGGTCTCTCGCCTATACCTATCGGCTGCGCAGGGCTAAAGCTTAAGGGGCTGTTGACGTTTGCTGACGAACTGCGTTGGTGCGCAATGGGTGGCAGCAAACGCTGCTAAAAAGAAAGCGAAAGATCACAGCCTTCGGCAGCTCTTATGGAACAAAAAATAACTTATTGATTTATATATTATTTTTAAGGGCTGGCTTGCCAGCCCTGGCCCATGTTCCTTGCGCGACAGCGCGGCCTCGAAGAGGGGGCGGCCCCTCCTACACCAATCCATGTAGGAGCAGCCGAAGGCTGCGATCTTTTGATCTTGCTTCTAGGTCTTGGGCTTGGCGTGCGCCGCCAGGCGTTCCAGCGCCGCGCGCAATTTCGGATCGCTGATGCCGTCGGCCGTCGCCTGAATGGTCGCCGCCGCATCGTCCGACAAATTCATGCTGTGTCCGACTGCACCTTGCTGCACGGTCGGTGGCTGTACCTTGAACAGGATCCGCGTCAGGCTGGCGAACTCGTCGAACATCTGTAATTGCCGTTGCAGACGTTTTTGCTGGTAGCGCAGGCGGGTGGCCCAATGACCGTCGGTGACGATCAGCAGCAAACTGCCCTCGCGCCACGACGCCACATGACAATGCTCACGGGCGGCGGGTTGCAACTGGCTTTCCAGCAAGCGCTGTAAATGACCCAGACGTTGTGCGTGACCGAAAATGGCTTTTAACGGTTTGGCTTCGCGAAGCAGAACGGCGGGTGCTCTGGCCGTAAGAGGGCGAAATGCCATGATCGGACACCTGAAGTAACAGAGTCGCCATGGTAGCAGAAAGCACTGGATGCGCCTGACCCATTGCTTTGTGACCGCTTTACTCATTAAATCAATGAGTAACTTATGCCGTGAATGGCTTGAAGTTCAGCAAAATGCCCTTATTTTAAGTGAGCCCCGTAACAGCGCTGTGCATGCATCGTGGAACATCGCCACTTTCCTCACCATCGTTTCCGGGTAGAATGCTCGTTCGCATGCGGCCATGAGGGCTGCACGGGCGACTCACGGGGCCGCCCTCCATCCCTTTGTGTGGAAGATCCTGCCGATATGTTTGCGCCTTTGTTAAAGAAACTTTTTGGAAGCAAGAACGAGCGTGAAGTCAAACGCATGCTCAAGACGGTACAGATCGTCAATGCCTTCGAAGAGCAAATGGTGGCCCTTTCGGACGATCAGCTGCGCGCCAAGACTGCTGAGTTCAAGGCCCGCATCGCCAAAGGTGAAAGCCTCGACAAACTGCTGCCCGAAGCCTTTGCGGTTGCCCGCGAAGCCGGCAAGCGGGTGATGGGGATGCGCCACTTCGACGTCCAGTTGATCGGTGGCATGACCTTGCACGAAGGCATGATTGCCGAAATGCGTACCGGTGAAGGCAAGACCCTGGTGGCCACACTGGGCGTTTACCTGAACGCGCTGTCCGGCAAGGGCGTGCACGTTGTCACCGTGAACGACTACCTGGCCCGTCGTGACGCCAACTGGATGCGTCCGCTCTATGAATTCCTCGGCCTGACCGTCGGCGTGGTGACGCCGTTCCAGCCGCCGGAAGAGAAGCGTGCCGCCTACGCCGCCGACATTACCTACGGCACCAACAACGAATTCGGTTTCGACTACCTGCGCGACAACATGGCGTTCAGCATGGAAGAAAAATTCCAGCGTGAACTCAATTTTGCCGTGATCGACGAAGTCGACTCGATCCTGATCGACGAAGCCCGTACTCCGCTGATCATTTCCGGTCAGGCCGAAGACAGCTCCAGGCTCTACATCGAGATCAACAAGCTGATCCCGCAACTGGAGCTGCACGTCGAGGAAGTGGAAGGCCAGGTCACCAAGGCCGGTCACTACACCATGGACCAGAAGTCACGCCGGCCAGCACCACAGACGGCCGATCCGAACGACTAT
>CAYNGZ010000237.1:3869-8999 GCA_964396695.1 uncultured Pseudomonas sp.
ACGAGAAGACCCGCCAGGTCGAACTCAACGAGGCCGGTCACCAGTACATCGAAGAAGTGCTGACCCGCATCGGCCTGCTGGCTGAAGGCGAGAGCCTGTACTCGGCGCACAACCTGGGCCTGCTGACCCACGTTTATGCGGGTCTGCGTGCGCACAAACTGTTCCATCGCAACGTCGAATACATCGTCCAGGACGGTCAGGTCGTACTGGTCGACGAACACACCGGCCGTACCATGCCGGGGCGCCGTCTGTCCGAAGGCCTGCACCAGGCCATCGAGGCCAAGGAAAACCTGAACATTCAGGCCGAGAGCCAGACCCTGGCCTCGACCACGTTCCAGAACTACTTCCGTCTCTACAACAAGCTGTCCGGCATGACCGGTACGGCTGACACCGAAGCGTTCGAATTCCATCAGATCTATGGTCTGCAGGTTGTCGTCATTCCGACCAACAAGCCGCTGGCCCGTAAAGACTACAACGACCTGGTGTTCCTGACCGCCGACGAGAAATACGCGGCAATCGTCAATGACATCAAGGAAAGCATGGCCGCCGGCCGTCCGGTGTTGGTAGGTACTGCCACGATCGAAACCTCCGAGCACATGTCCAGCCTGCTCGTGAAGGAAGGCATCGAACACAAGGTTCTGAACGCCAAGTTCCACGAAAAAGAAGCTGAAATCATCGCTCAGGCCGGTCGTCCGGGCGCACTGACCATCGCCACCAACATGGCCGGTCGTGGTACCGACATCCTGTTGGGCGGTAACTGGGAAGTGGAAGTCGCCTCCCTTGAGGATCCAACACCCGAGCAGATCGCCCAGATCAAGGCTGACTGGCAGAAGCGTCACCAGCAAGTGCTCGAATCGGGCGGCTTGCAGGTGATCGCCTCCGAGCGTCACGAATCGCGCCGTATCGACAACCAGCTGCGCGGTCGTGCTGGTCGTCAGGGTGACGCCGGTTCCAGCCGTTTCTACCTGTCGCTGGAAGACAGCCTGATGCGCATCTTCGCTTCTGACCGGGTGAAGAACTTCATGAAGGCCCTGGGCATGCAGCCTGGCGAAGCGATCGAGCACCGCATGGTGACCAACGCCATCGAAAAGGCTCAGCGCAAGGTTGAAGGTCGCAACTTCGACATTCGCAAGCAACTGCTCGAGTTCGACGACGTCAACAACGAACAGCGTAAAGTGATCTATCACATGCGTAACAGTTTGTTGGCCGCCGACAACATCGGCGAAACCATCGCCGACTTCCGTCAGGACGTGCTCGACGCGACCGTCAGCGCGCACATTCCGCCGCAATCGCTGCCAGAACAGTGGGACGTTGCCGGTCTGGAAGCGGCCCTGCAAAGCGACTTCGGGGTGACTCTGCCGATCCAGCAATGGCTCGACGAAGACGATCACCTGTACGAAGAAACCCTGCGCGAGAAGCTGATGCACGAGCTGCTGGCGGCGTACAACGAGAAGGAAGAGCAGGCGAGCGCCGAAGCGCTGCGCACCTTCGAGAAGCAAATCGTGCTGCGCGTACTGGACGACCTGTGGAAAGACCACCTGTCGACCATGGATCACCTGCGTCACGGCATCCACCTGCGTGGCTATGCGCAGAAGAACCCGAAGCAGGAATACAAGCGCGAGTCGTTCACGCTGTTCTCCGAGTTGCTGGATTCGATCAAGCGCGATTCGATTCGTGTGCTGTCGCACGTTCAGGTTCGCCGCGAAGATCCGATCGAAGAAGAAGCACGCCTGCGTCAGGAAGCCGAGGCATTGGCCGCACGCATGCAGTTCCAGCACGACGATGTCCCTGGCCTCGAACAACCGGAATTGCTGGGTGAAGAGGTCGATGTGGCGCTCGCTGCCGCTCCGGTGCGCAACGAGCAGAAGCTGGGCCGCAATGAGCTGTGCTACTGCGGTTCGGGCAAGAAGTACAAACACTGTCACGGCCAGATCAGCTAAGATTTCCGCCAGACATTGAAAGACCCACGCCGCGACCGGCATCCAGCCGTCGCGGCGTTTTACCATTTAAAACACCGATGCCACGTTAAACAGAACAGGGCGACGACGGTGCAGACATTACATTAAGAGGAGCGCATTCATGGCTGTTGGTCTTGGTCCTTTGCCAACGTTGCACCCGGTTGCCGGTTTTGAACTCGGTATCGCTTCGGCCGGCATCAAGCGCCCTGGGCGCAAAGATGTCGTCGTCATGCGCTGCGCTGAGGGTTCCACGGTCGCCGGTGTGTTCACGTTGAACGCGTTTTGCGCAGCGCCCGTGATTCTGGCCAAGCAACGTGTGCAAGGCCCGGTACGTTACCTGCTGACCAACACCGGCAACGCCAACGCCGGTACCGGTGAGCCAGGTCTGGCTGCTGCCGAGCGCACTTGCGCCAAACTGGCTGAATTGACTGGCGTTGCCGCCAGTCTCGTGCTGCCGTATTCCACCGGCGTGATCGGCGAGCCGTTGCCGGTCGAAAAGATCGAAGGCGCGCTGCAAGCCGCCCTCGACGACTTGTCGGAGAACAACTGGGAAGCTGCGGCCACCGGGATCATGACCACCGACACCCTGCCAAAGGGTGCGAGCCGGCAGTTCCAGCATGAAGGCGTGACCATCACCGTCACCGGTATCAGCAAAGGCGCCGGCATGATTCGCCCGAACATGGCAACCATGCTCGGTTATATCGCCACCGACGCCAAAGTGTCCCGCGAAGTGTTGCAGAACCTGTTGCTGGACGGCGCCAACAAGTCGTTCAACCGCATCACCATCGACGGCGACACCTCGACCAACGATTGCTGCATGCTGATCGCCACCGGTAAAGCCGCACTGCCGGAAATCACCGAGGCCAGCGGCCCATTGTTCGCGGCGCTGAAACAAGCGGTGTTCGAAGTGTGCATGGACGTGGCCCAGGCGATCGTTCGCGACGGCGAAGGTGCGACCAAGTTCGTTACCGTGGAAGTCAACGGCGGCGCTAATCACCAGGAATGCCTGGACGTCGGTTACACCGTGGCGCATTCGCCATTGATCAAGACCGCGCTGTTCGCCTCCGATCCAAACTGGGGTCGCATCCTGGCGGCCGTGGGCCGTGCCGGTGTGCCGAACCTGGACGTGAGCAAGATCGACGTATTCCTGGGCGAAGTCTGCATCGCCAGTCGAGGTGCTCGCGCCGCGACTTACACCGAAGCCCAGGGGGCGGCGGTGATGCAGCGCGAAGAAATCACCATTCGTATCGAGCTGGGTCGCGGCGAGTGCAGCGAAACCATCTGGACCACCGACCTGTCCCACGAATACGTGAAGATCAACGCCGAGTACCGCACGTAAATCTTGGCGGGCAAGTCATGCTCCTGCAGGAGCAAGGCTTGCCCGCGATGGAGGCCGCAGGCCTCCCGCTTGTCCCTTCATCAAAAGGCGCCTGAACATGAGCTACCACCTGATCATCGGCGACAAACTGTATTCCTCCTGGTCCTTGCGCGGTGCTCTGGCGCTGGAGCTGGCCGGTGCGACCTACACCGAAGAACTGATCAAGCTGAACCAGCCTGACACCCGCGAGCGCCTGCTCAAGCATTCGCCAACCGCCAAGGTCCCGTTGCTGAAAACCGAACATGGCACCATTGCCGATTCGTTGGCCATCGCCGAGTACCTGGTTGAGCGCTTCCCGAACGCCAACCTCTGGCCGAAGGACATCGCCGCCCGTGCCCAGGCGCGCTCGGCGTGCGCGCAGATGCACAGCGGTTTCTTCGCCATGCGTGGCAACATGCCGTTCGACCTGAGCCACGATGCGCCGCTGTCGCCGATGCCGCCTGAAGTGCAGGTGGAAATCGAGCGGATGCTGGCGTTGTGGGCTGAATGCCGCGCCCTTGCAACCGAACCCGGTCCGTTCCTGCTCGGTGGCGCAAGCCTGGCGGACGCCTTCTTCGCGCCGATTGCCGTGCGCTTGCGTACTTATCGAGTAGCGCTGCCGGCGGTGGATGCCGCCTATGTCGAAACGATTTACCAATGGCCAGCCTTCAAGGCCTGGCAGAAAGCCGGTTTGGAGGAAATAGTGCGGTGAAACGAGTTCATGTAGCGGCGGCTGTCATCCGTGATGCCAGCGGCAGGATCCTCATCGCTCGCCGCGCCGATACCCAGCACCAGGGCGGCCTGTGGGAGTTTCCCGGCGGCAAGGTCGAGGACGGCGAAGCGGTGCAAGCCGCGCTGTCTCGTGAGCTGAAGGAAGAGTTGGGCATTGTGGTCAGTGCCGCTCGGCCATTGATCAAGGTTCAGCACGACTATCCGGACAAGCACGTGTTGCTGGATGTCTGGGAAGTCTCGGCGTTTACCGGCGAACCCCATGGCGCCGAAGGCCAGCCTCTGGCATGGGTGACGGCGCGCGAACTGAAAGACTACGAGTTTCCGGCCGCCAACCAGCCGATCGTGGCGGCTGCGCGTCTGCCTGGCGAATACCTGATCACCCCGGAAGGTCTGGAAACACCGGTCCTGCTGCGCGGCATTCAGAAAGCCATCGCCGGTGGGATCAAGCTGATTCAGTTGCGCGCCCCTAATGGCTACGACCCGCAATACCGTGATCTGGCGGTGGATGCCGTGGGGTTGTGTGCCGGCAAGGCGCAACTGATGCTCAAAGGCCCGTTCGAGTGGTTGGGCGATTTCCCGGCTGCCGGTTGGCACATCACCGCCGCACAGCTGCGTAAATACGCCAGTGCCGGGCGTCCGGTGCCAGCCTCGCGCTGGTTGGCGGCGTCCTGTCATAACGCTGAGGAGCTGAGCCTGGCCGAGCAGATGGGGGTGGACTTCGTCACCCTGTCACCGGTTCAGCCGACCCAGACGCATCCGGACGCGTCACCACTGGGTTGGGAGCAAGCCTCGCAGTTGATTGCAGGGTTCAGCAAACCGGTGTTTCTGCTCGGTGGTGTGGGGCCGGCGGAACGGCAGAAAGCCTGGGAAGCGGGCGCACAGGGCGTGGCGGGGATTCGGGCGTTTTGGCCTGATGCCTGATGCTGCGGTGTTGATCGTTCCCACGCGTGGGGATGATCAGTTTCATGAGGGGTTCGGCGCCGCCTGCCACAAAAACCCGGCAACCCCTTGGCGCTTGGCAATCCGTCGCGCGCCGACAAACAGCAGGTCCGACAAACGAGTGATGTAAGACAAGCCAACACC
>CAYNGZ010000238.1:0-8945 GCA_964396695.1 uncultured Pseudomonas sp.
CCCTGCGCCAAATGGGCCGCCGTCGCGGTCGTCACCAAACGTCAACAGACCCTAACCATAGCTCAAACGCAAAAGTTTTTGGTACTGTCGTTCTATTCACTACAACAATAAATAAACGGACTTGCTCATGATCAAACAGACGTTGCGCGTACCACTCGCCGGTTGTCTTCTTGCGATGGCCTGCGCCCAAGCCATTGCGGCACCCGCCCCCTATTCGAAATTCATTGTCTTTGGCGACAGCCTGAACGACGCCGGGCAGTTTGCCGATCCGGGCGGCCCCGCCGGCTCAACGTTGCGCTTCACCAACCGTGTCGGCCCGACCTACAAGGATGGCAGCGGCGAAGTAAAAGCCGCCAACTCGACACAGCTACTGGGGGGGAAACTGGGATTTTCACCTGATCAAACGGCTGCATCGACCTCGGCGGTCCGCGCCAGCCAAGGACTGCCAGATGGCAACAACTGGGCTACGGGTGGCTTCCGCACCGATCAGATCCTCGACTCCATCACCACCACCTCGGACACCGGTGAGCGCAGTCGGCCCGGTTATCTACCGAGCAACGGCTTGCGCGCCGACCCGAACGCGCTCTACTACCTCTCCGGTGGCGGCAACGACTTCCTTCAGGGCCGGGTAACAAACCTCGACCAGGCCAGCGCCGCAGCCGATCGGCTGGTCAGCAGCGTGCAAACACTGCAACAAGCCGGCGCCAGATACATCATGGTCTGGTTACTGCCAGACATCGGGCTGACACCCGCGATCAATGGCAGCCCGTTGCAAGCCTTCAGCACCCAACTCAGCAACCAGTTCAATACTGAACTGGTACGGCAACTGCAGAGCGTCGACGCCGAGGTCATCCCGCTCAATATTCCGGTGCTGCTCAAAGAAGTCTTTGCCAATCCGGCGCAATTTGGCCTGGCCACCGACCAGAACCTCACCGCAACCTGCTTCAGCGGTGACAGCTGTACGGAAAACGCCAAGTACGGGATCAACAGCGCGACGCCAGACCCGACCAAGCTGATCTATAACGACGACGTACACCCGACCGAAACCGGACAACGACTGATCGCCGATTACGCCTACTCGCTGCTGGCAGCGCCTTGGGAAGTGACGCTGTTGCCGGAAATGGCTCACGCCACCCTGCGCGCGCACCAGGATGAACTGCGTAACCAGTGGCAGTCCGACTGGGAGAACTGGCAAGGCGTCGGTCAGTGGCGGGCGATTGTCGCCGGTGGCGGACAGCACCTGGACTTTGACGACCAGCGCAGTGCAGCCAGTGCTGACGGCAACGGCTACAACCTGAACATCGGCGGCAGTTACCGCCTCAACGAGGCCTGGCGTGTTGGCGTTGCCGCCGGTTTCTATCGCCAGAAGCTGGAAGCGGGCAACGACGATTCGGAGTACAAACTCAACACTTACATGGGCACAGCGTTCGCCCAATATCAGCAAAACCGCTGGTGGGCTGACGCGGCGATGACTGCCGGGCATCTGGACTACGACAACCTCAAGCGTAAATTCGACCTGGGTGTGAACGAACGCGGAGAGAAAGGTGATACCAACGGCACTGTGTTGGCCGTCACCGCCCGTCTGGGCTATGACATCGCCCAACAGGCGAGCAGCCCATGGCACTTGTCGCCCTTTATCAGCGCCGACTACGCCAAGGTGCAAGTCGATGGTTACTCAGAGAACGGCAACGATTCCACGGCACTGACCTTCGATGATCAAAAGCGTACGTCGAAACGCCTCGGTGCGGGTTTGCAGGGCAAGTATCAGATCACCCCACGGACTCAGGTGTTCGGCGAGTTCGCCCACGAGCGCGAGTACAAGGATGACACCCAGGACCTGACCATGAACCTCAACAGCCTGCCGAACAACCATTACACCCTGCAAGGCTACACCCCGCAAACCAACCTGAACCGTCTGAACCTGGGCATCAGCCAGAAACTGACCGCCGACCTGGCACTACGGGCCAGCTACAACATTCGCAAGGATGACGACTTCACCCAACAGGGCATCAATGTGGGGCTCAGCCTGGACTTCTGAGGCTCAAAGAAAAGGCTGCGATCAAAAGATCGCAGCCTTCTATAGGGGGACCGCTCAACGTAGGAGCTGCCGAAGGCTGCGATCTTTTGATTTTGCCTTTAAAAGATCGCAGGCTGCGCCAGCTCTTATGGAACAAAAAATAACTTATTGATTTATATATTATTTTTAAGGGCTGGCTTGCCAGCCCTGGCCCATGTTCCTTACGCGACAGCGCGGCCTCGAAGAGGGGGCGGCCCCTCCTACAGGGGGAAGTGCTGTTTTCAGCCTTGCGGGGTTTGATCGGCCAGGGCCACGGCACGGAACATGGCGCGACGTTTGTTCAGGGTTTCCTCCCACTCCAGCGCAGGTACCGAATCAGCCACAATGCCGCCGCCGGCCTGCACATGCAGTTCGCCGTCCTTGATCACCGCGGTGCGGATCGCAATCGCGGTATCCATGTTGCCGTTCCAGGCGTAATAACCCACCGCCCCACCGTAGACGCCACGCTTGACCGGTTCGAGTTCGTCGATGATTTCCATCGCGCGAATTTTCGGCGCCCCCGACAACGTGCCCGCCGGCAGAATCGCCCGCAACGCGTCCATCGCCGTCAGGCCGGCTTTCAACTGGCCGGTGACGTTGGAGACGATGTGCATCACGTTGGAATAACGCTCGATGACCATCTTCTCGGTGAGTTTCACCGAACCGACTTCCGACACGCGCCCGGTGTCGTTGCGGCCCAGATCGATCAGCATCAGGTGCTCGGCGATTTCCTTGTCGTCCGACAGCAGGTCTTCTTCAAGCGCCCGGTCAGCTTCCTCGTTGGCACCGCGTGGGCGGGTGCCAGCGATCGGGCGCACAGTGATCAGGTTGTCTTCGACCCGCACCAGCACTTCTGGCGAACTGCCAACGACATGGAAGTCGCCGAAGTTGAAGAAGTACATGTAAGGCGTCGGGTTGAAGCAACGCAGCGCGCGGTACAGATCGATCGGCGCAGCCTTGAAGTCGATGGACATCCGTTGCGACGGCACTACCTGCATGCAGTCACCGGCGAGGATGTACTCCTTGATGGTGTCCACCGCCCGCTCGTAATCGTCCTGGGTGAAACTGGAACGGAACACCGGATCAGCCGCTGGCTGCTTGCTGAAGTCCAGGCCGCGACGCGGGGTAATTGGCTGACGGAGTTTTTCCAGCAGCTCTTCGAGACGCGCCTGACCTTGCTCAAAGGCGTTTTCCTGCGACGGGTCGGCCAGCACGATGGCGTGCATCTTGCCCGCCAGGTTGTCGAACACCACCACGGCATCGGAAACCATCAGCAGAATGTCCGGCACGCCCAGCGGATCCGGGTTCGGGCACTTGCCCAGACGCTTCTCCACGTAACGCACACAGTCATAACCGAAGTAACCCACCAGACCACCGTTGAAGCGCGGCAGACCGGCAATGGTCGGTACGTTGTAGCGCGCCTTGAACGCTTCGACGAAGGCCAGCGGGTCTTCGACATCGTGGCTCTCCACCTCGGCACCATCGACCGTCACGCTGACGTGGTGATCATGCACCCGCAGCACCGTGCGGCACGGCAGCCCGATGATCGAGTAACGGCCCCACTTCTCGCCGCCCTGCACCGACTCCAGCAGATAGGAGTTGGGCTCGTCGGCCAGCTTCAGGTAGATCGACAGCGGCGTGTCGAAGTCGGCAAGGGTTTCACAGGCAAGCGGGATGCGGTTGTAGCCGGCAGCGGCCAAACGCAGGAATTCTTCGCGGATCATGAGGTGCCTCGTGGCGTGAGGGTCTAACGGTCAGGTGTGCAAACGCGCCGGATAGCCGGACAGGATCGAGTCAGGCGCGCCAACGCCAGCGGGCCAGGGCCTTGATGACTTTCATCCAGAGTTTGCGAGTGACCACCACGATGGAGTTTCCAGGAGGGGATTGAACAGCGTTGGGCAACGTTATCTCAGCGGCTGGATCCAGGCAACCGGGAATTAGTTTGCGCAGATCATCGATCACCAACGCCGGTGATTCTTCGGCAATCGGCCGGCCATGGTTGTAGCCATAGCTCAGGGCCACGCACTTCACGCCTGCCGCCTTGGCCGCCAGCACGTCGCTGCGCGAGTCACCGATGAACAACGATTGCGAGGCCGGTATGTTGGCCATTTTCATCACGAAAAACAGCGCCGCCGGGTCAGGCTTCCTCTGCGGCAGGGTGTCTCCGCCGATGATCCAGCGGAAGTAGCGGCCGATTTTCATCTGATCCAGCAACGGTGCGACGAAGCGCTCCGGCTTGTTGGTAATCAGCGCCATTTCAACACCCTGCTTGTGCAGCCACTTCAGGGTGTCGCGTACACCGGGGTAGACCACCGTCAGTTCATGGCCGTCCGCGTAGGCTTCCATGAAAATCTCCAGCGCGTGCTCGGCCTCGACATCATCGACATTCGTGTGATCGAGATTGCCCGCCAGGGCGCGACGGACCAGTACCGGCGCACCGTTACCCACCCACTCGCGCACCGCGTCGGGACCTGCCGGGGCACGCCCGAGTTTGAGCAGCATGTTATCCACAGCCACTGCGAGGTCCGGGACCGAATCGATCAATGTGCCATCCAGATCGAACATCACCAACCGCGGCAGACGCCCCGGGAACAGCTGCTCGAAACCACTCATGGGCGAGCCAGGGCCAGTTCGGAACGCATCTTCTCAATCACCTCTTGATAGTTCGGTGCATTGAAAATGGCCGAGCCGGCGACGAAGGTGTCAGCGCCTGCGGCAGCGATTTCACGAATGTTGTTCACGTTGACGCCACCGTCGATCTCCAGACGAATGTCACGGCCCGACGCGTCGATCAGCGCGCGTGCTTCACGCAGCTTGTCGAGGGTGCCGGGAATGAACTTCTGCCCGCCAAAGCCCGGGTTGACGCTCATCAGCAGGATCATGTCGACCTTGTCCATCACGTACTTGAGCACGTCCAGCGGGGTTGCCGGGTTGAACACCAGGCCTGCCTTGCAACCGCCCTCGCGGATCATTTGCAGGGAACGGTCGACGTGCAGCGTGGCTTCCGGGTGGAAGGTGATGTAGGTCGCGCCGGCGTCGATGAAGTCGCCAATGATGCGGTCTACCGGGCTGACCATCAGGTGCGCGTCAATCGGCGCGGTGATGCCGTACTTGCGCAACGCCGAGCAGACCATCGGCCCGATGGTCAGGTTTGGCACGTAGTGGTTGTCCATGACATCGAAGTGAACGATGTCGGCGCCAGCGGCCAGAACGTTGTCCACTTCCTCACCCAGGCGGGCGAAGTCGGCAGAGAGAATCGACGGAGCAATAGCGAAGGGCTGCATGACGCACCTTTTTTGAGCAAAATCACGATGGCGCGCATTGTATACCTCATGCTTTGATGCGCGCACCGTGACCGCGATGATCAGTAAGCGGCTCGATAGATCTTCTCGATATCGATGGCGCTCAACTTGCACGGGTTGTTGCGCATCAATCGCTCTATTCCCGCGGCCTCCACGGCCATCGCCGGGATTGCATCTTCCGGTATGCCAAGGCTGTGCAAGCCCTGAGGAATTTCCACTGCGGCACAGAGTCGCGCCATGGCCTCGACGGCTTTGTCCGCTGCCTCGTCAGCGCTCAACTGCGCCGTTTTCACCCCAAGTGCCTCAGCGATATCCTGCATCCGCTCGATGCACGCCATCTTGTTCCAGGCCATGACATACGGAAGTAACAAGGCGTTGCTGACACCGTGCGTGATATGGAAACGCCCGCCCAGCGGATAAGCCAAGGCATGCACCGCACCGACCCCGGCGTTGCCGAACGCCATGCCGGCCATCAGGCTGGCGGTGGCCATGTCTTCACGGGCCTGCAGGTTCGAAGGATTGGCGTAGGCCTTGGGCAATGCCGTGGCGATCAGCTTGATCGCGCCGATAGCCAGCGCGTCGGTGATCGGCGAGGCGTTGAGCGACAGGTAGGATTCGACGGCATGCACCAGCGCATCGACGCCACTGGCGGCCGTCACGCCGCGCGGGCACGTCAGGGTCATTTGCGGGCTGACCAGCGCCACGTCCGGCAGCAGGTAATCACTGATGATGCCTTTTTTCAGCTGCGCGACCTTGTCGGAAAGAATCGCCACGTTGGTGACTTCCGAACCCGTGCCGGCGGTGGTCGGAATCGCAATCAGCGGCGGGCCTTTGCGCGGGACCTGATCGATACCGAACAAGTCCTCAAGCGCGCCGTGGTAACCGGCATAGGCGGCGACACTCTTGGCGATGTCGATGGCACTGCCGCCACCGAGGCCGATCAGACCGTCATGCCCGCCGTCGCGGTAGACACGCATGCAGTCTTCGACGATGGCGATTTCCGGGTCGGGCAACACCCGGTCGAAAATTTCGTACGTGCGCTCCCCCAGTTGCGCCAGCGCCAGCTCCACCGTGCCGGACTTGACCAGCGCGGCATCGGTGACAATCAGCGGATAGTCGACATCCAGACGGGTCAGCTCGGCGGCCAGTTGCTCAATGGCGCCAGCACCGGTGAGCAATTTGTGAGCGATTTTGAAAGAGGAAATACTCATGTGCGCGGCCTCTTATAAGTAGGGGGAGCTGGGCACAAGAGTAGCTGGGGATTGGGGTTTGTCTGTTATTGCGCAATTAAATGGACGGATGCGCACGTAGGAGCTGCCGCAGGCTGCGATCTTTTGACCTTCCAGAAACAAGATCAAAAGATCGCAGCCTTCGGCAGCTCTTATGGAACAAAAAATAACTTATTGATTTATATATTATTTTTAAGGGCTGGCTTGCCAGCCCTGGCCCATGTTCCTTGCGCGACAGCGCGGCCTCGAAGAGGGGGCGGCCCCTCCTACAGAGGGATGGCGTTACGCCTGCGCGGTACGCAGCTTCTCGCTGCGGCCACGCAGCCATTCCAGGGTCAGTAGCAGGAACACCGAGAAGGCGATCAGCAGCGTGGCGGCGGCAGCGATGGTCGGGCTGAGGTTTTCGCGGATACCGCTGAACATCTGCCGTGGCAACGTCGCCTGCTGAGGACCGGCAAGGAACAACGTGACCACCACCTCATCGAACGACGTCGCGAAGGCAAACAGCGCCCCCGAAATGACCCCGGGCGCAATCAACGGCAAGGTCACACGGCGGAACGTCGTCAGCGGTGAAGCCCCGAGACTGGCGGCAGCACGCACCAGATTCTGGTTAAAACCTTGCAACGTCGCCGACACGGTAATGATCACGAACGGTACGCCCAGCACCGCATGCACAACAATCAGCGAGACAAAGCTGTTGCCAAACCCCAGCGGCGCGAAGGCCAGGTAACTGGCCACCCCGATGATCACCACCGGCACCACCATCGGCGAGATCACCAGCGCCATCACCAGCGCCTTGCCGGGGAAGTCGCCACGGGTCAGGCCGATCGCCGCCAGCGTGCCGAAAACCATCGCCAGTACCGTCGCCGCCGGGGCAACGATCATGCTGTTCTTCAGCGAACGCATCCATTCGGCCGAGGCGAAGAAGTCCTGATACCAGTGCAAGGAGAACCCTTGCAGCGGATAGACCAGAAAACTCCCCGAGTTGAACGACAGCGGGATGATCACCAGCACCGGCAGAATCAGGAACAACAGGATCAGCCCGCAGAGAATGCGCAAGCTGTAGAACCACACCCGCTCGACGGGCGACTTGTACGGACTCAGCATTTCGATTCTCCCCTTAGCTCAAACGCAGGCGGCTCGCGCCTACCAGCCAGCTGTAAATCAGATAGAGCACCACGGTCGCCAACAGCAGCAGCCCACCCAGCGCGGTCGCCATGCCCCAGTTGATGCTGGTGTTGGTGTAAAAGGCGACGAAGTAGCTGACCATCTGATCGTTCGGGCTGCCGAGCAGCGCCGGGGTGATGTAGTAACCAATCGCCAGGATGAACACCAACAGACAACCGGCGCCGACACCGGCATAGGTCTGCGGGAAATACACCCGCCAGAAGCTGGCGAACGGATGGCAACCCAGGGAAATGGCCGCACGCATGTAGGTCGGCGAGATGCCTTTCATCACGCTGTAGATCGGCAGAATCATGAACGGCAGCAGGATGTGCACCATCGAGATGTAAACCCCGGTGCGGTTGAACACCAGTTCCAGTGGCTTATCGATGATGCCCATGGCCATCAACGCGCTGTTGATCAACCCACCCGATTGCAGCAAGACGATCCACGCCGCCACTCGCACCAGAATCGAGGTCCAGAACGGCAGCAGCACCAGAATCATCAACAGGTTGCTTTGACGCGACGGCAGGTTGGCCAGCAGGTACGCCAATGGATACGCCAATACCAGGCAGATCGCGGTGATGATCAGGCCCATCCAGAAGGTTCGGCCAAAGATTTCAAGGTAGATCGCCTGATCGGGGGTCGCCGGGGCGATTTCGCCGAGGTCGTCGATCCGGTGGTCAACCGCCGCCAGCAGGTAAAAGGGCGTCAGGTTGCTGGTATTACGGCGCACCGCTTGCCAGTAGGCCGGGTCACCCCAACGCTCATCCAGCGCTTCAAGTGCGTCTTTATACGAAGCCGGTTCAGTCGTGAACGGCAGCGCTCGCGCGGTTTTGGTCAGCAGGCTGCGATAGCCGGCCAGCTCCATGTTCAGTCGCTTGGACAGATCGCCCAGGCTTTGATTTTTGCGGGCCTCAAGGAGGTCTTCGCTGGCCGCCTTGAAAACCGGGTCCGCCGGCAAGCCCCGGCCATCCCAGGTGGCAATGGCCGCCACGGTGCGCGGCAGCGGCGTATTCACCTTGTGGACGTCGACGCAGTGGCCGGTAGAGTGAGGATCGCGCAGTCTGTGGCCGGTGGTAGCCCCGATACGGGGAAGTGGCGAGCGGGTCGGAAGTATCAACGGCCCCACCCCGGAGTACGAAGTAGCGTTTCATCGAATCCGGTACGGCATGACCGGGATAGCCGCTCATC
>CAYNGZ010000239.1:0-8942 GCA_964396695.1 uncultured Pseudomonas sp.
CGTCTGGGCCGACAAGGTACTGGGGCGTTACAAGGCGCTGGGCATCGATCCAAGAACCAAGGACCTGATGTTCTCCGACGGTCTGAACTTCGAGAAGTGCCTGCCGATCCTGCGTCACGTGCGTGGCAAGGCCAAATTCGGTTTCGGCATGGGCACCAGCCTGGCCTGCGATGTCGAGGGCGTCGAGCCGTTGAGCATTGTCATGAAGCTGGTGCGGGTCCATGGCGAGCCGGTGGTGAAGTTCTCCGATGATCCGATCAAGAACGTCTGTGAAGACGCCTCGTTCCTGCGGTACGCGGCCCAGGTGTTCAACGTCAGCCTGATCAATCCACAGCAGGGAGCCTGATATGACGACGCAACAGCAAGAGCGCATCGCCCGGGAACTGGGCATCGACCGGCAACTCGCCCGGGGCGGCGAGGCCGCTGAAATCGTCCGTCGTGTCGGTTTCATTAAGCAGGTGTTGCGCGAGTCGGGCTGCAAGGCCCTGGTGCTCGGTATCAGTGGCGGTGTCGACTCCTTGACCGCCGGCCGCCTGTGTCAGCTGGCGGTGGAGCAACTGCGCGCCGAGGACCATGAGGGGCGTTTTATCGCCGTACGCCTGCCGTACAAGACCCAGGCTGATGAGCGCGACGCCCAGGCCTCCCTGGACTTCATCCGGCCGGACCTGATCACCACCAGTAACATCGCCGACTGCGTCGACGGCCTGATGGCCAATATCGCCATCGACGGTTTGCAACCTTCGGCCGAACTCGCCGACTTCGCCAAAGGCAACGTCAAGGCTCGGGTTCGGATGCTGGCGCAATATGCCATCGCCAACTTCAGCAATGGGTTGGTGGTCGGCACCGATCATGGTGCGGAAGCGCTGATGGGCTTCTTCACTAAATTCGGCGACGGTGCTTGCGACCTGGCACCGCTGTCCGGTTTGACCAAAAGCCAGGTGCGGTTGTTGGCTGATGCCCTGGGCGCACCGACACAACTGGTGCACAAGGCGCCCACCCGCCTACATCAAAACCGCTCACAAACGCGAACTGCCTCGCTGCCCTGGACGGTGACCTGTACCTTTCTCTTTTCGCACGGCCCGAAATGACAATCGACAATCCGCAATGGTCTTAAGTCGTTCGCCACAAAAAAGCCCCTGAATCTTTCGATTCAGGGGCTTTTCGATGTTGCTGTCTGGCTCCACGACCTGGACTCGAACCAGGGACCCAGTGATTAACAGTCACTTGCTCTACCAACTGAGCTATCGCGGAATGCGCCGTATGTTACTGATTAAGAAGGACAAGTCAAGCATGGATTGTTCAATTGATGCATTTCTCCGCTAGGCGGGGATGATTTCGGAGGCGAGAAGGGCGTTGTCAGCCATTGGGGCGACCTTAACCGCCGAAGGTGAAGGTGCCGAGCAAGAATTTGGCATACAGCGACGTGGCGGCCAGTTGCACCAGCCACAGGGCCAGGCCACCGAGAAATACGCCCAAGGCAACCTGCCACACCAGCCCGCTGCTGCGTTTGGTCTGGTTGCGCGGCACGAAGTGGTCCAGGTCATCGCGGTCAGCGCGTAAATCGTCGTTCTTCATATGAACCCTCAATAGGTGAAATGCGCGGTGTCTCAGGTGTACACGCTGATGTAGGAGCTGCCGCAGGCTGCGATCTTTTCAAGGCGACACCGATGTATCAGTCTAGAGCCCGCAGCCTGCTCATTCAGAATTATCTGCTCGCCAACGAAAAGGGGGAAGCCAAATGGCTTCCCCCTTTTCGTCACGCGTGTGGCTTAGATCACCTGAACGATGGCCTTGGTCACCACGTCGATGTTGCTCTGGTTCAGCGCGGCCACGCAGATGCGGCCAGTGTCCAGGGCGTAGATGCCGAACTCGTTGCGCAGGCGGGTTACTTGTTCAACCGTCAGGCCGGAGTACGAGAACATACCGCGTTGGCGACCGACAAAGCTGAAGTCGCGGTCAGGCGCGTTTTTCGCCAGCAGATCGACCATCTGCGTGCGCATGCCGCGAATGCGCAGGCGCATTTCGGCCAGTTCCTGTTCCCACTGGGCGCGCAGCTCAGGGCTGTTCAGCACGGCGGCAACGACCGCTGCACCGTGGGTCGGTGGGTTGGAGTAGTTGGTGCGGATCACGCGTTTGACTTGCGACAGGACGCGAGCGCTTTCTTCTTTCGATTCGCTGACGATCGACAGCGCGCCAACGCGTTCGCCGTACAGCGAGAACGATTTGGAGAACGAGCTGGAAACGAAGAAGTTCAGACCCGACTCGGCGAACAGGCGCACAGCCGCGGCGTCTTCGTCGATGCCGTCGCCAAAGCCCTGGTAGGCCATGTCGAGGAACGGCACGTGGTTTTTCGCCTTGACCACCTCCAGCACGTTGTTCCAGTCCGCCGGGCTCAGGTCGACGCCGGTCGGGTTGTGGCAGCACGCGTGCAGCACGACGATCGAGCCGGACGGCAGGGCGTTCAGGTCTTCCAGCAGACCCGCGCGGTTCACGTCGTGAGTCGCGGCGTCGTAGTAGCGATAGTTCTGCACCGGGAAACCAGCGGTTTCGAACAGTGCGCGGTGGTTTTCCCAGCTTGGGTCGCTGATGGCAACCACGGCATTCGGCAGCAGTTGCTTGAGGAAGTCGGCACCGATTTTCAGCGCGCCGGTACCGCCGACGGACTGGGTGGTGACAACGCGGCCAGCCGCGAGCAGTGGCGAGTCTTTACCGAACAGCAGCTTCTGCACGGCCTGGTCGTAGGCCGCGATGCCGTCGATCGGCAAGTAACCACGGGAAGCATGTTGAGCAGCGCGAATTGTCTCGGCTTCGACAACGGCTCGCAGGAGTGGAATTCGCCCCTCCTCGTTGCAGTAAACACCGACCCCCAGGTTGACCTTGTTGGTACGGGTATCGGCGTTGAATGCTTCGTTGAGGCCCAGGATTGGATCGCGTGGTGCCATTTCGACAGCGGAGAAGAGGCTCATTATTGCGGCAGCTCTGAATGAAATGTGGAGGGACGTGTGGCGCTCCAGCCGAATGCACTAGAGCGGTGCACAAACGGGGAGCTAGTATAGAGGCCAAGACCGGGCGCGGCGACAGGCGTTTCCGCTTTTCGGGCAGGTTTTTGCGGATTATTTTTCGGCCGTTCGTCTTGTTGTCACGTCAATGGCTGAGGGGCATGTAGGACGTTTGCCTTGAAACTAGAAGTATTCGGCACCACATCAACGGTTATCATGATTTTTCCCGGCGACATTCGTCGTGAGCGGTCTGCATCGTTCGTGCCTGGTCAGCCTGCGCACGAGTGAACCCCTCCTTGGAAATCAATAGGTACGTTATGTCTGAATTCCAGCTAGTCACCCGCTTCGAGCCCGCTGGCGATCAGCCGGAAGCCATCCGTTTGATGGTCGAGGGCATCGAGGCCGGGCTGGCGCACCAGACATTGCTCGGTGTGACCGGTTCGGGCAAGACCTTCAGCATCGCCAATGTGATCGCCCAGGTGCAGCGACCGACGCTGGTGCTGGCGCCGAACAAGACCCTGGCCGCGCAACTGTACGGCGAGTTCAAGGCGTTCTTCCCGAACAACGCGGTGGAGTACTTCGTTTCCTACTACGACTACTACCAGCCCGAGGCCTACGTGCCGTCGTCCGACACCTTCATCGAGAAAGACGCCTCGATCAACGATCACATCGAGCAGATGCGTCTGTCAGCGACCAAAGCGCTGCTGGAGCGCAAGGACGCGATCATCGTCACCACGGTGTCATGCATCTACGGCTTGGGCAGCCCGGAAACCTATCTGAAAATGGTGCTGCACGTCGACCGCGGCGACAAGCTCGATCAGCGCGCCTTGCTGCGCCGTTTGGCGGACCTGCAATACACCCGTAACGACATGGATTTTGCACGCGCGACCTTCCGTGTACGCGGCGACGTGATTGACGTTTACCCGGCGGAATCCGACCTGGAAGCGATTCGCATCGAGCTGTTCGATGATGAAGTGGAAAGCCTCTCGGCGTTCGATCCGCTGACCGGCGAAGTGATTCGCAAATTGCCGCGCTTCACGTTCTATCCCAAGAGCCACTACGTGACGCCGCGGGAAACCCTGCTGGACGCCATCGAAGGGATCAAGGTCGAGTTGCAGGAGCGGCTGGAATACTTGCGCTCGAACAACAAGCTGGTGGAAGCCCAGCGTCTGGAGCAGCGCACCCGGTTTGACCTGGAAATGATCCTGGAATTGGGTTACTGCAACGGCATCGAAAACTATTCGCGCTATCTGTCGGGTCGCGAATCCGGCGCGCCGCCGCCGACCTTGTATGACTACCTGCCGGCGGATGCCTTGCTGGTCATCGACGAGTCCCACGTCAGCGTGCCGCAGGTTGGCGCGATGTATAAGGGCGACCGTTCCCGTAAGGAGACGCTGGTCGAATACGGCTTCCGTCTGCCGTCGGCACTGGACAACCGGCCGATGCGTTTTGACGAATGGGAGAGCGTCAGTCCGCAAACGATTTTTGTCTCCGCGACACCTGGCAATTACGAGGCCGAACATGCCGGTCGTGTCGTCGAGCAGGTGGTGCGGCCAACCGGGCTGGTGGACCCGCAAGTGGAAATCCGCCCGGCTTTGACCCAGGTCGACGACTTGCTGTCGGAAATCACCAGGCGTGTGGCGCTCGAGGAGCGGGTGCTGGTCACCACGCTGACCAAACGCATGGCCGAGGACTTGACCGACTACCTCGCCGACCACGGTGTGCGGGTGCGCTATCTGCACTCGGACATCGATACCGTGGAGCGGGTCGAAATCATCCGTGATTTGCGTCTGGGTACCTTCGATGTGCTGGTGGGGATCAACCTGCTGCGTGAAGGTCTGGACATGCCGGAAGTGTCGCTGGTGGCGATTCTCGATGCGGACAAGGAGGGCTTCCTGCGTTCCGAGCGTTCGCTGATCCAGACTATCGGCCGTGCGGCGCGTAACCTCAACGGCCGGGCGATTCTGTATGCCGACCGGATCACCGGGTCGATGGAACGGGCGATTGGCGAGACCGAGCGCCGTCGTGACAAACAGATCGCCTTCAACCTGGCCAACGGCATCACCCCCAAAGGGGTGTTCAAGGACGTCGCCGACATCATGGAAGGCGCCACCGTGCCGGGTTCGCGCAGCAAGAAGCGCAAGGGCATGGCCAAGGCTGCCGAGGAAAGTGCCCGGTACGAAAACGAATTGCGCTCGCCGAGCGAAATCGCCAAGCGCATTCGTCAACTGGAAGAGAAGATGTACCAACTCGCCCGCGATCTGGAGTTCGAAGCCGCTGCGCAGACGCGCGACGAAATTGCCAAAATGCGCGAGCGGTTGTTGACCGTCTGATGCATTCGATAGGCGCGGTGTAGGAGAGGGGAGGTTAGTGTGCCTCGCCAGCCTTGAGGCCCGCCGGCAACGCCTTGGTCAGCAAGATTGCGAGCATGCTCACCCCCAGCGCAATCCCGACAAAGTGGAACGCATCGTTGTAGGCCATGATCAAGGCCTGTTGGTGGGTGAGCTCGCTGAGTTTGCCCAGCGCTGCCGTTTCGCTGCCGAAACGGTCAGTCATTGAGGCCATGCGCTCGGCCACCTGCGGGTTGCCGGGTACGATCGACTCGCGCAAATAATCGAAGTAGGTTTTGGTGCGCGCATCCAGCAGGGTGGCGAGCAGGGCGATGCCGATCGCGCCGCCGAGGTTACGCAGGATATTGAACAGGCTCGACGCTGATCCGGCATCCTGCGGCAGGATGTAGGCGGTGGCGATCAGCGAGATGGTCACCATGATCAGCGGTTGGCCGAGCGCGCGGATGATCTGGATCTGATTGAACTGTGGTCCGGCGAAATCCGGATTCAGTGCGCCGGAAGAAAAGCTCGCCAGACCGAACAAGCCAAAACCAAGGGTGCACAGCCACTTCGGTGAAACGAACTTCATCAGTTTCGGCACCAGCGGAATCAGGAACAATTGCGGCACGCCCATCCACATGATCACTTCGCCGATCTGCAAGGCGTTGTAGCTCTGGATCTGCGCCAGGTACAGCGGCAGCAGATAGATCGAGCCGTACAGGCCCACGCCCATGCCCAGGCTGGAAATGCTCGATAAGCCAAAGTTGCGGTTGCGCAGAATGCCGAGGTTGATCAGCGGATTGGGCTTGGATACCTGCACGATCACAAAGGTGATCAGGCTCAGCAGGGCGATGCAACCCAGCGTCACGATCAGGTTCGACTCCAGCCAGTCCTTGCGATGGCCTTCTTCAAGAAACACCTGCAAGCACCCCAGGCCAACCCCTAGCGTGAGAATGCCCATGTAGTCGGTGCTTTTGAGCAATTCCCAGTGCGCTTCTTTCTTCTCCAGGCCGTACATGAGGCCGGCGATCATGATCAGCCCTGGCGGGATGTTGATGTAGAAGATGTACTTCCAGCCCCAGTTTTCCGTCAGCCAGCCGCCGAGGGTCGGGCCGATGGACGGGGCGAAGGTCGCGGTCATGGCGAACATTGCCATGCCTTTGGCGCGATGGTGCTCGGGGAGTTTGATCAGCGTCAGGGTGAACGCCAGCGGGATCAGTGCACCGCCAGTGAAACCCTGGAAGGCGCGAAACACGATCATGCTCTCCAGGCTCCAGGCCATCGAGCAGAGCAGGGAGGCGGCCAGAAATCCCAGCGAAACCCACACCGCCAGGCGTCGCGCCGAGAGCAGCTGCACCAGCCACGCGGTGAGCGGGATCATGATGATTTCCGCTACCAGGTACGAAGTGGAAATCCACGAGCCTTCTTCCAGCGTTGCTGACAATGCACCCTGAATGTCCTTGAGCGAGGCGTTGGTGATCTGGATGTCGAGCACCGCCATGAAGGCGCCGAGCATCACGCTCATCACTGCAATCCAGTCCCGCCGGGTCGGTTCGCCGACCGGACGGATCAGTTGATCACCGGCCATCGACAGAATCTTTGATGTTGACTTTGACGGTGACCGACATGCCCGGGCGGATTTTGCCGTGCAGCGGATTATCGGCAGCAAAGGTCAGTTTCACCGGAATCCGCTGGACGACTTTGGTGAAGTTGCCGGTGGCATTATCCGGTGGCAGCAGGCTGAATTGTGCGCCCGAGGCGGCGAACAGGCTGTCGACCCGGGCTTCGATCGGCGTGTCACTGTAGGCATCGAAGGTCAGTTCGGCTTTCTGGCCTGGCTGCATGTGACCAATCTGGGTTTCCTTGAAGTTGGCCTGAATCCAGATGTCCTGGTCCGGGACGATCGACAGCAGGTAAGCGCCGGCCTGCACGTATTGGCCATTGCGCGCTGCGCGTTGGCCGATCAGGCCGCTGATCGGCGCATGGATTTCGCTGCGGGTCAGGTTCAGCCGGGCCTGGGCCAGATCGGTTTTGGCATTGGCGATCTGGGCGTCCAGGCGCTTGATCTCGGCCGTCAAGGCGTTGACCTGTTGGCGCTGGCCTTGGGCGTCAGCCTCGGCCTTGGCGACTTGCGAGCGAGCGATGCGGTTGTCGGCGGAGAGGGTGGTGACCCGTTCTTCGGAGACATAACCCGGCTTGCGCAGGGTTTGCGCGCGGGATAGGTCGATTTGAGAGCGGCCAAGGGTTGCCTGGCTGGCAGTGACCTGGGCTTCGCTGGCGGCAATCAGGCTGGCTTGTTGGGTCAATTTGCTCTGGGCTTGCAGGCGCTCGGCTTCGCGCGTGGCGAGGGTCGCGTTAGCGCGGTCGACGGCGAGATGAAAGTCATCGCCTTCGAGTTTGATCAGCAGCTGGCCTTTTTCGACGTGCTGGTTGTCCTGTACCAGCACTTCCTCGATGCGCGCGCCCAACTGGCTGGAAACACGGGTGATTTCACCCTGGACATAAGCGTTATCGGTGCTTTCGTAAAACCGTCCCTTGAAGAACCATTGAGCGAAATAGCCCCCGGCAATCAGCAGGACGATAAGCAGGAAAGTAAACAGGCGACGCTTGAGTTGGGCAGGCATGAGCAGACTGTAGTCGAGAAAGTGTAAGGAGATTTATCAGTACTCGAATCTGTCATATAGCCGATAAGCGGTAAATGCCACTTATTGATAATCAGCCATCGAGCGGTGTTAGAGCCTTTCGTAGCCTCAACGTTGGCTTAAATGCCCTGCTCACTGGAGCCGGGCGGGTAACGCCTGTTACCATTCGCCCTTTGTTTCATCTCCGCTTTTTATATTCTTTCGAGACATGCCATGACCACCGTCCGCACTCGCATCGCGCCATCGCCTACCGGCGATCCCCATGTCGGCACCGCTTATATCGCTTTGTTCAACTACTGCTTTGCCAAGCAGCATGGCGGTGAGTTCATCCTGCGGATTGAAGACACCGACCAATTGCGTTCGACCCGCGAGTCCGAACAGCAGATCTTCGATGCCTTGCGCTGGTTGGGCATCAACTGGAGCGAAGGCCCGGATGTGGGCGGCCCGCACGGTCCGTATCGCCAGAGCGAGCGTGGCGACATCTATCAGAAGTACTGCCAGCAACTGGTCGATCTGGGGCACGCGTTCCCGTGCTTCTGTACGGCAGAAGAACTGGACCAGATGCGCGCCGAACAAATGGCCCGCGGCGAAACCCCGCGTTACGACGGTCGTGCGCTGTTGCTTTCCAAGGAAGAGGTCGCGCGCCGTCTGGCTGCGGGTGAGCCGCACGTCATCCGCATGAAGGTGCCGACCGAAGGCGTCTGCGTGGTGCCGGACATGCTCCGTGGCGACGTCGAGATCCCGTGGGATCGCATGGACATGCAAGTGTTGATGAAGACCGACGGCCTGCCGACCTACTTCCTCGCCAACGTGGTCGACGACCACCTGATGGGCATCACCCATGTATTGCGCGGTGAAGAATGGCTGCCGTCGGCGCCGAAGCTGATCCTGCTTTACGAGTACTTCGGCTGGGAAAAGCCAGCGCTGTGCTACATGCCGCTGCTGCGTAATCCGGACAAGAGCAAGCTGTC
>CAYNGZ010000240.1:0-8941 GCA_964396695.1 uncultured Pseudomonas sp.
CGATTGCTCGTCGCTTGCAGTTGCGCATCGATCCTGGCCTGCGCTTTCTTCATCTCCGGATCGAACCAGTATGTCGTCGGCCCATCGGTCGTGAAGTGCGCGCCAAGGATTTTCCTTGCCGAATCGTCGATCTCGAAGAGACCGCCGTAGTCGAATCCATCGATTCGAAGCAGCGGCTCCTTCTCGGGTCGGTTGGTCGACTTGTCGAGGAGATACAGTGCGGGCATGCCTTTGCCGTCGTGTGCCCGCAGTACCGAAACCCCCTGGTTTATTTCGCGGTATTCTTGTTGCGGGAAGTTCACTGTCCATTGCCCGACTTCGCCTTCCCACACGCCAGCATTCAGTTGGCCGCAAGGGCTGTTGTAGTGGTTGTAGACGGCTTGCTCGGGGTCGCCCTTGAGGACTTTTGCAGCGTCCGGGCGGTAGCGCTCAACGGGTGTGCTGGCTTGGCTGAAGTCGACGATGTCCTGGATGCTCATTCTTGTAATCCCCCGTGATTGCTGGAAAGCCAAAGTCTATGTTTATTAAAATGAACATCGTAAGGCGGTTTTCTGGTCTTGTGTCAAATATATTGAAACATGAGGGGTCGCTGGTTTAGGGTGGCAGGTGCCTTGGGCCGATTTGTGTAGGCTGGCGGGGCAGAATTCCTGAAGGTGCCTGCGTAGATCGCGTGGCGCTCGTATTCAATAAGAGGAGGACACTCGTATGACCACCCTGACTCGTGCCGACTGGGAACAACGCGCCCGCGACCTGAAAATCGAAGGCCGTGCCTATATCAACGGTGAATACACCGCCGCCGTTTCCGGTGAGACCTTCGACTGCATCAGCCCTGTCGATGGCCGTCTGCTGGGCAAGATCGCCAGCTGTGATGCCGCCGACGCCCAGCATGCCGTCGACAACGCCCGCGCCACCTTCAACTCGGGCGTCTGGTCGCGTCTGGCACCGGCCAAACGCAAAGCCACCATGATTCGTTTCGCCGGTCTGCTCAAGCAGCATGCTGAAGAACTGGCGCTGCTTGAAACCCTGGACATGGGCAAGCCGATCAGCGATTCCCTGTACATCGACGTTCCGGGCGCGGCGCAAGCGCTGAGCTGGAGCGGTGAAGCCATCGACAAGATCTACGACGAAGTGGCCGCGACCCCGCACGATCAACTGGGCCTGGTGACCCGTGAGCCGGTGGGTGTGGTGGGCGCCATCGTACCGTGGAACTTCCCGCTGATGATGGCGTGCTGGAAACTCGGCCCGGCGCTGTCCACCGGTAATTCGGTGATCCTCAAACCGTCCGAAAAATCCCCGCTGACCGCCATCCGCATCGCGGCACTGGCCGTTGAAGCCGGTATCCCGAAAGGCGTACTGAACGTGCTGCCGGGTTATGGTCACACCGTTGGCAAGGCGTTGGCCTTGCACATGGATGTCGACACGCTGGTGTTTACCGGCTCCACAAAAATCGCCAAGCAGCTGATGATTTATTCCGGCGAATCGAACATGAAACGCGTCTGGCTCGAAGCCGGTGGCAAGAGCCCGAACATCGTGTTTGCCGATGCCCCGGACCTGCAAGCGGCGGCCGAATCGGCGGCCAGTGCCATCGCGTTTAACCAGGGCGAAGTGTGTACGGCAGGTTCGCGTCTGCTGGTCGAGCGTTCGATCAAGGACACATTCCTGCCGTTGGTGATCGAGGCGCTGAAAGCCTGGAAGCCGGGTAATCCACTGGATCCGGTCACCAATGTCGGCGCGCTGGTCGACACGCAGCAGATGAACACTGTGCTGTCCTACATCGAATCCGGTCACAGCGATGGCGCCAAACTGGTGGTGGGCGGCAAGCGGATCCTTCAGGAAACCGGTGGCACCTACGTTGAGCCGACGATTTTCGACGGTGTGAGCAATGCCATGAAGATCGCCCAGGAAGAGATCTTTGGCCCGGTGCTGTCGGTGATCACCTTCGACAGTGCCGAGGAAGCGATTCGGATCGCCAACGACACGCCGTATGGCCTGGCTGCTGCCGTCTGGACGTCGGATATCTCCAAGGCTCACCTGACCGCCAAAGCCCTGCGCGCCGGCAGCGTGTGGGTCAACCAGTACGATGGCGGCGACATGACCGCACCGTTTGGTGGTTTCAAACAGTCGGGCAACGGTCGCGACAAATCGCTGCACGCGTTCGACAAGTACACCGAACTGAAGGCGACCTGGATCAAGCTGTAGGAAGTACAACCGTGGGTGCGGCAAAAAGATCGCAGCCTGCGCTCACGGATTTCATACGCGGCCGGGCTTTCCTTCAATGGAAGCCCGGCTGTGTTGTTTCAGTGATCGAATAAAAAATAATCCACAGGAGCGTGGAACATGCGTTGGGCGACTTATTTCGCCGTGTTGGCGTCTGTCCTGAGTGTCGGCCTGGCTCTGGGTGTCAGCATGCCGTTAGTGTCGTTGCGTCTGGAAAGCTGGGGTTACGGCTCGTTTGCTATCGGCGTGATGGCGGCGATGCCGGCGATTGGCGTGCTGCTGGGGGCCAGGGGTTCAAGCCAGCTGGCGGCACGTTTCGGTACGGCCAATTTGATGCGCCTGTGCCTGTGGGCCGGGGCGTTTTCCATCGGTTTGCTGGCGCTGTTGCCCAGTTATCCGGTCTGGCTGGTGCTGCGTTTGATGATCGGGGTGGTCCTGACCCTCGTGTTCATCCTCGGCGAGAGCTGGATCAACCAGTTGGTGGTCGAGCAATGGCGCGGGCGACTGGTGGCGCTGTATGGCAGCAGTTATGCCTTGAGCCAGCTGTCCGGGCCGTTGCTGTTGGGTGCACTGGGCACCGACAACGATTTCGGCTTCTGGGTCAGTGTCGGCTTGCTGGTGACGTCGCCGCTGTTGCTGTTGGGGCGTAGCGGCGCACCGAGCAGCGAAGCCTGCAGCGTGACGCTCGGCGACTTGCTGAGCTTTTGCCGAGGCTTGCCGGCGATTGCCTGGGCGGTGTCGTTGTTTGCGGCCTTCGAGGCGATGATCCTGACCTTGCTGCCGGTGTATTGCCTGCGCCAGGGCTTCACCGCTGAAATCGCCCTGGCGATGGTCAGTACCGTGGTGGTCGGCGATGCCTTGTTGCAGCTGCCGATTGGCGCGCTGGCGGATCGACTGTCGCGGCGTACGTTATTTACCGGTTGCGCGGTGATCCTGATGCTCTCGAGCCTGGCGATTCCACTGTTGCTCGAGACCTTGCTGATCTGGCCGCTTTGGGTGCTGTTTGGCGCCAGTGCTGGTGGTTTGTTCACCTTGTCGCTGATTTTGATTGGCGAGCGTTACCGCGATGATGCCCTCGTTCGTGCCAACGCCCATATCGCGCAATTGTGGGGCATCGGCTGCCTGATCGGTCCATTGGCGGCTGGCGCCGGCAGTCAGTGGATCAGCGGGCACGCGTTGCCGCTGCTGATGGCGGCGGGGGCGTTTGGCCTGGTGATCCTGCTGATGCGCCAAGGGGCGTTTGGCAAAATTGCCGAGCCAGCCTAGAGCATCCGCTCCAACCCCACCCTGTTGCTGAGCCAGGCATTGAAATGGCGCCACCAGCTCCCCGGTTCTCGGGTCAGGGTGTGGGGTTGGCCGTCGTCTTCTGTGGCCCACACCACTTGGCCATTCTCCAGCTGTGCCTGATAGCTCAAGGCTGGCGACATGCCTCGCAGGGCTAGTTCGCGCACGTGTTCGGCGAGTTCCGGGCTGTCCACCAGCACCCCGACTTCAGTGTTCCAGAGCACCGAGCGCGGATCGAAATTGAACGAGCCGATGAACGCTTTTTGCCGGTCAAAGATCATGGCCTTGCTGTGCAGGCTGGAGTCGGAGCTACGGGAGGCAGCGCTGTGGAACAGGTTCGGACCACTGCCGCCATGCTCGCCGGGTTGGCGACGCAACTCGAACAGCTTCACGCCATGCTCCAGCAAAGCCCTGCGATAAGGCGCGTAGCCACCGTGTACGGCCGGCACGTCGGTGGCGTCCAGCGAGTTGGTCAGCAAGCTGACCGAAACCCCGGCATCCGCGCGTCCGGTCAGGTAGACCAGCCCCGTTTGGCCGGGGACGAAATAGGCCGAGATCATGATCAGTTCTTCGTTGACGCCTTTCAGCTCGGGCGCCAGCTGGGTGGTCAGCAGCAGTTGCGGATCCGGCTCGTCCTTGGCCAGCACCTTGCTCGGTGCATCCCACAGCGCCTGGTTCCAGGCCCAGATCAGCTCGCGTCGCCAGATGTCCAGGCGTGGATGGGTCTGGTAAATCTTCAGTTGCCGATACAGCGCATGGTTCTGTTGGCGGGTTTCTTCCAGCGACTCTTTCAGGCGTAGCCGGGTGTTGGCCAGGTCTTTGGTCGTGGGGTTGCTGGAGACAAACTCATCGATCGGTTTGCTCAAGGCGCTGTTCCAGTACTGGTCGAAGCTGTGCCCGAGTTGCTCGGCCACCGGGCCGATGCTGAGCATGTCGATGTCGGTGAAATTCAGGTCGGGCTCGGCATCGAAATACTCATCGCCCAGATTGCGGCCACCGACAATGGCGGCGCTGTTGTCCGCCAGCCACAGCTTGTTGTGCATGCGCCGATGCTGAAGTGACAGGTTGAACAGCCGCCCCATGGTGCGGGTCACCCCGGTGCTGCGGCCCAGTTGCAACGGGTTGAACAGGCGAATCTGAATCCGTGGATGAGCGGCGAGGGTCGCGATGATCTGGTCCAGGCCATCGCTGGTAGTGTCGTCGAGCAGAATACGTACGCGTACTCCGCGGTCGGCGGCCTTGAGCAGCTCCGCCACCAATAACCGGGTGCTCACACCGTCGTGGACGATGTAGTACTGCAAGTCGAGGCTGCTTTGCGCATTGCGGATCAGCTCGGCGCGGGCCATGAACGCCTCACTGCTGTTGGGCAGCAGGCGAAAGCCGGAACGACCCTGGTACGCCGCAGCCTGTGCCTGGATCGACCGCCCAAACGCAGAGTCCGCCGCCGGCAATGCCTGGCTCGGTTCGTGATGGACGGCGAGAGAAGTACAGCCGCTCAGTAGCGAGACGAGCAGCAGAAAGAGCAGGGCTTGTCTGTGACGCAAATCGGAGTTTCCGCGAATGGGCAAGATTCGGAGTATGGCACGGCTTTGGCGATGCTCCGCAAATGCTCAGGCGTCGGTTTGTTGCGTCAATTGTCCTCGTGATGCTCGGCCAGCAGCTTGATTGCCGCCGCGCCGACCTTGTGCACCGCCTCTTCAATCTGCGGGGTTGGTTTGGCTGAGTAGTTCATGCGCAGGCAATTGCGATACTTGCCCGAGGCGGAAAAAATGCTGCCGACGGCAATCTGTACGCCTTGGTCGTTCAGCGCACGATTCAGTTTCAAGGTATCGAAACCTTCCGGCAGTTCGACCCAAAGCATGAAGCTGCCTTGTGGACGGCTGGCGCGGGTGCCAGTGGGAAAGTAGCGGCTGACCCAGTCGAGCATCAAGTCGCGATTGCGCTGGTATTGCGTACGCATCCGCCGCAGATGGGGTTCGAAGTGTCCGCCTTTGAGAAATTCGGCGATGGCGATTTGTGGTTGTGGCGCAGTGGAGCCGGTGCTGATGTATTTCATGTGCAGCACCCGTTCCAGATACCGGCCCGGCGCGACCCAGCCGATGCGCAGTCCCGGCGCCAGGGTCTTGGAAAACGAGCTGCACAGCAGGACGCGGCCGTCTTCGTCGAAGGATTTGATCGTGCGTGGGCGCGGGTAGGTGTAGGCCAGTTCGCCATACACATCGTCTTCGATGATTGCCACGTCGAAGCGCTGTGCCAGGGTCAGCAGCGCCCGTTTGCGTGCCTCCGGCATGATGTAGCCCAGCGGGTTGTTGCAGTTGGGGGTCAACTGTATGGCTTTGATCGGCCATTGTTCCAGAGCCAGTTCCAGCGCATCGAGGCTGATTCCGGTGAGCGGATCGGTGGGAATTTCCAGGGCTTTCATGCCCAGCCCTTTGAGGGTCTGCATGGCGCCGTGAAAGCTCGGCGAGTCCACGGCAACGATGTCGCCCGGCTCGCAAATCGCGCGAATGCTGCTGGACAGCGCTTCGTGGCAACCGGTGGTGATCACCAGGTCGTTGGCGCTTAGCTGGCAACCGGAGTCGAGCATCAGGCGGGCAATCTGTTCGCGCAGTTCGAGAGTGCCGTAAATGTTGTCGTAATACAGGCCGGGCATGTCTTGCCGCCGGCTGATCCGCGCCAGCCCGCGCAGCAGAGGCTTCATCGTTGGCGTGGTGATGTCCGGCATGCCACGACCGAGCTGTACGACGTCCTTGCGCGGGACGGCGCGAATCAGCTCCAGCACCTGATCCCACTGGGAAATGTCCACCGGGCGCTGGGCCGGGCGGCCAACGACCGGCAGCTCCGGCAACTCGCGCCCGGCGGGTACGAAGTAGCCGGATTTCGGTTTCGGCATCGCCAGCCCGCTGTCTTCCAGCACCCGATAGGCCTGCTGCACCGTGCTCAGGCTGACCCCGTGTTCGACGCTCAATGCCCGCACCGACGGCAGTCGGTCACCCGGACGGTAGAAGCCCTGTTCGATGCGCGTGCCGAGCAGTTCGGCGAGGTTGACGTAAAGAGTCATAGTGCAGCCTCGGTGAGGAAATTCAGGGAACCGGTACAGATGGGGCAAAAATACAGGATTCAGTCGGTAAAGCGGGAAATCTGTATGGAAGTAATACAGTGCCTTTGAATCTGTAACGGTTTTGCTGGCCCACGCATCATGGAATCTCAGGCGACCCAAGTAAACAGGAGCAATCAAAATGAGCGGCTTGAGCGATGTGCGGCTGACGTTACGCAGTCAGGAACTGGTGGCAGGGCAGGACAAGGGCATGCGTGCGGTAAAAGCCCGCAATGCCCCGTCCTGTCTCGGTCGCTGGGGGCTGTTCTGGCACCGTCTGCACACGCGCAAGGCGTTGCTGGAACTCACGCCCGAGCAGTTGCGCGATGTGGGGTTGAGCCGTGAGCAGGCGAGGGAGGAGGGCTTGAAGCCGTTCTGGCGGCTGTAAGCCGAAATGGCCCCCCGTAGGAGCGGTTCGAGTTCGGGGTCGGGGCGGGGTTCAGGCCAGCTCTTTCATCCGATGCCACAACATCCCCAGCGCCAATAACGGCGAGCGCAGGTATTTACCGCCAGGGAACGTCATGTGCGGCACTTTGGCGAACAGGTCGAAGCCACCGCTCTGCTGGCCGCTGATGGCTTCGGCCAGCAGCTTGCCGGCCAGGTGGGTGGCGTTCACCCCATGGCCGGAATAGGCCTGGGCGTAATACACATTCGGCTGGTCCTTGAGTCGGCCGATCTGCGGCAGACGGTTGGCGCCGATCCCGATCATCCCGCCCCATTGGTAGTCGATCTTCACCCCGGCCAGTTGCGGGAAGACGTCGAGCATCTTCGGTCGCATGTACGCGGCGATGTCCGACGGATCGCGGCCGGAGTAGTGACAGGCACCGCCGAACAGCAAGCGTCGATCCGCCGAGAGTCGGTAGTAGTCCAGCGCCACTCGCTGATCGCAGACCGCCATGTTCTGCGGCAGCAGTGCGTGGGCCTGTGCTTCACTCAAGGGTTCGGTGGCGATGATGTAACTGCCGGCGGGCAGCACTTTGCCGCTGAGTTCAGGGTTCAGGTTGTTGAGGTAGGCGTTGCAGCCCAGCACCAGGGTCTTGGCACGGACTGAGCCGTGTGCGGTGTGCACCTTGACCTCGCTGCCATAGTCGATGCGGGTCACGGCCGATTGTTCGAACAGCTTCACGCCCAGTTGCTCAGCGGCCGCGGCTTCACCCAACGCCAGGTTCAGCGGGTGCAGATGCCCGGAGCCCATGTCGATCAACCCACCGACGTAGCGGTCGGAACCGACCACGCTGTGCATCTCATAGGCTTGCAGCAACCGGGTTTCATAGCGATAGCCGAGGCTGTGCAGCTCGGCCGCGTCTTCGGCGAAACCGTCGAGGTCGCGAGGTTTGTCGGCCAGGTCGCAGTAACCCCAGGTCAGGTCGCAGGCAATCTGAAAATGCTCAATCCGTTGCCGGACGATTTCCACCGCTTCCAGCCCCATGAGTTTCATCTGGCGGACGCCGTCCGTGCCAATCACCTCGGCGAATTGATCGAGGCCATGACCCACGCCGCGAATCAGTTGCCCACCGTTGCGTCCGCTGGCGCCCCAGCCGATTTTGCGCGCTTCGAGCAGCACCACGCTGAGGCCGCGTTCCGTCAGCTCGATGGCCGTGTTCAACCCGGAGAACCCACCGCCGACCACGCACACGTCAGCCTGCAGTTCACCTTTGAGCGCCGGATAATCGGGCTGCGGCAGGCTGCTGGCGGCGTAATAAGAAGCGGTGTGCCGGTTGTTCGGGGCAGGTTGCTGAGCACGGGCGTGCATAGGCGTCATCCGGATTTCGTGTGTTGAGTAAATTTTACGGAGCATAAGCCTGACCTTTCGGCCTGGGCAACACTGGTCGGAGGGCGCTGTCTGGCGTTAGCCTTTTAGGGCAAAATCCCACCCCGTTCACTTTCCCGGTACCCGCTTCGATGAGCTGCAACCGTCAGGAAATCCGCGCTCTTCGCCAGCAGATCCCGTCATTCGAGTGCGTGCCCGGCTGCCATGACTGCTGTGGCCCGGTGACCACTTCGCCAGAAGAAATGTCCCGCCTGCCGCGTAAGACCAGGGCTGAACAGGACGCCGCGATGGATGAGCTGAACTGTGTGCACCTGGGCCCCGATGGCTGCACGGTGTATGACGAGCGGCCGTTGATCTGCCGGCTGTTCGGCACCACCAAAACCTTGCCGTGCCCCAACGGTCGCCGCCCGGTAGAGCTGATTCATCCACGGGTCGAGAAGCAGATTCATGAATACATGGCCAGCACCCGGCAAGTGTTGGTCTAAAAGATCGCAGCCCGCGGGCGCGCGCGTTCCCATGTAGGAGGGTCCGCCCCGTCTTCGACGCCGCGCTGTCGCGCAGCAAACTTGGGG
>CAYNGZ010000241.1:0-8074 GCA_964396695.1 uncultured Pseudomonas sp.
TCAAGGCTCGCTGGAACAAGCTCACGAGCGAGGCAATCGTCAAGGCTGGCGGCCCGCGGCCCAGCAAGCTGAACCGATCACCGGCACCGACCTGGCGGTTGGCGGTTTTCAATACGCGGCCCAGGCAGGCAGCATCGTCACGGCTGGACGGCGTCGCCTTAAGCATGTCACGCAAAGACTGTTCAAACGGATCGTGCATACGCACCTCTCGAGATGTCTGTGAAAGACGCGATCAAAATTCTCCGGGTAACATGGTTCCCCCTCATACCCACCCCAAACGCCGGAACAACCACCACTGCCCCACACCTACTGTCACCATCATCAGGCAGGCAATCACAAAACCATAAGGATTCCCGGAAAAAGGAATTCCACCCACGTTTATACCGAGCAAACCGGTTAGAAAACTCATCGGCAAAAAGATCCCGGTGATGATCCCGAAACGGTACATGATGCGATTCATGCGCACGCTCAAACGTCGGTCTTCGCTCTCCAGCACCAGCCCCACGCGCTCCCGGGTCAATTCCAGCTCTTCCAGATAACGCGTCAGGCTGTTGTTCAATTCGTTCCAGTAGTCGCCATCATCGTCGACAAACCACGGCAGTTTTATCTTGGTCAATTGACCGAAAATATCCCGCTGCGGAGCAAGGAAGCGCTTCAATCCTGCCGCTCGTCGACGAATCTGCAGAACGGCGCCATGCTCTGGAGTATACCGTTCGTCGGAATCCAGCTTTTCTTCCTCGTTATCGACGATTTCGGAGAGATCGCTGACCAGATCCTGCACCTTGTTGGTGAGGTACTGAGCCATATAAAGGACCAGTTCGGAGGTGGTTTTTGGCCCCTTGCCCTCAGTCAGTTGCACCAGCAACTCATCGGTGGCACGTAATGGCCGTAAACGCAGGGAAATGACTCGCTGAGCAGAAGCGAAGATCCGCACCGAGACCATGTCTTCAGGCTCGGCACCCGGGTTGAGGTTGATTCCGCGCAAGAACAGCAACAACTCGGAGTCCGGCAGCGCCAACAGGCGCGGCCGGGTGTTTTCTTCGAGCAACAGATCGCAGCTGAACTCACTCAGACCGCTGGATTGACGCAACCAGGTCTGGGTTTGCGGGTGACTACGGTCCCAGTGCAGCCAGAGGCTTTCATGGGGTTGCAGTTGCAGGTCATCGAGTTCAGTCCGGGCAAGCCAACGCGCACCGCCTTTACCATCCAGCACCAGGGCATGCACCAGCCCCCACTGCGCGTTTTCTTCCTCGAACATCCTCACCCCAAGCTTGAATCAGTTGTTTATTCTGGCATTTTCAACGGACTTGGCGAGATGATCACGCCATTGTTGTCCGCGTAGATGTATTCACCCGGACGGAACGTCACGCCGGCGAAGGTTACCGCAACATTCAGGTCACCGAGGCCACGTCTGTCGGTTTTCATCGGATGACTGGCCAGCGCCTGTACACCCAGATCGGTCTGCGCAATAACGTCGACGTCACGGATGCAGCCGTAGATCACCAGCCCTTCCCAACCGTTTTTTGCGGCTTTCTCGGCGATCATGTCGCCCAGCAGCGCGCGGCGCAGCGAACCACCGCCATCGACCACCAGCACCTTGCCATTCCCTTTGAGCTCGGCCTGCTCCTTGACCCGCGAGTTGTCTTCGAAGCACTTGATGGTAACGATTTCGCCGCCGAAGGAGTCACGGCCACCAAAATTGCTGAACATCGGCTCCAGCACCTGCACCAGTTCCGGGTAGGCATCGCACAGGTCGGGAGTGAGGTAATGGATCATCGAGAAACTCCTGTAAGAGAATGAACACGATTGTGGGCTGTCGGAAATTGCAGGCTACGCCCTTCGACCTGAAACGTCCGTCGGTAACCTTCATCCAGATTGATCAGACGCTCAAGAGGCACGAACATAAGGCTGACTCAGCAACCGATTGTGACCAGAACAGCTCAATGCGTCATATCTTAGCCGTTAGCTGATCGGAACGAAACGCCCTCGTTAGAGCATTCGCGCTCAGACTGCTGCGGCCAGATCCTGCTTGCCAGCCAGTAACGGCGCCTGCTGATCCGTCAGCCAGCGCTGCACCAACGGCCAGACCTCGGCCTGCGCGGCTTTGCTGACCAGCATTTCAACATGACCAAAATTGTCCGAAAAACCCTGCTCGCGCCCCAGACAGATGAACTGTTTATGCTCGGAACCGATCTGATCGAACAGTTTGCGACACGCCCAATCGGGGTCCTGATGGTCGCTGGTCGCACTGACGCCCAATACCGGCACCTGAACTTCGGCCAGCCCCGCCCACCAGTCTTTCTCGGCATCGCCAAAGCGCCCGAACAAGCCGTACCAGCGCATGCCTTCCAGAGCCAGGCCTATTGGTTCGTCCTCCGGGCCGCGCTTGAGGCGAGAACCCGAAATCTGCGCGAAACGCTTCAGGATGAACCGCCCGCTCCACTCCACCGGGGGAATTTTCAGTGGCCAATAAGTGCGACTGACCTGTGTGCCAAAGAACGCAGCGGAGGCCACTGCTGGCTCACCCAGGTACTGACCGCCCAGTGCTGCCGCCAGGGTGATGCCACCCAATGAATGACCGATCCAGTGCGGAATCTGGCCGCTTTGCTCGCGAACGAACGCAGCAATCGCCGGCAGATCGTAACGGGCATAGTCGGCAACGCGGTTCTTTCGATAGTTCTGGTTACGCCGAGACAAGCCGTGACCGCGCATTTCCGGTATCCACACATCAAAACCGGCACGTGCAAGGTAAGCGCCCAAACCAAGGCCCTTGGGGGAAAACCAGAAACGTCGATTGGAAAAGCTGCCATGCAGCAAAATCACCGGAACGCCGCGCACGGCCGGCTCATCGGCCATGCCCAGGCGAGTGACTGCCAGCTCGACGGTGCTGTCCGGGCTGTTGCCGGGTTTCAAGCGATAGACGTCCTCGCTCAGATCGCCGCGACGCTCGGCGCTGATCAAGGCGACAGGAAACAGGTTGCTGCTGCTTTGCATAATGCTCTTGCACAAAAAAGGGCGGCATCCACCGGAGCCCGCCCTACTTGAATCTCTAAAAGGGCCGGTCAACGACCGGCCCTTTCACTCACACCATCAGACCGCAGCCTGACCTTCAGCCAGGAAAAACCAGGTTTCCAGTACGGAATCCGGGTTCAACGAAACGCTTTCGATACCCTGCTCCATCAGCCACTTGGCCAGGTCCGGGTGGTCGGAAGGACCCTGACCGCAAATACCGATGTATTTGCCAGCCTTGTTGCAGGCCTGAATCGCATTGGCCAGCAGCTTCTTGACCGCTGGATTACGCTCGTCGAACAGATGCGCGATGATCCCGGAGTCACGATCCAGGCCCAGGGTCAGTTGGGTCAGGTCGTTGGAACCAATGGAGAAACCGTCGAAGAATTCGAGGAACTCTTCAGCGAGGATCGCGTTGGAGGGCAGTTCGCACATCATGATCACGCGCAGACCGTTGTCGCCACGCGCCAGGCCTTTCTCGGCCAACAGATCCACAACCTGGCTGGCTTCGCCCAGGGTACGGACGAACGGCACCATGATTTCGACGTTGGTCAGGCCCATCTCGTTGCGCACGCGCTTCAGCGCACGGCATTCGAGTTCGAAGCAGTCACGGAACGATTCGCTGATGTAACGCGAAGCGCCACGGAAGCCCAGCATCGGGTTTTCTTCTTCCGGCTCGTAGAGCTTGCCGCCGATCAGGTTGGCGTATTCGTTGGACTTGAAGTCCGACAGGCGCACGATGACCTTTTTCGGCCAGAACGCGGCGGCCAGGGTGCTGATGCCCTCGACCAGTTTCTCGACGTAGAAGCCGACCGGATCGTTGTAACCGGCAATACGCTTGTCGACGCTTTCCTTGATTTCCGACGGCAGACCGTCGTAGTTCAGCAGCGCTTTAGGGTGCACGCCGATCATGCGGTTGATGATGAACTCCAGACGGGCCAGGCCCACACCGGCGTTCGGCAACTGCGCGAAATCAAAGGCACGATCCGGGTTGCCAACGTTCATCATGATTTTGAACGGCAGCTCCGGCATCGCGTCAACGGAGTTTTTCTTCACGTCGAAGCCCAACTCGCCTTCGAAGATGAGGCCGGTGTCGCCTTCAGCGCAGGAAACGGTCACGCCCTGGCCGTCTTTCAACAGTTGAGTGGCGTTACCGCAACCCACGACGGCCGGGATACCCAGTTCACGGGCGATGATCGCCGCGTGGCAGGTACGGCCGCCACGATTGGTGACGATGGCGCTGGCGCGCTTCATGACCGGCTCCCAGTCCGGGTCGGTCATGTCGGAAACCAGAACGTCGCCCGGCTGGACCTTGTCCATCTCGGAAACGTCTCTGATGATGCGGACTTTACCGGCGCCGATGCGCTGGCCAATGGCGCGACCTTCAACCAGCACGGTGCCGGTTTCTTTCAACAGGTAACGTTCCATGACGTTGGCCTGGGTGCGGCTCTTCACGGTTTCAGGACGAGCCTGAACGATGTACAGCTTGCCGTCGTCGCCGTCTTTGGCCCATTCGATGTCCATCGGGCACTTGTAGTGCTTCTCGATGATCATCGCCTGCTTGGCCAGTTCGCTGACTTCAGCATCGGTCAGGCAGAAACGCGCACGCTCGGCCTTGTCGACATCGACAGTCTTGACCGAACGACCGGCCTTGGCTTCGTCGCCGTAGATCATCTTGATGGCTTTGCTGCCCAGGTTACGACGCAGGATCGCCGGACGCCCCGCCGCGAGAGTGCCTTTGTGGACATAGAATTCATCCGGGTTCACCGCGCCTTGTACGACGGTTTCGCCCAGGCCGTAGGCGCCAGTGATAAACACCACGTCACGGAAACCGGATTCGGTATCCAGGGTGAACATCACGCCGGCAGTGCCGGTTTCCGAACGGACCATGCGTTGCACGCCAGCCGACAGGGCAACCAGTTTGTGGTCGAAGCCCTGGTGCACGCGGTAGGAAATGGCGCGGTCATTGAACAGGGAGGCAAACACTTCCTTGGCGGCGCGAATGACGTTTTCGACGCCACGGATGTTCAGGAAGGTTTCCTGTTGACCGGCGAAAGAGGCATCCGGCAAATCTTCGGCAGTCGCCGAGGAGCGCACGGCCACGGCCATGTCCGGGTTACCGGCCGACAGCGCGGCGAAGGCAGCGCGGATCTCGGTGTTGAGCCGCTCCGGGAACTCGGCTTCCATGATCCATTGACGGATTTGCGCGCCGGTTTTCGCCAGGGCGTTCACGTCGTCGACGTCCAGCGCATCGAGGGCTGCGTGGATCTGGTCGTTCAAACCACTTAATTCGAGAAAATCACGGTAAGCCTGAGCCGTCGTGGCGAAGCCACCCGGGACCGATACACCGGCGCCCGCAAGGTTACTGATCATCTCGCCCAGGGATGCGTTCTTGCCCCCCACATGCTCTACATCGTGGACGCCGAGCTTATCGAGGGAAACTACGTACTCTACCAAGGTGATCTCTCCACTAACTGTGTTGGAAAAGCTCAGGGCGCTGGCGGCTCATCGGGAGCATTTGCCAGCAATATGGCCTGGACCTGGAAAATAAGTGAGAATGCGGGCCAATCCAGGCCGGCAAACCGCGCCTATCATATCCAAGAATCGTCACCAGCTTAAGGCCCAAGGCGCAAATGAAACGATCTGCTTTCTTTATCTCCGATGGCACGGGCATTACAGCCGAAACCCTGGGTCAAAGCCTGCTGGCGCAGTTCGAAAACATCACCTTCAGCAAAGCCATTCGACCGTACATCGACAGCGTGGACAAAGCACGGGCCATGGTACAGCAAATCAATATGGCCGCCGAAAAGGACGGTTTTCGTCCGATTATCTTCGACACGATCGTCAACCAGGATATTCGTGAGATTCTCGCAACCTCCAATGGTTTCATGATCGACATCTTCTCGACCTTCCTCGCGCCTCTCGAACAGGAACTGAGCGAGCACTCGTCGTATTCGGTCGGCAAGTCCCATTCCATTGGCCACAATTCCAATTACATGGAGCGGATCGAGGCGGTGAACTTCGCCCTCGACAACGATGACGGTGCCCGCACCCACTATTACGACAAGGCTGACCTGATCCTGGTCGGCGTATCGCGCTGCGGTAAAACCCCGACCTGCCTGTACATGGCCATGCAATTCGGTATTCGCGCAGCCAACTACCCGCTGACCGAAGACGACATGGAACGCCTGCAATTGCCGGCAGCATTGCGCGCCCATCAGCACAAGCTGTTCGGCCTGACCATCGACCCGGATCGCCTCACCGCGATCCGCAACGAGCGCAAACCCAATAGCCGCTACTCGAGCTACGCCCAGTGCGAGTTCGAAGTACGTGAAGTCGAGAACCTGTTCCGCCGCGAGAACATCCCGCACATCAACTCCACGCATTTTTCCGTAGAAGAGATTTCGGCCAAGATTCTGGTGGAAAAAGGCGTGGAGCGACGCTTCAAGTAGGCGCTGCCGACTTTAGATCACGAAGAGATCCATGAAGCGGTTAACCGGCGTGGCTTCAAGTTTTGCCTGGTCCTTGCACAGGGCAAAGATCTGCGCCGAGCGCTGCGCCGTGAATCGGGTCGCCAGGTTGGCCTTGAACTTGTCCTCCAGCATGGGAATGCCATCGGCGCGACGACGGCGATGGCCGATCGGGTATTCGACCACCACTTGCCCGGTGCTCGAACCGTCCTTGAAGAACGCTTGCAGGGCGTTGGCGATAGAGCGCTTGTCGGCCTCCAGGTATTCGCGGGTGTAGCGCGGTTCTTCGACAACGACCATCTTCTCGCGCAACTCGTCGATGATCGGGTGCGCGGCGTGGAACGCGTCTTCGTAGTGTTCAGCCACCAGATTGCCGAATGCCAACGGCACCGCCGTCATGTACTGGATGCAGTGGTCGCGGTCCGCGGCATTGGCGAGTTGACCGACCTTGGAAATGATGCGAATCGCCGACTCGTGGGTGGTGATGACGATCCTGTCGATTTCATGCAGGCGATTTTTCACCTGCGGGTGCAGGGTCACCGCCGCTTCACAGGCAGTTTGCGCGTGGAACTCGGCCGGAAAACTGATCTTGAACAGCACGTTTTCCATCACGTAGGTGCCGTACTTCTGCGAGAGGCTGAACTCGCGCTTGTCTTCGGGTTTGAGCGCCATGTCCTTGTTGGTGTGGCTGAACAGCACGTCGTAGAACCCCCATTGCTTTGCGGTCAGCACGCCCGGAATGCCCATCTCGCCGCGCAGGGCAATGTCCGCCAATCGCACGCCACGACTGGAGGCATCGCCCGCCGCCCAGGACTTGCGCGAGCCGGCGTTCGGCGCGTGACGGTACGTGCGCAACGCCTGACCATCGACAAACGCATGGGACAGCGCCGCCAACAACTGCTCGCGATTGGCGCCCATCAGCTTTGCGGTCACCGCCGTCGAGGCAACTTTGACCAACAGCACATGGTCCAGACCGACCCGATTGAAGGAGTTTTCCAGGGCAATCACGCCCTGAATCTCGTGAGCCATGATCATCGCGTCCAGCACCGCTCGCACAGTCAGCGGGGCGTCGCCATTGGCCACGCGCTTCTGCGACAGGTGATCGGCGACCGCGAGGATTGCACCCAGATTGTCGGACGGATGGCCCCACTCGGCGGCCAGCCAAGTGTCGTTGTAATCGAGCCAGCGCACGATACAACCGATGTCCCACGCCGCTTTGACCGGATCGAGGCAAAAGCGGGTGCCCGGAACACGTGCGCCAAAGGGCACGACCGTGCCTTCGACGATGGGACCCAGGTGTTTGGTGCACTCGGGAAAACGTAGCGCCAACAGGCCACAACCCAGGGTGTCCATCAGGCAATTGCGGGCGGTGTCGAGGGCTTCCTGGGATTCGATCTTGAAATGGAGGACGTAGTCGGCAATGTCCTGCAGGACCTTGTCGTAGTCAGGGCGGATGTTCAGATCAACGTTGGCGCTCATGGTCGACTCCCTACGTTAATGGCGAAGCAAACACCCGTAGGAGCGGCCGCAGGCTTCCATCTTTTGCCTTTTTCGATTGTCTAAAGATCAAAAGATGCCAACCGCGCGCCGCCCCC
>CAYNGZ010000241.1:8084-8793 GCA_964396695.1 uncultured Pseudomonas sp.
TCTTGATGTGCCAAAGATCAAAAGATCGCACCCTGCGGCCGCCCCTACGGGGCTAACGGTCAGAACGCATCACCCGGCACGCGCACCCAGCCTTCCATCAACACCCGCGCACTGCGGCTCATGATGGCTTTGGTCACGGTCCATTCACCGTCGACCTGTTGAGCTTCAGCACCGACCCGCAAGGTGCCCGACGGATGGCCGAAGCGCACCGCGTTGCGTGGATTGCCACCGGCCGCGAGGTTGACCAGCGTGCCGTCAATTGCCGCGGCGGTGCCGATGGCCACGGCAGCGGTGCCCATCATCGCGTGGTGCAGCTTGCCCATGGACAGCGCCCGGACCAACAAGTCGACATCGCTCGCAGCCACCGGTTTACCGCTGGAAGCGAGGTAATCGGCAGGCCGTGCAACGAACGCGACCTTGGGGGTGTGCTGACGTTTGGCGGCGTCATCCAGGTTCGAAATCAACCCCATCCGCAGCGCACCGTGTGCACGAATGGTTTCGAACATCGCCAGCGCTTTCGGATCGCCGTTGATGTCGCCCTGCAACTCGGTGCCGGTGTAACCGATGGCCTCCGCGTTGACGAAGATGGTCGGGATACCGGCGTCGATCATGGTCACCTTGAGTGTGCCCACACCGGGCACCTCCAGGTCAGCGAACAGGTAGCCGGTCGAGAAAACAGGTCCAACGAGGCACCTCTCCCCGAGTTCCC
>CAYNGZ010000242.1:0-8776 GCA_964396695.1 uncultured Pseudomonas sp.
TAACCCAACATGACCTTGCGCCCCCTGCTCCGCTCCAGCCTGTCCATCGCCCTGCTGCTGGGCAGCGCCCAGGCGTTCGCCGAAGCGACCCATTACCCGTTGACGATACAGAGCTGCAACCGTGAAGTGACCTTCAAGGAGGCGCCGAAACACGCCCTCAGTCACGACATCAACATGACCCAGATGATGCTCGCCCTCGGCCTCAAACCCCGGATGGTCGGCTACAGCGGCATCAGTGGCTGGAAAGCCGTGACGCCCGAGATGCGGAGCATTCTCGACGGTCTGCCGGAGCTTGCGGCCAGGTACCCGTCGGTGGAAACCCTGCTCAACGCCAACGTCGATTTCTTCTTCGCCGGCTGGGATTACGGCATGCGCATTGGCGGCGACCTGACCCCGCAAACCCTCGGGCCGCTGGGGATCAATGTCTATGAACTGAGCGAGTCCTGCGCCTTTGTGATGAAGCGCCCGGCGGCCAGCCTCGATGACACCTACAACGACCTGCGCAATCTCGGCAGGATCTTCAATGTGCAGGATCGCGCCAACCAGTTGATCAGTGACATGCAAGCGCAAGTGGCCGAGGTTCGCAAAGACCTGCCAACGGAAAAGCCGCGAGTATTCCTCTACGACAGCGGCGAAGACCGCGCCATGACTTCTGGCCGCCTGGGCATGCCGCAAGCGCTGATCGACGCCGCCGGCGGGCGCAATATTCTCGATGACGTCGACGCGAGCTGGACCCGGGTCAACTGGGAAAACGTGGTCGAGCGTAATCCTCAGGTGATCGTGATCGTCGACTACGGCGAAATCAGCGCCGAGCAAAAGGAACAATTCCTGCTGAACAACAAGGCCCTGCAATCGGTGGACGCGATCAAGAACCAGCGCTTCATCGTCATCCCTTACGTGCAGGCCACACCGGGGATCGACAACGTGCTGGCGGTCGAAACCCTGGCCAAGGGTTTCCACGGCGAATGATCAATCGTCGCTATGCCTTGTTGCTGATTGCCCTCGGCGCGCTGTTGTCGGTGTCCTGCGTGGTGTCGTTGGGCTTTGGCGCAGCCAGGGTGCCGGTGGAGGTGGTCTGGCAGATTCTGCTGCACAAGGCCTTCGGCGTCGGCGAGGTGAACTGGAGCGCCGGACAGGAAAATATCGTTTGGCTGTTTGGGGTACCGGGCATGGTCCTCGGGGCGTTGGTGGGCGCCGGGCTGGCGCGGATCGGCGCGGTGCTGCAGGCGGTAACGCGCAATCCGTTGGCCGACCCGCACTTGCTCGGCGTGACCTCCGGCGCGACCCTTGGCGCGGTGATCGTGGTGCTGCAGGTGGGCCAGATCGTCGGCCTGCTGACCTTACCGATTGCGGCGTTCATCGGCGCGTTGTTGAGCATGCTGATGGTGTTGGCCATCGCCAACCGCAAGGGCCGGCTGGACAGTGACCGACTGCTGTTATGCGGGGTGGCGGTGTCGTTCGTCATGATGGCGGTCGCCAATTTGCTGCTGTTCCTCGGTGATCACCGCGCCAGCTCTGCGGTGATGTTCTGGATGCTCGGCGGCCTTGGGCTGGCGCGCTGGGAATTGCTGGCAGTGCCGGCCGCCAGTGTGTTGCTCGGGCTGGTGTTGCTGCTCGGTATGGCCCGACCGCTGAATGCCTTGATGGCCGGCGAGCAGACCGCCGTGACCCTTGGCCTGAACGCCCGGACGGTGCGGCTGCAGGTGTTTTTGATTGCCTCGCTGATGACCGGGGTCCTGGTCTCGATCAGCGGTTCGATCGGTTTTGTCGGGCTGATGGTGCCGCACATTGCACGGCGTCTGGTCGGTGCCGAGCATCGGCGATTGCTGCCGGTGTGCGTGCTGCTGGGCAGTGTGTTTCTGGTGTGGGTCGATGTCGCGGCACGAACCTTGATCGCCCCGGAGGATTTGCCGATTGGCGTCGCCACCGCAGCCATCGGTGGCCTGTTCTTCATTGGCCTGATGCGTCGCCGCTGACCCCTTGTGAGAGCGGGCTTGCTCGCGAAGCAGGCACCTCGGTCTCACCGGGCGGGCGCGATCAGCCGGCACAACTTGGCCGTCGCTTCGATCATCTGCCCGCTCGGCCGCTCCAGGCCCTTGTCCGTCACCAACAGCAATTGCCCTTGAGCCACCGCCGTCAGTTGCGGCCAGGCTTTCCAGGCGTCGAGTTGGGCCTGGCTGCCGGCGAGAATCACCTGGGGATTGCGCGAAAGCACCGACTCCACGCTGACCTGCGGTGCCGGCAGGGTCATGTCGGCAAACACATTGTGCGCACCGCACACCTCAAGCGCATCGCTGATGATCTGCCCACCACCCACGGTGTAGAGCGGCTGATCCCAGACCTGATAAAACACCCGCAGCGGCTCCTTGCGTTGATAGTGCTGGCGCAAATCGTCGAGCCGCTTGCGCAGGTCAGTCGCAAGCAGGCGCCCACGCTCGGGTCGGCCCAGTTGCTCGGCTATCGCTTCGATCTGGTGGGTGAGTTGTTTGAGGGTATGAGGTTCGGCGACGTAGGTCGAAATGCCCAGTCGGCTCAGTTGCTCTCGCTGCGCAGGGCCGACGCTGCCGGGCCAGAGCAGCAGCAAATCCGGTTTTAGGCTCAGCAAACGCTCCATATCCAGCTGACCGTAACGGCCAACGGACGGGATGGATTTGAGTTCGGAAGGACGCTCGCCGGCATCGAGCACGCCCACCAGCAGGTCGGCCGAGCCCAGTTCAACGACGATTTCCGAGAGTGACGGCGCGAGGCTGACCACTCGTTCTACCGCTGTCGCCGAGCCGCAGACGGCCAGCAGCAGAACCGCCAGCCAGTGGCGCATCAGCCGAGTTGACGCGGAATACGGTAGAGGTAGAACAGCACCGTGGTCGACAGCGCCAGCAGCACCAAAGGCACCGCTTCCAGGCCGACGAACACCGCCAGAGCGCCAATCCAGGCCGGCAAGGCCGCGACGAGAAGTGCCGTGCGGCGTTTAGCCGCCAGGGCAACCCAGGCAGCGGGTTCATCCGGGGTATCGAGGGCTTTCTGGGTGGCGATCAAGGCGTGTTTGTAGCCGCCGAAAAACCGCAGGCTGACAAACATCGAGGCCACTCCGGCAATGAAAAAAGGCATCGCCAGCACGGGCAAAATCGCCTCGCTCTGGCCGAAAACCCCGTTGATCACGAACAACGGCAGCAAGGCCAGCGCAAAGTATTGCCACCAGTTGACGGACAGTCGCCGCCGGACCTGGCCGCGGGTCACGCCCGATCCGCCTCGCCCTGGTGCTCGTTGCCCATCATGTGGTCGAGCTTGCTGGCCTTGGTCGCCAGGTAGAGCCGGTTGTGCGGATTGTGACCGGTGTGCAGCGGCACGCGTTCGGCAACCACGATACCCATGTCGGTCAAGGCTTTGACCTTGCGTGGGTTGTTGGTCATCAGGCGCAGGGATTTCACGCCCAGGTGCTCAAGCATCGGCAGGCACATGGCGTAGTCGCGCTGGTCGGCAGCAAAGCCCAGTCGCTCGTTGGCTTCAACGGTGTCGGCGCCACCGTCTTGCAACTCATAGGCGCGGATCTTGTTCAGCAGGCCGATGCCACGGCCTTCCTGACGCAGGTAAAGCAACACGCCACGACCTTCGCGGGCAATCGCCTGCAAGGCCGCCGCGAGTTGCGAACCGCAGTCGCAACGCTGGCTGAACAAGGCATCGCCGGTCAGGCATTCGGAGTGCAACCGGCCGAGTACCGGGGCACCGTCGGCGACATCACCCAGGCTCAGTACGACGTGCTCGCGGCCAGTGGCCTCATCGAGAAAGCCGTGCATGGTGAATTGCGCAAAAGGCGTGGGCAGCTTGGAAGCAGCTACAAAAACGACAGGCACCGGTGTGCTCCTGATCTGTATGTACTGGAGATTCGCAGAGGCGGCATTGTAACAGCAGGCTCCTACAGACGCTTAGGCTGAATTATCGGCCATAACGATCAAAAAGTTTGATCACAGCCCTGCCGGCCTGGCGATCTCATCAAAGGGATAAGGTTGTTTCCAATGCTCGAAAATCGGTTTCAACTGGCCGCTTTTCACCAGCAACGCCATGCGCTGGTCGTACAACGCCATCAAGCCACGGGCCTGCGGTGTATCGGCGAAACCCAGAAACAGCGGCAGTTCGACCAGGTGAGTTCGCTGGTACCGGGACGAATCCTCGGCTTTTGCGAGCACTGTATCGATTTCCGTCAGCGCGTCGATGTAGAAGTCCGCTCGCGCCTGCTTGAGCATCGGCAGGATTCCGGTGCGGCGCTCGATCTGGCTATAGCGGTGAATGTTCGGCAGGTAACGCTCGTAGCGGTAGCCACGGACCCAGACCAGCCGGTACTTGCCCAGGGTCGCCAACGTCGGCGCCGGGTTACTCGCCAGCCCCAGGGCATAGATATGATCGGTATCGAAATTCCAGCGGGGGTACAACACCTGGTCGGCCTCGTCGCGATAGGAGCCAACCAATGCATCCACTTCTCGACGCTGCACCAGCCCCACCGAACGGGTGTAAGGCACCGTGCGGATATCCAGCTTCACCCCGGCGGGCTCGAACACCGCGCGCAAAATGTCCCAGGCCAGCCCATGACCATCGGCGGCGGTGTAGTTTTCCCAGTCCTCGCTGGCCAGATGAATCACGGCCGGTGTCGTCGGCACATCCGCCGCACGGGCGAGCGAACAGAACACCGCAAACACCAGTACCCACAGCCAGCGCCCCACCATTGCTCAGCCCTCAATCAGCCCATCAGGCGAAATACCGGACCAGTCCCTGCAGCGCCAACCAGGCAAACACCCCGGCGAGCACGTCATCGAGCATGATCCCGACGCCGCCATGCACATGCCGGTCGATCCAGCGAATCGGCCAGGGCTTGAGAATGTCGAAGAAGCGGAACAACAGGAATCCCGCCAACAACCAGTACCAACCCGCCGGCACCAGCCACAGGGTGATCCACATCCCGACCATTTCGTCCCAGACGATGCCTTCGTGGTCGTGCACCCGCAAATCGTCGGCGACCTTGCCGCACAGCCAGAAGCCGAACAGCAGGGTGATGCCGAGCATCAGCCAGTAACCCCAGTCGGGCAACATCTGCCATAACGGAACAAAGGGTAGTGCAACCAGCGAACCCCAGGTGCCCGGCGCCTTGGGCAAGGTGCCCGAGCCGAAGCCGAAGGCCAGGAAATGCCAGGGATTACGCCAGACCGATGGCGGCACAGGTTCTGCCGGGCGCTGTTTGGGATGATCTGTCACGGTGTCTCCCGAAAATGTTGATAACCCAGGGTGTGCGGGGTGATGTCCTGCCCGTTCGCGTCCAGCAGCGCCACGCCCTGCCCCGCCACGACCTGGCCGATAACGTGGATTGGCCAGCCGTCGGCGAGCAATGCCGGTAATTGCGCGGGCGGCAAGGTGAAGGCCAGCACGTAGTCGTCGCCACCACTCAAGGCCGCCATGCGGGCTGCATTCTCACCGAGAAAGCTCACCAGTGCCGTGGACAGCGGCAGTTTTTCGCTTTCGATCAGCAAGCCGACAGCCGAGGCCTTGGCGATATGCCCGCAATCGGCGAGTAACCCATCGGAGATATCGAGTGCCGAGGTGGCCTTGCCACGCAACGCCATGCCCAATTCAAGTTGCGGCTGTGGTGACCAATAATGCGCCAACAACGGCCCGGCAACATCGGCTGGCGCGACTCGCTCACCCAGCACCAACGACAGCGCACCGGCCGCGTTGCCCAGCTCGCCGCCCACGCACACCAGGTCACCGGGTTGTGCACCGCTGCGGGTCAGCGCTTTACCTGTCGGGACGCGGCCCAACACGGTCATGGTCAGGCTCAGCGGGCCGCGTGTGGTGTCGCCCCCCACCAGCCGCACGCCGCAACGTAGTGCCATGGCGTTCAAACCACGGGCAAAGGCGTCCAGCCAATCGGCGGTTACCGTCGGCAAGGTCAGGGCAAGGGTAAAGGCAATCGGGGTGGCGCCCATGGCAGCCAGATCACTGACCGCTACCGCCAGCGAACGCTGACCGAGCAAAAACGGGTCGCAAGGGTCGGCGAAATGCACACCGGCCACGAGCGTGTCGGTGGAAATCGCCAGCTGCTCCCCGGCGGGAACAGCGAGCAAGGCGCAGTCATCGCCGATCCCCAGCGCAACGCCTTCACCGCCCTGCGCACAAGGCGCGGCGGCAAAGTAATTGCGGATCAGCTCAAACTCGCCCATGGCTATAAGCGCAAATCAGCGCTTGAACGCCTTCACTTCAGCCTCACGCAGGCGCGGGGCCAGTTTGTCGAGTACACCATTGACGAACTTGTGGCCGTCGGTGGAACCGAAGACTTTAGCCAGCTCGATGCCTTCGTTGATCACCACGCGGTAAGGCACGTCGACGCGCTTGAGCAGTTCCCAGGTGGACAGGCGCAGAACCGCCAGCTCAACCGGGTCCAGCTCTTCGATTTCGATGTCCAGGCATGGCTTGAGCGCGTTGTCGATTTCAGTCCTGCTCGCCGGAACCCCGTGAAGGATTTCGCGGAAGTAAGCACCATCGACATCGGTGAAATCGTTATCGACCCGGAACTGCGCTTCGATCTCGTTCAGCGATTGCTTGGCCATGTGCCATTGATACAGCGCCTGGGTCGCGAGCTGACGGGCTTCACGACGCTTGGCGCTTTTCGATGGTTTGCCAGCATCCGCAGGCTTTGGATCGCGCGGGTTGAAACGATCGCTTTCGTCGCTAATCACTTGGCCTCCAACTGCGCCAGCAGGCTGACCATTTCCAGAGCGGACAAGGCAGCTTCAGCACCTTTGTTGCCGGCCTTGGTGCCGGAACGTTCGATGGCTTGCTCGATCGAGTCGACGGTCAGTACGCCGAAAGCGACCGGTACGCCGAACTCCATGGACACCTGGGCCAGGCCCTTGGTGCACTCGCCCGCCACGTATTCGAAGTGCGGAGTACCGCCACGAATGACCGCGCCCAGGGCGATGATTGCCGCGAACTCACCCTTCTGAGCGACTTTCTGCGCAACCAGCGGGATTTCGAAGGCGCCAGGGGCACGGATGATGGTGATGTCGTTTTCGCTCACGCCATGGCGAACCAGGGCATCGACAGCACCGCTTACCAGGCTTTCAACGACGAAACTGTTGAAGCGGCCAACAACCAAAGCGTAGCGGCCTTTGGGGGCGATGAAGGTACCTTCGATGGTCTTCAGGGTCATTCGACAAATCTCTTAAAGAGCCAGAGCGCGTTCAGTACGCGCTCTTCAGTGATATTTGAACCGCGAATTCAAGACAATAACAGCCGGTCTTTATTCGGAGGGCACGTATTCTACAACTTCCAGATCGAAACCGGATATCGCATTAAATTTCATCGGCGCACTCATCAGGCGCATTTTGCGTACGCCCAGGTCACGCAGGATCTGGGAGCCGGCACCGACGATGCTGTAGGTGGTCGGTTTTTTCGGCTGCGTGTGATCGGCGGTTTCGCGGATATGCGCCAGCAGCACGTCGCCATCGAGCGGGTGACCGAGCAACAGCACCACACCGCTGCCGGCCTCGGCAACCGCGGCCATGGCGGCGCGCAGGCTCCAGCGGCCTGGCTGCTTGACCATCAACAGGTCACGCAGCGGGTCCATGTTGTGCACGCGAACCAGGGTCGGTTCTTCGGCGCAAATGCTGCCCAGGGTCAGTGCCATGTGCACGTCGCCTTCCACCGAATCACGATAGGTCACCAGATTGAACTGGCCCAGTTCGCTGTCCAGTGGCTGCTCGGCAATCCGCTGAACGGTACGTTCGTGGATCATCCGGTAATGAATCAGGTCGGCGATGGTGCCGATCTTGATGTTGTGTTCAGCGGCAAAGGTTTCCAGCTCAGCGCGACGGGACATGGTGCCGTCGTCGTTCATCACTTCGCAGATCACCCCGCTCGGCTCGAAACCGGCCATGCGCGCCAGGTCGCAAGCGGCTTCGGTGTGGCCGGCACGGGCCAGGGTGCCGCCGGCCTGGGCCATCAGCGGGAAGATGTGGCCAGGGCTGACGATGTCTTCAGCCTTGGCGTCTTTGGCGGCGGCGGCTTGCACGGTGCGCGCACGGTCGGCCGCCGAGATGCCGGTGGTGACGCCGGTGGCCGCTTCGATGGACACGGTGAACTTGGTGCCGAAGCCGGAGCCGTTGCGCGGCGCCATCAGTGGCAGCTTGAGCAGTTCGCAGCGTTCGCGGCTCATCGGCATGCAGATCAGGCCACGGGCGTGCTTGGCCATGAAGTTGATGTGTTCAGGCTGGCAGCACTCGGCGGCCATGATCAGGTCGCCCTCGTTCTCGCGGTCTTCGTCATCCATGAGGATGACCATCTTGCCTTGGCGGATGTCTTCAACCAGTTCTTCGATGCTATTGAGCGCCACGCGGCACCCCCCTTCTTTCAAAATTTGAGCTTCAGGATTTGAGGTAGCCGTTGGCGGCCAGAAAGCTTTCGGTGATGGTGCTGCCGGCCGGTGGTTCAGCGGCTTTGGCCCCCAGCAGCCGGCGCTCCAGATAGCGGGCCAGCAAGTCCACTTCCAGATTCACCCGGCGACCTGGCTGGTACGACGCCATGATGGTTTCGCTCAGGGTGTGCGGAATGATCGTCAGCAGGAACTCGGCGCCATCGACCGCATTTACCGTCAGGCTGGTGCCGTCGACGGTGATCGAGCCTTTATGGGCGATGTACCTGGCCAGGTCTTTCGGCGCACGAATGCGGAACTCCACAGCGCGGGCATTCTCGGTACGGGCAACCACTTCGCCGACGCCGTCGACGTGACCGC
>CAYNGZ010000243.1:0-8754 GCA_964396695.1 uncultured Pseudomonas sp.
ATGTTCCTTACGCGACAGCGCGGCCTCGAAGAGGGGGCGGCCCCTCCTACAGGGGTCGCGTACACCGCACTTTGTTCTATGATCAACCCTCTCTCCCGGAGGGCCTTCGATGACTGATTTTCTGACGTCCATTCAAGCCGCGCTCGGCTTGCCTGCTACCCCGATTACCTTCACCTCGACCGGCGCGTTGCCCTCGGCGTTTGCCGTGACGGACCTTGCCAGCGCCAGCATCGCGGCGGCCGGTCAGGCCACCGCTGAACTGCTGCAACAACAGACCGGTCGTTTGCCGGTCGTTGAAGTCGACCGCCGTCTCGCCTCCTTCTGGTTCGCCACCTCGTTACGTCCGATGGGCTGGAGCGTGCCACCGCTGTGGGCCCCCATCGCAGGTGACTACGCGACCCACGACGGCTGGATTCGCCTGCACACCAATGCCCCTCATCACCGCAGTGCCGCCGAGCAGGTGCTGGGGCATTGTTTTGATCGCCCTGCGATGACCGCGAAAGTCGCTCAATGGGCCAAAAGCGATCTGGAACACGCCATCGTCGAGGCCGGCGGTTGCGCCGCCGAAATGCGCACATGGCAACAATGGCAGTCCCATCCGCAAGGAGTGGCCGTCAATGCCGAGCCACTGATTGATTTTTCCGCCAGCAACAGCGAGCGCACAAACGCCTGGCAAGGCTCGGTCGCGCAACCGCTGGCGGGCATCAAGGTGCTGGACCTGACCCGCGCCCTCGCCGGGCCCGTTGCCAGCCGCTTTCTCGCCGGCCTGGGCGCCGATGTGCTGCGCATCGATCCGCCGCAGTGGAACGAACCGGGCGTGATTCCTGAAGTTACCCTGGGCAAACGCTGTGCCCGTCTGGACCTGCACAACAACGCCGACCGCGCAGTCTTCGAAAGTCTGCTCAAGGACGCCGACATCCTGCTCCACGGTTACCGCGCCAATGCCTTGGAGCGCCTCGGCTACGGCAGCGCCGAACGGCAGGAGCTCACCCCCGGCCTGATCGACGTTTGTCTGAATGCCTACGGTTGGAGCGGCCCGTGGCAAAACCGCCGGGGCTTCGACAGCCTGGTACAAATGAGCAGCGGTATCGCCGAGGCGGGGATGCTCTGGAAGCACGCGGACAAACCGACACCCTTGCCGGTTCAGGCGCTGGACCATGCCACCGGTTACCTGATGGCGGCCAGTGCGATCAAGGCGCTGGCTGAGCGGTTGAGGACCGGGCACGGCAGCTCGGCTCGATTGTCGCTGGCGCGCACGGCGAAGTTGCTGGTTGAACGGGGGCCGGGGACGGATGAGGTATTGCGGGCGGAAGATGACAACGATCAGGGCATGTTGGTCGAGCAGACACCTTGGGGCCCGGCGCATAGGCTGCATGTGCCGCTGAAGATCACCGGCACGCCGTTGCAGTGGGCGCTACCCGCAGGGGAACTGGGTTCCCATCGAGCGCGGTGGTCTTGAGGTTGCGTATGCCTTTGAATCACCCCCCTCACCCTAACCCTCTCCCCAGGGGGCGAGGGGACTGATCGAGTAGTTTTTAAGAGTTACTGCGACCTGAGATACTGAGTCGAACCCAGTCTTGAAAGCAACGCAGATCAGCTCCCTTTCCCCTCTCCCCCTTGGGGAGAGGGCTGGGGTGAGGGGGCGATCTCAAGCCGATCAAATCCTGTTCAATCCACCCGCCCCAACGACGTCCACAGCACCTGCGCCGCATACGCCCGACACGGTCGCCACGCCTCGGCACGGGCCAATAATTCACGCGGCGTCACCGGCCCGCCTTCCAGCGCAACCAATGCATTGATCAACCCCACATCCCCCGACGGAAACGCATCCGGCTCGCGCAACTGTCGCAAGGCGATGTACTGCGCCGTCCAGTCGCCAATCCCCCACAATGCCAACAGTCGCGTAACGGCGCCGTCCCGCCCCGGTTCAAACAACAGGGGATCATCAAGCAACGCCTGCGCCACACCCGACAGCGTCCGCCCACGGCTTTTCGGCATTCCCAACGTTGCCAGATCCGCTGCCGCCAACACCGCTGCTTCAGGAAACACATGAGTCAATCCAGACCGCTGCGAAGTCAACGGTTCGCCATACTGCGCGACCAGCTTGCCCGCCAGTTTGATCGCCGCACTCACCGTAATCTGCTGCCCCAGCACCGCACGAATCGCCAGTTCCAGACCATCCCACGTCCCCGGCACGCGCAGGCCGGGACGCTCGGCAATCAGCCTTGCCATCAACGGATCAGCCGCCAGTTGCTGGTGGATGCGCGGCAGATCTGCGTCCAGATCGAACATCCGTCGCAACCGCGTAACGATCTCTGGCACGGCTGACGCCTCAGGAAAATCCAGCCTCACTTGCAGCGCATCAGCGGCCGCAGACGTGATCGAAAATGTGCCGTGCGCTCCGTTCAGGCTGATGCTGCGCGAGTACAATCCCTCGCCCCAGCCCTCCAGCCCGGCCATCGCCCGTGCCGACAAGAATCCCAGCATCGCCGGCCAGTCATAGGGCGGTCGGTATTCGAGCAACAGACTCACAATGACAGCACGCCGCTAATCATCGAGCCGACCACCACGCCGAGTCGAAGCTTTTGCACCGGTTGCGACATCCTGACCTCTCAAATCGACTGTTTGTCATGTTTTGAAACCATAACAAGTAGTTACTCAATTAAATCAGCAGCGTGACATGACGTTTATCGAATAGTGCCAAAAAACAACCCTTATTTAGACATCTCTCATCTATGCCGCGCAGGCACTTTGCCAGTTTTTTGCGTCACTCTCGATCAATAAATTCTGTACTGAAAACAGATACCAAAAATTTGCACATTCTGAAAAACCAACTGGTTTCAAGGCTCTCATCAATAGGATTCATTCCCGCTTGATTTATGGCAAGGCCTCTAGATAAGGCTTCTAGCGGCACGCACAGGCTATTTCGGAAGTATTCACACGTCATTCATCAACAATGGAATGTGGCCATGAACTGATCCAGATCAGCTGTTCTGTCAGCGAACGGATTTAGTCTGTGGTCTCTCTTCTCCGGCAATGGAGTCATGCAATGTCTGAATCTTCCGGAAAACTAAGACTCGGTGCCTTAGTCGCCTTGGTAGTGGGTTCCATGATTGGTGGCGGGATATTCTCTTTGCCGCAAAACATGGCGGCCAGTGCCGATGTCGGTGCAATACTGATGGGTTGGGCCATCACCGCCGTGGGCATGTTGACCCTGGCGTTCGTCTTCCAGACCCTCGCCAACCGCAAGCCTGACCTCGATGGCGGTGTCTACGCCTACGCCAAGGCCGGTTTTGGCGATTACATGGGTTTCTCGTCCGCCTGGGGTTACTGGATCAGCGCCTGGCTGGGTAACGTCGGCTACTTCGTTCTGCTGTTCAGTACCCTCGGCTACTTCTTCCCGCTATTTGGGGAGGGAAATACGCCTGCGGCGGTGATCGGCGCTTCGGTGCTGTTGTGGGCCGTGCATTTTCTGGTCCTGCGCGGGATCAAGGAAGCGGCGTTCATCAACCTGGTGACCACCGTCGCCAAAGTCGTACCGCTGCTGCTGTTCGTCTTGATCGCGCTCTTCGCGTTCAAACTGGAAATCTTCACCGCCGACATCTGGGGCCTCAAAAACCCTGACCTGGGCAGCGTGATGGACCAGGTGCGCAACATGATGCTGGTCACCGTCTGGGTGTTCATCGGCATCGAAGGCGCAAGCATCTTCTCGTCCCGTGCCGAAAAACGTTCGGACGTCGGTAAAGCCACCGTGATCGGCTTCATCACCGTGCTGCTGTTCCTGGTGCTGGTGAACGTGCTGTCGTTGGGCATCATGACTCAACCTGCACTGGCCAAACTGCAGAACCCGTCGATGGCCGCCGTGCTTGAGCATGTGGTCGGTCACTGGGGCGCGGTGCTGATCAGTGTCGGCCTGATCATCTCCTTGCTGGGTGCACTGTTGTCGTGGGTGCTGCTGTGTGCGGAGATCATGTTCGCCGCCGCCAAGGACCACACCATGCCGGAGTTCTTGCGCCGCGAAAACGCCAACCACGTACCGGTCAACGCCCTGTGGCTGACCAATGCGATGGTCCAGGTGTTCCTGATCATCACCCTGTTCTCGGCCAGTACTTACCTGTCGCTGATCTACCTCGCCACCTCGATGATTCTGGTGCCTTACCTGTGGTCGGCAGCCTACGCGCTGCTGCTGGCGGTACGCGGTGAGAGCTACGAAAACGCCCTGGCCGAACGCAAGAAAGACCTGGTCATCGGCGCCATCGCGCTGATCTACGCGATCTGGCTGCTGTACGCAGGCGGCATCAAATATCTGCTGCTGTCCGCCCTGCTCTATGCCCCCGGCGCCATCCTGTTCGCCAAGGCCAAGCGCGAGTTGGGCAAACCGGTTTTCACCCACGTCGAGAAGCTGATTTTCACCGCGGTAGTCATTGGCGCCCTGGTGGCTGCCTATGGCCTCTACGACGGCTTCCTGACCCTGTAGCACCCGCTTGTAACACTCGACTGTTTTGTTATCTGGAGGATCTGTAATGACCACGGAAAAAGTTAAGTACGGTGTACATTCCGAAGCCGGCAAACTGCGCAAAGTCATGGTGTGCTCCCCAGGCCTCGCTCACCAGCGGCTGACCCCGAACAACTGCGACGAACTGCTTTTCGATGATGTGCTGTGGGTGGCGCAAGCCAAGCGTGACCATTTCGACTTCGTCACCAAAATGCGTGAGCGCGATATCGATGTGCTGGAAATGCACAACCTGCTGACCGATATCGTCGCCAATCCAGAGGCGCTGGACTGGATCCTGGAGCGCAAAATCACTGCCAACTCGGTGGGCCTGGGCCTGGTCAACGAAGTCGGTTCATGGCTGCGCAGCCTGGAACCGCGCAAGGTCGCCGAGTTCCTGATCGGTGGCGTGTCGGCCGATGACCTGCCCAGCAGCTTCGGTGGCAAGACCATCGAAATGTTCCGCGACTTCCTCGGCCACTCCAGCTTCATTCTGCCGCCGCTGCCGAACACCCAGTTCACCCGCGACACCACGTGCTGGATCTACGGCGGCGTCACGCTGAACCCGATGTACTGGCCGGCGCGCCGTCAGGAAACCCTGCTGGCCAGCGCCATCTACAAGTTCCACCCGGAGTTCACCCACGCCGACTTCCAGGTCTGGTACGGCGACCCGGATCAGGAGCACGGCAACGCCACGCTGGAAGGCGGCGACGTGATGCCCATCGGTAACGGCGTGGTGTTGATCGGCATGGGCGAACGCTCGTCCCGTCAGGCCATCGGCCAACTGGCACTGAACCTGTTCAAACACAAGGCGGTCGAGCGCGTGATCGTTGCCGGGCTGCCGAAATCCCGCGCGGCGATGCACCTGGACACCGTGTTCAGCTTCTGCGACCGCGACCTGGTGACGATCTTCCCGGAAGTGGTAAGCCAGATCGTGGCCTTCTCCCTGCGCCCTGACGAAAGCAAACCGGGCGGCATTGATATCCGTCGCGAAGAGACCAGTTTCCTCGACACCGTGGCCGCTGCGCTCAACCTCAAGGCCCTGCGCGTCGTCGAAACCGGCGGCAACAGCTTCGCCGCCGAACGCGAACAGTGGGACGACGGCAACAACGTAGTGGCCGTGGAACCCGGCGTGGTGATCGGTTACGACCGCAACACCTACACCAACACCTTGCTGCGCAAGGCCGGCATCGAGGTCATCACCATCAGCGCCGGCGAACTCGGCCGCGGCCGCGGCGGCGGCCACTGCATGACCTGCCCGATCATCCGCGACCCGATCGACTATTAATTTCATTTTTTAACTTGATGCGACCCGGCGCTGTGAAAGCGTAGCGAGCGCAGGAAAGACAAGGCAAAAACAGGCAAGGAAGCGGAGTCTACTGCTTGTAAATGAGCATTATCCGCTTCGCGGCCCCTCCGGGCCGTCCTTCGGACGTTCTCACTTCGTTCGTCCGAGCCTGTTTTTAACGCTGTATTTCGTGCGTAACGCCGAAGGCGCTCAGCCTGCAGTAGCTTTCACAGTGTCGGGCAAGGAGATCCAAAATGGCTTTCAATATGCGTAACCGTAGTTTGCTCTCGCTGATGCACCACACCAATCGCGAGCTGCACTACCTGCTGGACCTGTCCCGCGACCTGAAACGCGCCAAGTACACCGGCACCGAGCAGCCGCACCTCAAAGGCAAGAACATCGCGCTGATCTTCGAAAAAACCTCGACCCGCACCCGTTGCGCCTTCGAAGTCGCGGCCCATGACCAAGGGGCTCACGTCACCTACATCGACCCGGTGTCGTCGCAAATCGGCCACAAGGAAAGCATGAAAGACACCGCCCGCGTGCTGGGCCGGATGTTCGATGCCATCGAGTACCGAGGCTTCGAACAGGAGATCGTCGAAGAGCTGGCCACGTTCGCTGGCGTGCCGGTGTTCAACGGCCTGACCGCTGAATTCCACCCGACCCAAATGATCGCCGACACCCTGACCATGCGCGAACACAGCGACAAGCCGCTGCATGACATCAGCTACGCCTACCTCGGCGACGCCCGCTACAACATGGGCAACTCGCTGCTGATGATCGGCGCCAAACTCGGCATGGACGTGCGCATCGGCGCACCGAAAGCGCTGTGGCCCCATCAGGATTTCATCGATCAGTGCAAAGCCTTCGCTGAAGAAAGTGGTGCACGCATCACCATCACCGAAGACCCGAAAGAAGCCGTCAAGGGTGTGGACTTCATCCACACCGACATCTGGGTGTCGATGGGTGAACCGGTCGAAGCGTGGGACGAGCGTATCGAGCAACTGCTGCCGTATCAGGTCAACACCAAAATGATGAAAGCCTCGGGCAACCCCCGGGTGAAATTCATGCACTGCCTGCCGGCGTTCCACAACAGTGAAACCAAGGTCGGCAAGGACATCGCGGCGCGTTATCCGCACCTGGCCAACGGCGTTGAAGTGACCGAAGAGGTCTTCGAATCGCCCGCCAATATCGCCTTCGAGCAAGCGGAAAACCGCATGCACACCATCAAGGCGATCCTGGTCTCGGCGCTGGCAGATATCTAACTGTACATATCGTTCCCACGCTGCGTGGGAACGATCATCAACGGGATCATCGAATTCTGAAAGGACTGCATTATGCGTATCGTCGTTGCTCTGGGCGGTAACGCCCTGCTCCGCCGTGGTGAACCCATGACCGCGGACAACCAACGCGCCAACATCCGGATCGCCACCGAACAGATCGCCAAAATCCATCCCGGCAATCAACTGGTGATCGCTCACGGTAATGGCCCGCAAGTCGGTCTGCTGTCGCTGCAAGCAGCGGCCTATACCTCGGTTTCCCCTTACCCGCTGGACGTGCTCGGTGCCGAAACCGAAGGTATGATCGGCTACATCATCGAACAGGAACTGGGCAACCTGCTGGACTTCGAAGTCCCGTTCGCGACCCTGCTGACCCAGGTTGAAGTCGACGCCAGGGACCCGGCTTTCAAGAACCCGACCAAGCCCATTGGTCCGGTCTATACCAAGGCCGAAGCCGAGGCACTGGCCGCTGAAAAAGGCTGGGCGATTGCCCCGGATGGCGACAAGTTCCGCCGTGTGGTGGCCAGCCCGAAACCCAAGCGCATCTTCGAGATCCGCCCGATCAAATGGCTGCTGGACAACGGCAGCATCGTCATCTGCGCGGGCGGAGGCGGCATCCCGACGATGTACGACGAAAACCGCAAGCTCAAGGGCGTGGAAGCGGTGATCGACAAGGACCTGTGCTCGGCGCTGCTGGCCGAACAACTTGACAGTGACTTGCTGGTGATCGCCACCGACGTCAACGCGGCGTTTATCGACTTCGGCAAGCCGACCCGGAAAGCCATCGCCCAGGCCCACCCGGACGCCATCGAAAAACTCGGCTTTGCCGCCGGCTCCATGGGGCCGAAAGTCCAGGCGGCCTGCGAGTTCGCCCGTAACACTGGCAAAGTCGCGGTGATCGGTTCACTCTCGGACATCGAAGCGATCGTCCAGGGCAAGGCCGGCACTCGTATCAGCACGGCTGAACCTGGTATCACCTACCTGTAAAAAACAGCCGGGGCAGGCCCGATGCCGGCCCCGCTTCAATGCCTTTGAAGGAGACGCCCATGGCCACGTTTGAACCCGGTCACTTGCACATCGAGCGCCATGCGCTGAACAAGGACGACTTCAGCTACAACCTGTGCATTGACTATGAGGTCGCCACAGACCCCAAGGAAGGCAAAGGCATGCTCTTCAAGCTGCATGGCTCGGTCGAGGGCAAGGAGCTGAGCGAAGAATTCTTCCTGCCCAAGGACCAGGCCTTCGACTTTGCCCGACACGCCACCCGCATCGCACAGAAATACGGCCTGCCCAAGACGGCCAGCATCGGCTCGATACACAAGTATTACGACGAGATGTTCGAAGACGTGCGCGCGCAACTGGATGTGAAATCCGGAGACCCGGTGAAGCCCGAACATCTGGAGTGAGCCGTGAAGCTCCCCCTAACCCTCTCCCGGAGGGAGAGGGGACTGATCTCGGTTGCTTGTCAGTACTGCTGCGACCTGAAACTTCGGGTTGAACTCAGGCCTTGAAAGCACTGAAGATCGGCTCCCTTTCCCCTCTCCCCCTTGGGGAGAGGGCTGGGGTGAGGGGTGGCTTCTGAATCCACCAAAAATCTCCGGATTTCACCTCTCCCCTCCCCCAAGGCATACTTGCCACCCTCTGCACTCCAGAACACTCAACCGCCCCATCCTTATCCACGTCATCTTCATCGC
>CAYNGZ010000244.1:0-8745 GCA_964396695.1 uncultured Pseudomonas sp.
CCATTCGGCATCCCAGTCGAACCCGTACAGTTTGAGCACGCCCTGGAAAACCAGCGGACGCGGTTCGCCCTCGATGTTCAGAACCCCCTTGTAACGCAGCAGTTGCTTGCCGTGCTCTTCGAGCAGTTCGTTCATGAAGTCGCTGAGCCTGTCGATGTCCAGCGGCTGGTCGGTGCGCAGTACCAGGCTCGAGATGCGATCGATAGACGGCGCCTTGCTCACCGGGCGCAGGCTTACACCGCCACCGAGGTCGGCATTGAGGTTGAAGCCACGCACGTCGAGCAACTCGGCCAGATCGATCTTGCCGTGTTCGACCACGCGGATCGGCGCGCGGCGATTGATGCGGGTCAGACGCTCGCTCAGCGCGCTAAACGTTGCCTCATCGACCAGATCGCGTTTGCTCACCAGCAAGCGGTCGGCAAACCCGATTTGTGCCTGGGCGATGGTCTGGGTCAACTGCTGCGCGGCGTGGGCCGCATCGACCAGGGTGATAATGCCGTCAAGGATGTAGCGCTCGCGCAGCTCTTCATCGATGAAGAACGTCTGCGCCACCGGTGCCGGATCGGCCAGGCCGGTGCATTCGATCACCAGACGATCAAAGGCGATTTCGCCGCTGTCCAGGCGCTCCAGCAACAGGTACAGGGCCTTGGTCAGGTCGGTGTGAATGGTGCAGCAGACGCAGCCATTGGACAGCGTCATGACTTGCACCGGCTCATCGCCCAAGAGCTGGGTGTCGATGCCGGCGTCGCTGAATTCGTTCTCGATCACGGCGATTTTCAGGCCGTGCTCGGCTCTGAGCAGGTAGCGCAGCAACGTGGTTTTGCCTGCACCGAGAAAGCCGCTGAGGACGGTGACGGGGATTGGGGTCAGCAAAACGATTCTCCATACACTGAAAAAACTGTAGGAGCCTGGCTTGCCAACGATGGCGTCTTCAAGATCGCTATCGCTGGCAAGCCAGGCTCCTACAGGTCTGTATTGCCTAGGCTTCTTGCGTCAACAGCACTTCGGCCCACCCTTGCCACCGTAACGGGCCTCCTGGCGTTCCCGGAAGAACGCCTCGTAGCTCATCACCGGTTTGTCCGGGTGTTTGGTTTGCATATGCTCGACGTAAGTGTCGTAGTCGGGCATGCCGACCATCAGGCGTGCGGCCTGACCGAGGTATTTACCGAGGCGACTCAGGTCATTGAACATGCTTGCAACCCTCGATTACGCGTCCGGAATAGCCTGGAATGGCGATTCTTTATCCGTACGCTCTTTGCTGCCCCAGGCCGAAACACCGACCTTGAGCGCGTAGAACAGGATACTGAAGACCACAAACAGGAACAGCGCCGTCAGCGTTGCGTTGGTATAGGCATTGAAGATCACGTGCTGCATCTGCGTGATGTCCTTGGCCGGTGCAAGGATCTGCCCGCTGGCCAACGCATCGCTGTATTTTTTGGCCAGCGACAGGAAGCCGATTGCCGGGTTGGCGTCGAACAGCTTGATGAAGCCTGCGGTGGTGGTACAGATCAACAGCCAGGCTGCTGGCAGCAAGGTCACCCAGATGTAGCGCTGGCGTTTCATTTTGATCAGCACAACGGTGCCGAGCATCAGCGCGATACCGGCCAGCATCTGGTTGGAGATACCGAACAACGGCCACAAAGTGTTGATTCCACCCAACGGGTCGATCACGCCCTGGTACAGCAGGTAACCCCACATTGCCACGCAACCGGCGGTCGCGATCAGGTTGGCGGTCCAGGACTCCGTGCGCTTGAGCGCCGGGACGAAGGAGCCGAGCAAATCCTGCAGCATGAAACGCCCGGCACGGGTACCGGCGTCGACGGCGGTCAGGATGAACAGCGCTTCGAACAGGATCGCGAAGTGGTACCAGAACGCCATGGTGTTTTCACCCGGCAGAACGTGGTGCAGGATCTGCGCGATACCGACCGCCAGGGTCGGCGCACCGCCGGCACGGGCCAGGACGGTGGTTTCACCGATGTCCTTGGCTACTGCCTGCAGGGCATCCGGGGTAATCGCAAACCCCCAGCTGCTGACGGTCTGAGCCACTTGAACCGCGTCACCGCCGACGATCGCCGCCGGGCTGTTCATGGCGAAGTAAACGCCCGGCTCGATCACCGAAGCCGCAACCATCGCCATGATGGCCACGAAGGACTCCATCAGCATGCCGCCGTAACCGATGTAACGGGCGTTGCTTTCGTTATCCAGCAGTTTCGGTGTGGTACCGGAGGCGATCAGTGCATGGAAACCCGACACTGCACCGCAGGCAATGGTGATGAACAGGAACGGGAACAAACCGCCCTTCCATACCGGGCCGGTGCCGTCGGTGAACTGGGTCAATGCCGGCATTTTCAGCTCGGGCATCGTGATCAGAATACCAATCGCCAGGGCGACGATGGTACCGATCTTGAGGAAGGTCGACAGGTAGTCACGGGGTGCCAGAATCAGCCAGACCGGCAAGACTGCCGCGACGAAACCGTAGCCGATCAGCATCCAGGTGATCTGGATTCCGCTGAAGGTGAAGGCCTTGGCCCAGACCGGATCGGCAGCAATATGCCCACCGAGCCAGATCGAACCGAGCAGCAGCAGCACGCCGACGAGGGAGATTTCACCGATGCGGCCCGGGCGGATGTAGCGCATGTAAACGCCCATGAACATCGCGATCGGGATGGTCGCCATCACCGTGAAAATGCCCCATGGGCTTTCGGCCAGGGCCTTGACCACGATCAGCGCCAGCACCGCGAGGATGATGATCATGATCAGGAAGCAGCCAAACAGCGCGATGGTCCCTGGGATGCGGCCCATTTCCTCACGGACCATGTCCCCCAGGGAGCGACCGTTGCGGCGGGTGGACATGAACAGGACCATGAAGTCCTGAACGGCTCCGGCCAGTACCACGCCGGCGATCAGCCAGAGCGTACCGGGCAGGTAGCCCATCTGCGCCGCCAGTACCGGGCCGACCAGTGGCCCGGCGCCGGCAATGGCGGCGAAGTGGTGACCGAAAAGAATGTGTTTGTTGGTCGGCACATAGTCCAGACCATCATTGTTGAGCACTGCGGGGGTGGCTCGCAGTGGATTGAGCTGCATCACATTGTTAGCGATGAACAGGCTGTAGTAACGGTACGCAACCAGATAAATGGCCACTGCCGCGACCACAATCCACAAGGCGTTGATCGCCTCGCCGCGGCGCAAAGCCACTACGCCCAGAGCACAGGCGCCTACGATTGCCAGCAACAGCCAGGGTAAGTGGCGTAGCGGGCTATTATTATTTTTCATTTTTTTATTCCAGCCAGAGTGGACAAAAAAGACAGCCACCCCGAGTTTAGCGCTACTGGCGCTAAAGACCATACCCCGACCTAGGTCTAGAACCCGGCCTTGAGTGGCAGCCTGTGCTGATGCCGGTCTATAGTCAGCGAACAACCAGAGGATTGCGCCATGAGGGACCACCCTGCCAATCGCCGCCGCTTCAAACGTATCGCGTTCAATGCCAGAACCGAGCTCAGCCAGGGCCAGCAGCGCTGGCCAGTGAAACTGCTCGACCTGTCACTCAAGGGCCTGCTGATCGAACGGCCCGAGCCCTGGCTTGGGGACAAGGAGAAGATGTTTTCGGTCGACATACACTTGAGCAAGGACGCCGAGATCCGCATGGACGTGCAACTGTCCCATGACAATAACCGCCAGTTGGGCTTCGTCTGCCGGTACATCGACCTGGCGTCCGTCAGCAGCCTGCGGCGGCTGGTCGAGCTCAATACGGGTGACCAGGCCGAACTTGAACGGGAGCTGGGCGCACTGCTCAACATCTAACCGGCAGCTCCTACAGGGGATGTGTTTATTCGAATAGCGCGTCAAGGGCTTGTTCCAGTCGGGTCACCGCGATGATCCGCAACCCGGCAGGCGCCTCCTTCGGCGCATTGCCCTTGGGCACGATGGCGCGTTTGAAGCCGTGCTTGGCGGCTTCTTTCAAGCGCTCCTGGCCGCTCGGTACCGGCCGCACTTCACCGGACAACCCCACCTCACCAAACACCAGCAAATCGTGGGGCAATGGCCGATTGCGCAGGCTGGACATCACGGCCGCCATCAATGCCAGGTCGGAGGCCGTTTCCAGCACCTTGACCCCGCCGACCACGTTGAGAAATACGTCCTGATCATGGGTGGGAATGCCGCCGTGGCGGTGCAGCACCGCCAGCAACATCGCCAGCCGGTTCTGATCCAGACCCAGCGTCACCCGACGCGGGTTGGCCAGGTGACTGTCGTCCACCAGCGCCTGAACTTCCACCAGCATCGGACGCGTGCCTTCCCACGTTGCCATCACCACGCTGCCCGGAACCTCTTCCTGCGCGCGCGTGAGGAAAATCGCCGAAGGATTGGAGACTTCCTTCAGCCCCTTGTCGGTCATGCCGAACACGCCCAACTCGTTGACCGCACCGAATCGGTTTTTCACCGCCCGCAACAGGCGCAAGCGTCCATCGGATTCACCTTCGAAATACAGTACCGTGTCGACCATGTGCTCCAGCACCCTTGGCCCTGCCAATGCGCCTTCTTTCGTCACGTGGCCGACGAGGAAAATCGCCGTGCCACTCTGCTTGGCATAACGCACCAGCAACGCCGCGCTTTCGCGGACCTGAGACACGCCGCCCGGCGCCGATTGCAGTTGTTCGGTGAAAATCGTCTGGATCGAGTCGATCACCATGACCTTGGGTTTTTCCCCCCGCGCCGTGGCAATGATGGTTTCGATGCAGGTTTCGGTCATCACCCGCAGTTGGTCCTGCGGCAGCCCCAGACGCCGGGCGCGCATGGCCACTTGCTGCTGGGATTCTTCCCCGGTGACGTAGAGCGCCGGCATGCGGGTCGCGACGTTGCACAAGGTTTGCAAAAGGATGGTCGACTTGCCGATACCCGGATCACCGCCGATCAGTACCACCGAGCCGTCGACCAGGCCGCCACCGAGCACACGATCCAGCTCACCGGATGCCGTGGAGAAACGTGGGATCTCTTCGACACTGACTTCGGCCAGCGTCTTGATCTGCGCCTGCTGCCCGGCCCAGCCGGTGCGACCGCTGGGGGCTGCGGCACCGCCACTTTCCACGAGGGTTTCGGTCAGGGTGTTCCAGGCCCCGCATTCGCCGCATTGGCCGGCCCACTTGGGGAAGGTCGAGCCGCACTCGGTGCAGCCGTACATGCGCTTTGCCTTGGCCATCTGAACTCCCGGAAAAAACCGCGATGATAGCTCAGCTGGGCACGATCAGCGCGGCGCCGCGGTACGGATTTCACCTGTGGCCAGACGCGCGGCGCTGTTACCCAGCGAATCCTCGGCATTGAGGTCGGCGCCCTTGGCTGCCAACGCGTCGAGTAACTCGACTCGTTTGAACAAACCCGCATACATCGCCGCTGTCTGGCCCACGCCATTACGTTGGTCCGGGCTGCAATCGGTCGCCAACAGACGCCGGGCGATTTGCACTTCGCCCTTGAAGATCGCGCCCATCAACGCAGTGTTGCCCCGCAAGTCCTGGGCACAGGCATTGGCCCCCGCGGCCAGCAAGCGCTCTACCGCTGCTGACTGACCGTGGTACGCCGCCAGGATCAAAGCGGTGTAACCCTTGCTGTCGCGAGTATCGAGGGAATAACCCGCCTCGATGAACGTCTCGAGCATCGGCACGTCGCCGCGACGAGCGGCGTCGAAGTAGTAATCCTGCAATTGCGCCTTGAGCACTGCCGGATCCTTGGTAAGGTCGGCACCCGGCTCTGCGTAAACGCTGAACGCCAGGCTGGCCAGAAACAGGCAAAGATACATTCGCATGGCACAGCTCCTGGGTTCTCGCACAGCACTGAGTCGTGCGAGAACCGGTTGAGGCAATGACGATCAGTCGACCAGTTTGTCCGCGAGCGCCTTGACGCGACTCAGGTCACCCTTGGCAACCTTGGTCACGCCGGTGCCGTATTCGGGGTCAGCCTTGTAGAGGAAGGACAGAATGATGTGCTTGCTTTCGTCATCCGTGGTGGCCAGCGAGCCACCAAAGCTTTCGATCAGGTCGCTGCGCTCCTTCTTGCTGAACGAGCGATACAGATCGCCGGCCTGCTTGAAGTTTTGCTCGCGCTGGATCTTCGCCTGCTGGGTCGTACCCGACAGTGCCGACTGGCTATAGCGTGCCGCTTGAAGTTCCTCACGTGACTCCAGACGACTCGGCTGATAGTTCACACCACTGCTGCTGTGACCGGTATTCATCGCACCGTCCTGGTTACCATTGTTCACCATGACTTTTGGCGCATTGATCGGTAATTGCAAAGCATTGGCCCCCAGGCGATACAGCTGCGTATCGGCATAAGAGAACACTCGACCTTGTAACAAACGATCTTCCGAAGGTTCGATTCCCGGCACTAGATTGGCCGGCGCCATGGCAACTTGTTCGGTTTCCTGAAAGACATTCGCCGGATTACGATTGAGCACCATTTGTCCAACTTTTCGCTCAGGAATACCCGGCCAGATCTTGGTAGCATCCAATGGATCGAAGTCAAACTTGTACAGGTCTTGTGGTTTCAGAACCTGAATGTACAAGTCCCACTTTGGAAAATCACCCTTGTTAATGTGGGTGACCAGATCATTGGTCATATGACTGTAGTCTTGACCCTGAACTTTAGTAACGGCTTGCGGGTCGAGATTGTTAATGCCCTGCAGACTTTTCCAATGGAACTTCACATAACTGACTTCACCTTTGGCATTCACCAGTTTATAGGCGTGAACGCCATTACCGTCCATTTCCCGGTAACTCGCCGGCGTACCGGAGTTGGAATACAACTCGGTCAGGGTGCGAGTGGCTTCCGGGACATGGGAAAAGAAGTCGAACCGGCGTGAGTCGTCATCCAGATTGGTGCGTGGATCCGGCTTGAAGGCGTGGACCATGTCCGGAAACTTGATCGCATCGCGGATGAAAAAGGTCGGGAAATTATTGCCGACCAGGTCCCAGTTGCCGTCTGCAGTGTAGAACTTGGTGGCAAAGCCTCGTGGGTCGCGCAGGGTTTCCGGGGAATGGTTGCCGTGTACCACCGCTGAAAAACGCACGAACACTGGCGTCGTCTGTCCAGCGGCAAAGACTTTGGCCTTGGTCAGGTCGCTGAGGTCATCGGTCACGGTGAAACTGCCATGGGCACCCGTACCACGAGCGTGTACGACACGCTCGGGAATGCGTTCGCGGTCGAAGCGCTGGAGTTTCTGAATCAGTTGCACGTCCTGCAACAACACCGGGCCAGTGGCTCCTGCGGTCTGCGAGTTCTGGTTGTCGCCCACGACAGCGCCGTTATCGCGGGTCAAGGTCGTCGCATGAACGGAGAACGACAGCAGGCTGACGGTCAAGACGCCGAGTGTACGGCGATGGGGAAAAACCCCTCGGTTAATGGAGGTGGTCATGTCGGATTCCTCTGATTTTGTGTAGCGCATCCAGGTGCGCTGAACAGAGGCTAGTGACCATTCAGTCAGAACATAAATAGAAAGAATACAACGCGTCGATTGAGAGTTTTTTCTGGTTCATCAGTGGGTTGGCGAGTATTTCGCGCGCGATTGATGGCACTTTGCAAACTTTTTGCCAGCAAACAGGTCGATAGCAGCGAACGCTATAAGCCGTTGTGTCGAGCAAGACCCGACTTGCTGATTTACACTGCGTTCACCAACCTCATCTGTAACAAGGAATAACCTATGGGCGTGCTAAGTGAGTTCAAGGCCTTCGCGGTCAAAGGTAATGTGGTCGACATGGCCGTCGGTATTATCATCGGCGCCGCGTTCGGCAAGATCGTTTCGTCGTTTGTCGGTGACGTTGTCATGCCGCCAATTGGCCTGCTGATCGGTGGGGTGGACTTCGTGGATCTGGCTGTCACACTGAAATCGGCGCAGGGCACAGCCCCGGCCGTGGTGCTGGCCTACGGCAAATTCATCCAGAGCATTATCGACTTCCTGATCATCGCGTTCGCGATCTTCATGGGCGTGAAAGCCATCAATCGCCTGAAGCGTGAAGAGGCCGTGGCGCCCAGCCTGCCGCCGGTTCCGACCAAGGAAGAAGAGCTGTTGAGCGAGATTCGCGATCTGCTCAAAGCGCAGAACAACAAGCTCTGAGGGCTGTGCTGCGAGAGAGAACGGCGCCTGATGGCGTCGTTTTTCATCACCAGTAATTTTCCACGGCCACCTGGCCAGGCCGACGACTCAGGCTCAGTTGCAGGTCGCGCTCTTTCAGCAGCTTGCGGGTGTCATCGATCATCTGCGGGTTTCCGCAGAGCATCACCCGCGAATGCTCGGCCGTTATTGCGACGCCAGCCACCCGCTCCAGCTCACCACTTTCGATCAACCGGGTGATTCGCCCATTCAACGCTTGCGGATGCTGCTCACGGGTAACCGTGGCGATAAATTGCAGTTTATGGACGTGCTCCGCCAGGTGCTCGTGCTCTGCCAACCCGGCAATCAGCGCCTGATAGGCCAGTTCCCGCGCTTCGCGCACGCTATACACCAGAATGATCCGCTCGAATTTCTCCCAGACCTCGAAGCCCTGCAGGATCGACAGAAACGGCGCGATGCCGGTACCCGTGGCCAGCAACCAGAGATCACGCCCGTCGACAAAACGATCAAGGGTCAGGAAACCGAAGGCCTGGCGGTCGACCATCAAGGTATCACCCACCTCCAGACGACTCAGCTCACTGGTAAATTCGCCACCGGGACAGACGATGGAAAAGAACTACAGAAACTCGTCATAGGGCGAAGACACCATG